>QHZB01000184.1 GCA_003224525.1 Acidobacteriota bacterium | reverse complement strand
GATCACCAGCCCCAGCAGCAGTCCGTTCGTGGGGGAGCGTTGCGAGGATGCGGCGTTCTGCACGGGCTAAGAATACCTCAGGCCGTTGTTTGCCGGCGCAGCAGAAGCGTCAGGAAAATCAGAATCGCCGCGCAGGCCAGCGGCACGAGCAATCCTACTCGCAAACTGCCAGAAAATTTGGAAACCACTCCGATGGACTCGGAGCCTGCAGATCCTCCGAGAGATGCGAGCGCAAAAAGAATGCCGCCAATTTTTTTCGCGCTTGCTCCATACCACCGCGAGAGCCAGGCAATGAAAATGGGATAGACACTCGCGCAGCCGAGTCCGAGCAGGAAAACCGCCAAGGTGGCGACCGGTAACGATCTGGACGCGATTAGCAAGGTCGTGGCGGCCGCCGCCAGACTCAGTGCGCCCAGCACTATTTTTCTCTCGCGCAGGCTTTTTAGAGCTAGCGGTGCGGCACCGCGGCCGAAAGTCAGGCCGGCATAAAAAAACATCGGCGCTAGCGTCGTCATGCTTGTGATGCCATTTGCCACGCGCTTAGCGTACTCCGCGGACCAAAAACCGATGCCGTTTTCCATCGCTACGTAAATAAAAAACATGGCGGCCATTGCAATCGTGACACTGATTGCAATGGCAGGGGGTGCTGCTCCAGGGGTGCTCGGATCCTCTCTGTGCTTCTCAACGCTGAAGGAAGCGATCGACAGGCCAACAACAAGGATTCCACCAAAGATGGCAGTGCCCCCGAGCAGGATAGAGAGTGCATTGTGTTTCAACGCGAGAGCGATCAATGCGGAACAGGCCATCGCTCCCGCGCCCCACGCAAAATTGAGCTGGTTCAGTAGGGACGCACTCTTTGCTCCTCCCAATTCCGCAACAAACAAATTTGTTCCCGGAGTGATCAATCCATAGCCCAAACCGAAAACTGCGGTAGCCAATAGAGCAACAGCATGCGTGTTCGCGTTCAGACACGCAAGACCTCCTCCCATTAGCGCATAACCCAAAACCAAAGGTGGCTTATATCCGCGCCACGTGGCAATCGCGCTGGATGCTAGTGTGCCTCCCAATGCCGCCAGGAATTGAATCGAAGAAAAAAGACCAGCCTGCCCGTCATCCAGAGACCATCTGCGAATAAAAATCGGCAACATCGGACCGATGATCGTAGTGGCTATTCCGCTTAGCACGAAGCCGGCGAAGAGCAAGACGAGCAGGTTGCGGTGCCCCTGTGTTTCTGTGGTGACTAAATTCTGTTCGCTCATGGGTGATCCGTCATTCTGAAGGACGCCGCCCTTTCAAGCAACTTGGCGTTTCTGGAAAATCCTTCTGCTTGGAATTCTAAAGTTCGATACTCTTTAGCATTCGCTTCTTCGGAATGATGGTCTCCCATGATTGAAGTCGGCCTCATAGGATTCGGTCTCGCCGGCCGCGCGTTCCACGCGCCGGTGATCCGCGCTGTGCCTGGTCTGCATCTCGCCGCCATTCTGCAACGCACCGGCACCGAAGCAGCCGAGGAATATCCCGACGTTCGAATCGTGAGGAGCCTGGACGAATTACTTTCGATTTCGGAGATACGCCTCATCGTGATTGCCACTCCTAACGAGACGCACTATTCCTTCGCGCGGCAGTGCCTTGAGGCAGGCCGCGACGTGGTCGTCGATAAACCGTTCACAACAACTCTCGAAGAGGCTGTTTCTCTCGTGCAGTTTGCGAAGGACGCCAATCGCCTGCTCACCGTCTATCAGAACCGCCGCTACGACGGCGATTTTCAGGCCGTCCGGCAGCTCCTGGAGGTCGGCACGCTTGGACGCATCGTCCGCTTCGAAACGAGTTACGACCGCTTCCGTCCGCAACTCAAGCCGGGCGCCTGGCGTGAGGCCGCGCGCCCTGGCAGCGGAATCTTATTCGACATCGCGCCGCACCTGATCGATCACGCCTTGGTTCTTTTTGGCCTGCCGGAAGCCGTAACCGCCGACGTTCGAGCGGAGCGTGAAAACGCCGCCGCCGACGATGCCTTTGATATCACTCTCCACTATTCGAACGGCATGCGCGCGGTTCTGCGATCCAGCATTCTTGCTGCCGCGCCGCGCCCCCGCTTCGTCCTTTTCGGCACGCAAGCCAGTTTCGTGAAACAAACCTTCGACCCACAAGAAGCCAACCTGCGGCGCGGTTTTATTCCCAAGGACACGGCATGGGGCGCCGAGCCCGAAGAAAATTGGGGCGTACTTACCGTTCCTTCACGAGATTTGTTCGAACGGCGACGCATTCCCCCGGCCAACTGCGACTACCGGGATTATTATTCGAATGTACGCGACGCGATCCTGGGGCGAGCGTCGCTGGCGGTCACGCCGGAGCGGGCGCTGGAGGTGATGCGGCTACTTGAGTTCGCACGCGCGAGCAGCAAGAAACGCTGTACGATTCCGTGGTGACGAGCGGATTCTCTCTCGAGTCACACTTTTCAGCAAGCATCGAAGAACTTCCGCGTATAATCTGTTTTCTTCGAGGAAAGGAAGGAGCGGCTCGCTGCCCATGACCATCGAACTGGCACCCTCGATTCTTTCCGCAAACTTCGCGCGGCTGGGCGAAGAAGCGAAAGCGGCGCTCGATGGGGGGGGCACGGTGCTCCATTGCGATGTGATGGACGGCCACTTTGTGCCGAATATCACCATTGGGCCATTGGTCGTGGCCTCGCTGAGGAAAGCTCTTCCCAACAGCATCCTCGATTGCCACCTAATGATCGAACACCCTGACGAATTCATTCCTGCTTTTGCGGAAGCCGGCGCCAGCTGGATCTCCGTGCACCAGGAAGCCTGCGTTCATCTTCATCGCACGCTGCAACAGATTGAGTTACACGGATGCAAATCAGGCGTGGTGCTGAATCCCGCCACGCCGGTGCACATGGTGGAAGAAGTGCTGGATATGGTTCATCACGTTCTGGTGATGTCCGTGAATCCGGGATTCGGGGCACAACAATTCATTCCTGGCGCTCTCCACAAGATTAAGACCCTCGCCGAAGTCCGCGAAGAGCTTGGCCTTTCGTTCCGCATCGAAGTGGATGGCGGGGTGGCACTCGATACGGTCGGTGATGTGGTGCGTGCGGGGGCGGAGCTGCTGGTCGCCGGTAACGCGGTTTTCGCGAAAGGCAACGTTCGCGAAAACGCGAAAACACTTCTGGGAGCGGCGCGTGCCGCAACGCTCACTCGTGCTTGAACGAGATAGCACCGGCAAAAATTTCAAAGACCACTGGAAGGCCGGTTTCTTTTCTACTGCTCCTGATAATTCCAGGTCAGCCCGCCATCAACGAAAAAAGTCGTTCCGGTCGCGTAGTCGGATTCCGAACTCGCCAGGAATGCCGCCATTGACGCTACATCTTCCGGTTTGCCCAGCCGCTTCAGCGGAATGTTTCCGAGCAACGCATTCAGCTTGACCGGGTCGTTCAACAGCTTAGAGTTGATGGGTGTTTCGATAGCTCCCGGGGCGATGTTGTTGATGGTGATGCCGAGCGGGGCGAGTTCGATGGAGAGGTTGCGCGTCAGCATTTTGACGCCGCCCTTGCTTGCGCAATACGAAGTGAAATGCGGGAAGGGAAGCTCTTCATGCACGGAGCTGATGTTGATGACTTTTCCGCCGGCCTTCGCCTGCATGCGGTGTTTCACGAATGCCTGCGTGATGAAGAAAAGACCTTTTAGATTGACGTTCAGGACCGCGTCGTAATCTTCTTCAGTGGCGTCCCAGAAATCGGCGTGGCGTTCGAGTCCCGCGTTGTTGACGAGGATGTCGATCTTTCCAAACTGCGCCACCGAATCTGCGATGAATTTCTGCCCGTCCGCAACGCGGCCTACGTCGCATTGGAATCCAACAGCTTTTCGTCCCAGCGTATGAATTTCGGTGGCTACTTCCTTCGCTCCCGCCTGGTTTGAGCGGTAGCAAAAGGCCACGTCCGCACCTTCCTGCGCGAACCGCTGCGCGATGGCCAGCCCGATTCCCTGGCTTCCGCCGGTAATTGCCGCTACCCTTCCTTCCAGCCTGTTTGCCACGATTTTCTCCTTACCCCATGTTTAGAAGTGTGATGCGCGAGGCTGGCTTTTGTTTCAAGGATCGGCTTACGATGCTGCGCTTCAGGCGCCGGGCAGAAATCATTCCACGGTCTCCTTAGCATGATAGAGACCGGGAAGTATCACGAAATGTACGCTTTCTGCGGGTCCGTAAACTGATTTGCCATCCCCGCTCAATTACCTTCGCCAACCGGTTGAGCGGAGCACCCGCCGGCTCCGCAGGGTGTAACGGATCCTGTCCGAGAGGCCAGTTAATCTTCTGTGTGTGTGGCCAATTGACCGCCCCGGGGACTCCACAGCAAAGCTATCCTGTGAGGAGGAGAATGGCGATGAAATACATACCGTTTGCAGTTGTTCTTGTGGCGCTGATTCCCTCGCCGACTTATGCGCAGAATACGCAATTCTCGGACTGCCGGACTCTTGAGGCCGCAGGTAATAATATAGGGTCGGACGAAGCTCTCGTTAATGGAATGGTTTGCAAGGCTGCTAAAGTCAAAGCAAATTCGTCAGTTTCCACAAAAGCTTCCGGAAAAACCGCAGAAACTGAGAAACGCATGGCCCTCCTGGGAATTATCGAGCCCGAGACGCTGCGATCCAAGGTGAAAGCCAATGCAATCCCGCCAGAGGTTGTACGGACGCCTGCGCCAGCTTCCGCTAGAACCGCCGGGACGGAGAGCCGCGTGGCCCTGCTGGGAATTATCGAGCCCGAGACGTTGCGGTCAAAGTCGAAAGCAGAAGCAACCGCGGCAGGGGACGTGGCGACACCTCGAACAGACACTGCGCCTGAGCCGGAAACGGAGCCAGGAGCAAACGTAACGCCGCAGTCTGCACGGTTTGAGATGCAACACAATGCCGGCCTGGGAGATATTGCGCGGGCATATCAAAAAAATTCGCAAGCTCAAGCAGCCGCGGCACGGGAAGACATCGTGGAGCCAAAGAAGCTACCCACTGAAGTGAAACTCACGGCAGCACCGACGGCTCCTGCGCCAGAAACGGCAACGACTACGCTGCTTCAGCCTGGCCAGAAGACTAACGCCTTGACAGCGGCACAAGCGCCGGCGTCTCTGTTGGCCCCGGAAAAGACCCCGGCAGCAATTACACCAGCTTCGGTAACACCCATTGGGCCTCAGCCCGCAGCGAAGACTGAAGTTTTTGCAGCGCCACAAGCGCCAGTGCCTACGGTGAAAGCCGAAACCAATTTGCCAACGGTTATGGCGACACCGGTCATAACTCCCGAGCCTCCGTCGGACGGGAAGACGGAAGTATTTGCATCGGCAGGAGCACTGAAGCCCGAAGCAAGTCCGGTGGCAGCTCCGGCGGCAGAAGAAGTCGTAGCAAGTGAGCCACAGAAAAGCGTCAAGCTAGGATTGTTTGTCGAGCCCCAGACGTCATCGCCGGAGATAGATCGCCCGCCAGAAGTGGTTTCTTACCTTAGCGCTCAGGAAGATGGATTCAATGATGGGCAAAGAGCGGGATGCACAAAAAACGTGTCCTTAGGAAGTCTGGATAAGGAGAAACTATTTCTGGCCATTCCGGAGTGGGCAGCGAACTGGTACGAAAAGAATCAGAAGAGGTTTCCAGGGATGTGTTTCTCTGACTCGCCCATGCCCGGAGCACAAAATTACTTGGTTGTGTTTTACACCTCAGCGCCGGCCGTTTCTGAAATCGACCCGCTGAAGAACATATCTGCTTCGGCCGACATGTCGCCCCTCTCGGGAGTCGGGACTTTCACGACGAGCTACGGCTCAACGTGGCACTATACCTATGACCGATCAGCGACGACGACGGTCACTACCGTCTTGACGGAAAAAGTGCCCCACAACCTGCAATCAAATGTTGTGTATGCCGCTGCGTACTCCGAGCAAGGCACTCCGATTTCTCAGCACTGGCCCACGGCCATAACGAAGAAAGGCAAGGAAACATCTGGAAAGCCCGGAAAGAACCGGGATGCGTCGCTCCCAGCAATTCATGTGATGGGCGAATTGCTGGACAAAATGGCGGAAGACATCGCGAAGCACTAGCCCTTCCAGACGTACTTACCGCAGATACAGGGGACTGTCTCGGTGGGAAATTTCTTTTCCATCAGTTGCCAACAAACCGGGCAGTTAACAGGCCATCTCGCAACATGGACATCCGGTCCTCATTGCGGTTATCGGGCTGATTACGGCGGTTTTGGCGGCACTCATTTTCATTCTCGTAAGTAAACGCAAAAAACGAGCACACAGCTAGCCAACTTTTGGGCCACTGAGAGCTAGAGGACATGTGTCGCGCCTACCGCGCTTGGGAAGCGCCTTCTCTAGGAGGGGGCACGATCTTTCGTGCCCATACGAGAGCCGCGCTGGGCGCTAGGCGATGGTGACTTCGGGACTAAGGTATACGTCCTGGATGGTGTTGAGGAGCTGGACGCCTTCCTTCATCGGGCGCTGGAAGGCTTTTCGGCCGGAGATGAGGCCGGTGCCGCCGGCGCGCTTGTTGATCACGGCGGTGGCTACGGCTTCTTCGAAGTCGTTGGCGCCGGAAGCGCCGCCGCTGTTGATCAGGCCTGCGCGGCCCATGTAACAGTTGGCCACCTGGTAGCGCGTCAGGTCGATGGGATGGTCGCTGCAGAGATCGGTGTAGATGCGCTTGTCGAATTTGCCGTAGCTGGAATCGCCGATGTTGAGCGCCGCATAGCCGCCGTTATTTTCCGGCAGCTTTTGCTTGATGATGTCCGCCTCGATGGTTACGCCGAGATGGTTGGCCTGGCCGGTGAGGTCGGCGGAGAGGTGATAGTCCTTGTCCTTCTTAAATGCGTTGTTGCGAAGATAGCACCAGAGGACGGTGGCCATGCCGAGTTGGTGCGCTTGCGCGAAGGCCTGGCTGATTTCGACAATCTGGCGGGCGCTTTGGTCGGAGCCGAAGTAGATGGTGGCGCCAACCGCGGACGCGCCCATGTCGTGGGCCTGCTGCACGGTGCCGAAGAGAATTTGATCGGCCTTGTTCGGGAAGGTCAGCAGCTCATTGTGATTGATCTTTACGATGAAAGGGATTTTGTGGGCGTACTTGCGCGCGACGGAGCCGAGCACCCCGAAGGTGGAAGCCACGGCGTTGCAGCCGCCTTCGATGGCCAGCTTGACGATGTTCCCGCCATCAAAATAATCGGGATTCTTGGCGAAGCTTGCTCCGCCGGAGTGCTCAATGCCCTGGTCGACCGGCAGAATCGAGAGATAACCTGTACCGCTGAGCCGGCCGTGACCAAACATGCGCTGCAAATTTGTCAGCACGCGAAGATTGCGGTCCGTTGAGGCGTAGATGCGGTCGACAAAGTCCGGGCCGGGAAGATGCAGGCGCTCCTTGGCGATTTTTGGCGACTTGAATCCCAGCAGGGAATCCGCCTTTGCGCCGAGATAAGTCTGAATGTTTCCCTGGATCGTGCTGGTTGCCATTTCTTTCTCCTTATTTCAAGTGTGACCATCAAAGCAGTCAACTATTCTCGAATTCCTAACGAAAGCATGCTGCCGGCGGCAGTGTCCACCAGCCAGAGCAGTTTTCCGTTTTTCGGCTGGAGCAGTTGCGCGGGCAATTGTTCCGGCTCAAACGGCCCTTCCAGCACGGCCTTCAGTGCGGGGGCTTTGTCCACGCCTGTCACCATGAAGATGACTCGGGCGGCGTTGCTGGCAGCCGGCGCAGTGAGCGTGATGCGTTCCGCGTACAATTTGCCCACCCAGTTTCTCACGGCGATGCGCCCATCCGCATGCAAAGCTTTCGTTCCCGGGAAAAGCGAGAGCGTGTGGCCCTCGTTGCCCATTCCCGCCAGCACCAGATCAAAACGCGGATATTCTCCGTCCTTCAGCTTGAAATATTCGCGCAGAGCCCTTTCGTATTCTAGCGCGGCCTGCTCCGCGTCCGGATATTCGCCTCTGATACGTGTGACCTGTTCAGGTTTGACCGGCGCTTTCGAAATCATCGCTTCCGTCGCCATGCGAAAATTGCTGTCCGGATGACCGGGGCCGACCTGGCGCTCATCGCCGAAGAACAGTTGTATTTTATCCCAAGGGACCTGCGAACGGAGCGCCGGATCAATGACCAAGAGGCTATAGAGTGCTTTGGGCGTGGAGCCTCCGGCGAGGGAGACGCTGAAAGCGCCTTTCTCTCGCGCGGCGACCACGGCGGCTTGAATGAATTCCTGCGCAGCGCGTCTTGCGATGGCCGCTCCGTCCGCCAGGATTCGAATCTCACGATCCACAAGCGCTCCTCTCAGGTGATGATTCCCGCTTTATCGGGAGCGGCGATCCGGCCGCGCTTGTCAATTTCTTCTTCCCCGATGCGCCGCCACGAGCGCCCGTCGCGTTCCAGCAATTCGTCTGCCTCGATAGGTCCCCAAGAACCCGCCGCATAGTTCGGGAAACCACGGGCGGGCAAAGCGTGCCATACGTCCAGGATGGGCTGAATCACATTCCATCCGGCTTCGACCATGTCCGAGCGCTGGAAGAGCGTGGCATCACCCGCCATGCAATCGCGCAGCAGTCTCTCGTAGCCGGTGCTGTGCTCCAATCCGAAATAGGTGCAGTAATCGAAATCCATATTCACGAGACCGAGCTTCATGACCGATCCGGGAACCTTTGCGCCGAAGCTGAGCGAGATGCCTTCCTCGGGCTGAATATGGATGACCAGGCGGTTGGTTTCCAGATTTTTTACCGTGGTGTTGCGGAACAGGACGAAGGGTGTCCTGCGGAACTGGATCACGATCTCCGTCGTGCGTTGCGCGAGCCGCTTTCCCGTGCGCAGGTAGAACGGCACGCCCGCCCAGCGCCAGTTGTCGATCTGCAATTTCAGCGCGACAAACGTTTCCGTATTCGAATCCGGCGCCACATCCGGTTCGCTGCGGTAGCCAACGACGCGCTGGCCGTCCACCGTGCCGGGACCGTACTGGCCGCGGACCATGTTTTTCAAGACATCTTCGGGGTTGAGCGGCTGGATGGCGTGCAGGACTTCGGCTTGTTTATTGCGGACTTGATCGGCATCGAAGGAAATAGGCGGCTCCATGGCCGTCATGGTCAATAGCTGGAACAGGTGGTTCGGCACCATGTCGCGCAAGGCGCCAGCGGTTTCATAGAAACCGCCGCGATGCTCGACGCCGACGGTTTCCGCGGCGGTGATCTGCACGTGGTCGACGTAATTGCGGTTCCACAACGGCTCGATGATGTTGTTCGAAAAGCGAAAGACCATCACGTTTTGGACGGTCTCTTTGCCGAGATAGTGGTCGATGCGGTAGATCTGGTTCTCCGTCAGAACCTGCTTCAATTCCTGGTTGAGCTGTTTGGCGGATTCCAGGTCATGGCCAAAGGGCTTTTCGATGATCACGCGCGCCCAGCGGTCGTTTTCTTCCTTGGTCAGTCGGCATTCGCCCAGCTTTTTGACGATAGGGGAGAAGAACCTTGGCGCGACCGCCAAATAGAAGAACCTGTTACCGAGCGTGTTATGCAGCTTGTCGGCCTGTTCCATTTGCTCTTTCAGCCGCTGGTAGGCTTGGGTGTCCTGAAAATCACCACGAACGTAATAGATGCGCTCGGCGATCCCTTCCCAGAACTTCAGGTCGACCGGGGCAGGAGCGTACTTGGGAATCTCTTCGCCCAGCATCTTGCGAAAACTCTCCGTGCTGTAGTCGTTGGTGGCGAAGCCAACAATGGCGAACTGCTTCGGAAGAAGGTCGTCCTGAGAGAGATTGCAAAGCGCGGGAATCAATTTGCGTTTCGTCAGGTCGCCGGTCGCGCCAAAAATAACCATCACGCAGGGCGCTGCGGTGGGATTCGAATCTGCGTGGTTCGGGATCATAGCTGGGACTTTCTGTCTTCTAGTACTAAACGCTTTGCGTTACTACTAATGGCCGGACTTCTTTTCGACGTGCCCGCCGAATTGGAAGCGCATCGCGGACAGTACTTTCCCCGCAAAATCGTCCTCGCCGCGCGATGTAAACCTCTGAAACAGAGATGCGGTCAGAACAGGCGCGGGCGTGGTCGATTCGATGGCGGCGAGGATGGTCCAGCGGCCTTCACCGGAATCGGAGACGCGGCCCGAGAAGCGTTCGAGCGTCGGCTGATCGAGCAGGGAAATGGCAGTCAGATCCAGCAACCAGGATGCTACGACGCTGCCCCGCCGCCACACTTCCGTGACGTCAGCGAGATTGAAGTCGTACTGATAGTGTTCGGGATTCCGTAGCGGAGTGGTTTCCGCGTCGGCCTCGCGTTGAGATTTGCCCGCGTTGGCGTGCTTGAGAATGTTCAAGCCTTCGGCGTAAGCCGCCATCAAGCCGTACTCGATGCCGTTGTGGACCATCTTGACGAAGTGACCGGCGCCGGAAGGGCCGCAGTGAAGATAGCCTTCCTCGGCGGTGCCAGCTAGCTTGTCGCGGCCGGGTGTGCGATCGACGTTGCCGCGACCGGGCGCGAGCGTTTTGAAAATCGGATCAAGGCGCTTCACCACGTCGGTTTCGCCTCCGATCATCTGGCAATAGCCGCGTTCGAGTCCCCAGACGCCGCCGCTGGTGCCGACGTCACAATAATGGATTCCCTTGGCCGAGAGTTCTTTCGCGCGGCGGATATCATCGATGTAGTAGGAATTTCCACCATCGATGACGACGTCGTCCTTTTCAAGCTGGCCCACTAAATCGCGTAGCGAGGCGTCGACCACCGCCGCCGGCACCATGAGCCAGATCGCGCGGGGCTTTTGCAGGTTCTTGACGAAACCATCGAGCGACGTTGCTCCAGTTGCGCCTTCACCTTCCAGTTGTTTGACGGAATCCGCGCTGCGGTCATACACGACGCACTTGTGACCGCTTTTTTGCAGGCGCCGAACCATGTTGGCGCCCATCCTTCCCAATCCGATCATCCCAAGCTGCATCGTCTGCGCTCCTCGTTCTGTGTGAAAGAAATGGTTCAGCGTATTATGCGATTGCTTTTTGCACGGCCCCGGCCAGCGTTGCGAGCCCTGATTTCAGGTTCTTCCCCAAGTGCACGCGCAAGGCGCGGCGGCCGCGCTCGGCAAGAACGGCAAAATCGCCACGGGCTTGCGCGGCTTTCACGATCCCGAAGGTGTATTTCTGCCCGGGCACCGGAAGATCCTTTGCATCGTCGCAAGTGATCTGCAGAAAAACGCCGCTATTGGGACCGCCTTTGTAGGCCTGGCCAGTGGAGTGCAGGAAGCGCGGCCCAAAGCCGAGAACGGTGGCCACTTTTTTCTTGTCGCGCACAGCGTGCCGAATCGTTTGCAAGGTCTTTTCATTTGCGGGATTCATCGTTAGGTAGCCGAGGACCGCGAAATAGTCACCCGCGCTGAGGCGCGAGAGATGCGTTTTCAAAACGTCGGCAAGTTTCGCGCCACCGTTCAACGCGGCGGCATTCATTTCATCCGCGAAAAGTTTGATACCTTGCTCCTCGAAGAAAGGCGATTCCGGCGGAAGGCTTCCGGTCGTTTCGTACTGGCTGGTGAGTTTCTTGGTTTCGATTTTGCTGGCTTCGACGTCAGGCTGGTTGAAGGCGTTGATCCCGATGATAGAACCAGCGACGGCTGTGGCGATTTCCCAACGGAAAAATTCCTGCCCGAGATTGTAAGTATTTGGCAGCGTGATGCGCACCACGGGATGCCCGGCTTTTTCAAGCGCGGCAACCGCGGCATCTTGTGCCTTGTTGGGTTTCGATGCCAGGCGAAGATAGGCGAAAACCCGATCGTTGCCATAGCTAGCTGGTTTGGCGAGGCGTTCGCGATCAACCGGAATAATGCCTTTGCCGATTTTTCCGGTGGATTCGGCAATCAATTGCTCGAGCCACGCGCCGAGATCAGAAATTCCCGGCGACGTGACGATCGTAATTTTGTCCCGGCCATGATTCGCCGCGACGCCGAGTATGGTTCCCAGGATGACGCCTGGATTGGAATCGGCGGCAGAAGAAGCGCCACACGCCTTGACCATCTCTTCGGTGTTTTTCAGGAATTTTGCAATATCCAGCCCCATCACGGCGGCGGGTACCATGCCGAAGTTGGAGAGTGCCGAATAGCGGCCACCAATGCCAGGCACGCCCATGAAAATCTTGCGGAACCTATCGGCTTCGGCGACCTGCTGCAACTTGGAACCCGGATCGGTGATGGCGATGAAGCGATTGCCGGCTTCTTTTTCGCCCACCTTGGCCTTTACGCGCTCGAAAAAGTATTGCTTGTAAATGTTGGGCTCGAGCGTGCTTCCCGATTTACTCGAGACAATGAAAATCGTGCTCTTGAGGTCCACTTTCGCTTCGATGGCCTTAATTTGCGCGGGGTCGGTGGAATCGAGAACGTGCAGCTCGGGAAAACCTTTGATCTTTCCAAAGGTCATGCGCAGAACTTCGGGACAGAGGCTGGAGCCGCCCATGCCCAGCAAGAGCGCATGCTTGAAGCGCGTTTTCTTCACGTCCTCGGCGATCTGCTTGAGAGCGTCAGTGTGCGCGAGCTGTTCTTCGGTGATGGTGAGCCAGCCGAGCCAATTACTCTCGTCCGTGCCACTCCAGAGCGAAGCATCCTTCTGCCAAAGGCGCGCTACTTTATTATTCTTCTTCCACTCTTCCAGCGATGAAGCAACCGCCCCTGCAAGCGGACCGGGTAACTTGTAGGTCTGGCGGTTTAGACTCACGCACGCACCCCTGCGTTTTTGGCCACGGCATCCAGCAGGGTCTTGAAGGCGTCGGCAAACAGCTTGACGCCGTCCACCAAAAGCTTGTCGGTCACTTCCTTCATCGAAATGCCTGCCTTGGCAAGGTCCGCCATGGTCTTCGCGGCTCCTTCGACATTTTCGGTAAGGCTGTGGCGCAGCTTGCCGTGATCGCGGAAGGCATCAAAGGTCGCCGGAGGAATCGTGTCCACAGTGTCTGCGCCGATCAATTCTTCGACGTACATCACATCGCGATACTTTGGATTCTTGGTGCTGGTGCTGGCCCAGAGCAGACGCTGAGTCTGCGCGCCTTTGGCCGCGAGCGCCTTCCAACGCGGGCCACCAAAAAGCTCCTGATACTTCTTGTAAGTGAGCCTGGCATTGGCAATCGCCACCTTGCCGCGGAGGCTTTCGAACAGGGCTTTCTGGCCGGCATCCGTCGCAGTCTTGAGTTTCTCATCGATCTTGCTATCAATTAGGGTATCGATGCGGCTGACGAAAAAGCTGGCGACGCTGGCGATTTTGCTGATGTCTAAGCCCTTTGCAGCGCGATCTTCCAGGGCGGATAGAAACGCTTCGGCGACTTTCTCGTAAGCGGACTGTGCAAAGAGGAGCGTGATATTGATGTTGATCCCTTCTTCGAGCGCCTGGCGTATGGCGGGGAGTCCTTCGGGCGTGCCGGGAATCTTGATCATGACGTTGGGGCGATCCACGGCCTTCCACAGGCGGCGAGCTTCCGCGAGCGAGGCTTTCGTGTCGAAGCCAAGAAACGGTGAGACTTCCAGGCTCACGTAACCGTCGCGCCGCTTCGTTTCCGCATACACTGGCTTGAATATGTCGCAAGCGTCCTCGACGTCGCGAATCGCGACTTTCTCGAAGAGGCCATTGGCATCGAGCTTCTTCGCCTCGGTCGAGGTCAGGATGTCGGTATAGAGATTGCTTCCCGTGATGGCTTTTTCAAAGATCGCCGGATTCGAGGTCATGCCCCGCAGGCCGTCGTTTTCAATGTACTTTTTCAACTGTCCGCTGGTGAGCAGGTCTCTGCGGATGTAATCCATCCAGGGGGATTGTCCGCAGGCCAGCAGCCCCTTCAGGGGGTTCGCTCCCTGGCCGGTGCCTATGGTTGGGATGGTCGTCGTAGTCGTCATACTCGTTCTCCTTCACATCGAATAAGCTTCGAAATCTTATTGTACGCCTCAGCGCCCTGGGCGCGCTTCTCGCTTCGAATACCAATCGTTTTTCTTACTGTTTCAAGCCTGCCGCAAACTTTGCTTCCAGTGCTTTCACTTTTCCAAGCCGCCGCACGTGCCGCTCTTCGTTCGTAAATTTTGCGGCCAGGAACGCCTTCACCAAGTCCTCTGCGAGCTTCGAGCCG
This sequence comes from Acidobacteriota bacterium, assembly GCA_003224525.1. Taxonomy (GTDB): domain Bacteria; phylum Acidobacteriota; class Terriglobia; order Acidiferrales; family UBA7541; genus Acidiferrum. The sequence goes on along the minus strand of QHZB01000184.1, from coordinate 43,878 downwards.
ATGATGCGCGAACCGAGCACGAGCACGTTCATATCGTCGTGCTCCACGCCCTGATGCGCGGAATAGGAATCGTGGCACACCGCCGACCGGATCCCCGGCAGCTTATTTGCCGCCACGCTCGCCCCGACCCCGCTGCCGCAGATGAGCACGCCGCGCTCGGCCTTGCGGTCCAGCACTGCCCGGCCCACGGCTTCAGCAAAGTCTGGATAGTCGGATGGGTCTTCATTGAACGCGCCGACATCCAGCACATCGTGTCCCAGCGAGCGCAGTAAATCGCCCATGGCTGCCTTCATTTGAAATCCAGCGTGGTCCGAGCCAATCACGATCTTCATTGCCGTTTCACTTTCCGAGGACTTCCCTCGCCGCCGCCACGACCTTGTCCGCTTCCATGCCGAATTTCTTCAACAGGTCCTTCAACGGCGCCGATGCGCCGAAACTGCGCATCCCGATGATTTTGCCCTTTAGGCCAACGTAGCGCTCCCATCCAAACGTGGAAGCCATCTCCACGGAAACCCGTGCGCTCACACTCGCCGGGAGAACACTCTCCCTATACGCGGCCTCCTGGCGTTCGAAGAGTTCCCATGACGGCATGCTGACGACCCGTACCTTGATGCCGGCCGCATTCAATTTTTCGCCGGCCTCCACGCAAAGAGAAACTTCGCTTCCGCTGCCCATAAGGATCACATCGGGTTTCCCGCCCGGAGCATCTGAGAGAATGTAAGCGCCCTTCGCGACGCCTGAGGCGGGCGCATATTTCGTGCGATCGAACGTGGGCATGGCTTGGCGCGTCAGCACGAGCGTCGCGGGCCCATGAGTATGTTGCAGGATGATTTTGTAGGCTTCCACCACTTCATTGGCATCGCCCGGCCGCAGAACCAGCATGTTCGGCATCGCGCGCAAGGACGCCAGTTGCTCGATGGGCTGATGCGTTGGCCCGTCTTCTCCCACGCCGATCGAGTCGTGCGTGAAAATGTAAATCGCGGGGATTTCCATCAGTGCGCCGAGGCGCATGCTCGGCCGCATGTAGTCGCTGAAATTAAAGAACGTTGCGCTGAACGCGCGGAGTTTCGTCAGCGTCATGCCGTTCACGATTGCGCCCATGGCATGTTCCCGCACTCCGAAGTGGATGTTGCGCCCGCGATACTGATCCGGGTAGAAGTCTCCCGCACCGTCAAACGTCAGGTTCGTCTTGTTGGATTTGGCCAGGTCCGCCGATCCGCCAATCAGCCACGGGATATTCTTCGCCAGCGCGTTCAGCGTTTTTCCTGAGGATTCGCGCGTCGCCATGCCCTTCGGATCGGCGGCGAAGCTCGGCAAGTCTTTGTCCCAGCCGTCCGGCAATTGGCCGCTCTGCATCCTGTTCAGTTGTTCGGCCTGCTGCGGAAACTGTTTCTTGTACTCCTCGTATTTTGCATTCCACGCCGCGCGGGCCACGGCTCCGCGCTTCCCCACGCCGTTCTTGAACCGGTCGTAGACTCCGTCGGGAACCAGGAACTTCGCATCTTCTGGCCATCCGTAGTTTTTCTTCACGAGTTTGACTTCCGCCTCGCCCAGCGGCTCGCCATGCGCTTCGTAGGAATCCTGCTTGTGCGGCGATCCGTAGCCGATGTGGCTATCCACCACGATGAGCGTCGGCCGGTCTTTCGATTTGAGAAAATTTTCGTAGCCGCGGCCCAGCATGTCCAAATCGTTTGCGTCCGTGACGTGCGTGACGTTCCAGCCGTAGCCCGAAAAACGCGCTATCACGTCCTCGCTAAAGGACCATTCGGCGGGACCGTCAAGCGTTACGTGGTTGTTGTCGTAGATCCAGCACAGATTTGACAGCTTCAGATGGCCTGCGAGGGAGGCGGCTTCCGACGCTAGTCCTTCCATGAGGTCGCCATCTCCGCACGATTGAAATTTTCCGCCAGCCATTTACCGGCAATGGCCATCCCCACGCTATTTCCCGCCCCCTGCCCCAACGGCCCGGTTGTCGTTTCCACTCCGGAAGTTATGTGCGACTCAGGATGTCCAGGGGTCTTGCTGTCGATTTGCCGGAAGCGTTTGATCTCCTCCATAGACACAGCAGCATCGTTTGTAACTTTTCCTTGCGTATTGACTGCGCGCACCCCGGTCAAGTGGAGCGTGGCATAAAGAAGCATCGAGGCGTGACCCGCGGACAGAACAAAACGGTCACGATTTTGCCATGTGGGATCCATAGGGTCGTAGCGGAGGAACCGTTGCCACAGAGCGTAGACCACTGGAGCAAGACCCATCGGGGCGCCGGGATGGCCTGAATTTGCCTGTTGGACCGCGTCGATCGCCAGGGTTCGGATGGTATTGATGCTTAGCAGGTCAAGGTCCAGCTGGCTCTTCGGCTGACTCACATTAGCTCCTGTCGCGGGCAGGAGGACACCCGCAGCTCAACGTCAAATTTTAGATGCACCTCGTTACGGATCGGGTCAAGAGATTTTACGCCAAAACGAAAAAACCCGCTCGCCTGAACACACGACCCTGGAAACTGTTTCGGAGCTACGCACCGTCCGTCTAGTTTCCCGGCCCGTAGATACCCTGAAATGGTTTCCGCCGTTTCTTTACACTCCGTGTCCTCTGTGCTCTCTCCTGAACTCTGTGTTCAGCATTTCTCCGCCGCCCCAAAGAACACTCGGACTATTTGCGGTTATTTCCGGTACACCACACTGGCAACCGTAAACAGTAAGTCTGAAATACAATGGGGAAATACAAAACAGGCAAGAGCTTTGATCGCTTACGAAAAACTCAAAACTAACAACCAGCTCCAGACGCCGATCTGCGATTTGAATTGAGCCCAGTCCCCGCGCATGTTACGTTTTCTTATCTGCCCTGCCCGGGTGGCGGAATGGCAGACGCTGAGGACTTAAAATCCTCCGGGGATTTTTCCTCATGTGGGTTCGACTCCCACCCCGGGCACCAGTCCTTCTTATTGAAGATGAACGAGTCGTTGGGCCGCTCCTTTCCGCGTACTTCTGGTGTACCCCAGTTTGCAAGAGAACGAGCGGATCGCGGCTCCAGGCGTTAACCAAATCCGCTTCCAGTTGTTCCTGTCGCGAGCGCACCCACGGTGCGTAATGCTTCTCGGTAATTCTCACGCTTTGGTGGCCTAGCCCTGCGCATGTCCCGTAGAATAATGATGAACTATCAGCCGCGCTTAGTATAACTAAGACGGGCATGAAAACTGCCCTAACCATTCTGGAACTCTTATCCGGCAAGAACACCGTCGCAAGGGTCAAGGACTGGCTACAAAAGAACAAGAACAAGGGATGTTCTGCCCTGGCGCAGTATTTATGCCGGCAGTGGTGAGGGGATATTTCCAATATCATGCTGTTCCTGGAAACGAGAAGAGCTTGGGACAATTCCGGACTCACGTGCTTCGGATGTGGCTGCGTCAGATTCGCCGACGAAGCCAACGAAACCGCTGGACCTGGGAACGCTTCCTGGAGCGACTCGGAGGCTTGCTACCTGACGTCTGTATCCTTCACCCGTACCCGACTGAACGCTTTGACGCCAAACATCCGAGGTAAGAACCGTGTGCGTTAAACGCGCCAGCACGGGTCTGTGCGGGGGGTGCCGAGCAATCGGTATCCCTACCGCGACCGAAACTGGAAACGGTGGACACAGCCAAAGAAAACCTACAGCTCTACCAGGTCTCCTCTACTCGGAGGCTCTACAGGCATAACAGCAAATAACGGGGCTGACAGGATGAGGCACCACCGATATTGCGTCGCTACGAGCTGCTAAATCTTTGACCGGTGTACTTCTCCACTGCGTCAAGATTGAGGGAAATACCCAGTCCCGGCCCGTTCGGCACCACCAGCATACCGTTATCATCCAATTGCCATTTGTTCTCCACAATGTCATCGATAAAAGGAGAACCGGTGAGGTACTCCACCATGTCCGTGTCTCGGCTTGCGGACGCAAGATGAAGGTCAGCAGCCAGCCCCACGGCAGTGTTCCATCCATGCGGAATGAAGCGAATACCATTCTCCTCTGCCATCCAAGCAATCCTCCGCTCTTCGCTGATGCCGCCAACTTTCGTCACATCTGGCTGCACAATATCGAGCGCACGACCTTGGAGCCATGGGACGAACGATTGCCGCCGAGTCAGAACCTCGCCCCCCGCGATGGGCAAGGGTGAGTTTTGCCGTAGTAGCACGTAATTGGACAAATTATCGGGAGGCAATGGCTCCTCAAACCAATAGACGCCGAAGTCGGCCAACATGCGGGCGGTTCGAACCGCCCATTTGAAGGACCGATGCCAGAACGCATCGCTGCCCCCCGCATCCACCATGAGCAGGGCTTCGGACCCAACTGCCTCACGGGCAGCTCGGACAATCTGCTCATCCATCGCATCGCTTTGGCGGCCGAATGGTCCCCAGCCAATCTTGAATGCCCGGAAGCCTTGCTCGCGGATCGCGATGAGATGTTCTGCGAGTGCGCCCGGTTTGCGCATCAGCAGCGAAGCATAGGGGAGAACACGATTTCGGTAGCAACCGCCCAACAACCTGCCGACCGGCTGCCCCGTGGTCTTGCCCAGGATGTCCCACATGGCTATGTCAATCCCACTGATGGTGTGGGTGATCGTCCCCCCGCGACCCATCCAGAACGTGTTCGCATGAAGTTTCTCGCTCACGCGTTCTGGTTCCTGGGGATTTTCACCAACATATAAGGGTTCAAGAACCTGCAGAGCCGCCTGCACCAATCCGTCATTGGTGAAGACCGATCCCCATCCGGTAATGCCCTCGTCCGTAAAGACGGCAACGAGCGTATGCACGCAATCCTGGGGCTTTATCTCGTTGGCCCATCCCCCTTCTGGTGTGCAGCCGCGCAAGCCCGCCGCTTTTATTTTCACGATTTTCATAGCGCTATTACCGTTCTAAACGAATGTACTCATGTGCTGATGGATGCTTTTGCGAGAATACCCCCGTCGCAAATAAGATGTGATCCAGTGACGTAAGAAGATTCTTCTGAAAGTAACCAAGCGACAGCCTGGGCCGGCTCTTCTGGCTGTGCTAAGCGCCCCAGGGGAATCTCTTTAGAAAGGACTCTACGCATGCGCGGAATATCTTCGGCGGGAACGTTGCTCCACATCAAGCGAGTCTCCGTCGCACCGGGAACAACTGCATTCACCCGGATGCCATAAGGAGCGTAATCAATCGCCATGCAACGTACGAGTGAGGATATTCCGCCCTTTGTTGCGCTATAGGCGCCGGTTCCTCCAGCAGCCAGCGCCACGAACCCGGTCGGTGAAGATGCGCACACAATGGAACCTGGCACATCTGCCTGCCGCATTCTTCTGATCGCGTGCTTACAGGCGAGAAAAGTGCCATTCAGATTGGTATCTAGAACTTGGTGCCACGTCGCAGCTGGAAGTTCGTGTATGAGGCCTCCGAGATCAATAGCCGCACTGGTAAACAAACCATACGGAGCTCCTAGCTTGTTCCAGATGATCTCAAAGGCTTTCTCAACCTGTTCTTCAAACCCAACATCGCATACGAGGCCCAATGCAGATTTGGCGCCTCTTTTCACTGCTTCGTCGGCTGTAGTTTTTGCTGCTTCGGCGTTCTTGTCAAGCACTGCGATCTGGTCTCCGCGTGCCGCACAAAGCAGGACTACGGCTCGGCCTATGCCATCTGCTCCGCCAGTTACGACAATGGTGCGCGCTTCCTTTGAATCAGATGTTATTCTGCGCATGTTTCTATGGATCTGTTCCTGGGCTTCGAAATATCAATTTTTCTCTGCCTTATACTCGTTCCGGGCGGCTTACTCAGCCGCTCTACTGTACCGTTGCCGCAGCCTTCCGAAAAGGGCGTTATAGAAGACCGGGGTGCTTGATGGAAAGCCTGGTTTTTGCAATAAGTTCAGGAAGTATACGGGTCCCTTAGTCGACCGGTGAGGTTCATAGAAATGGCTAATTTTTTGACTGCCCATCGAATAGTTTCCAAAATCTCTGTTGTATTTGTGCTTGCCCTGGCTATCATCGCTGTCCAGCATTGGAAGAGCCCGTCGGCCGGCAGGAAATTGGCGAATCATCTGGTACCGCGAAGATCGAGCCAGATACACGATGGCTTCGGCATTAACACAGATCTTCCTCGAGATCCGTACCTTCCTTGGAAACGATGGTGGTGGACTCGCATGTTCGACGCCGGTATCAATTTCATCCGCATCGGTCAATACGAAAACAGCTCGGACTACACCAGTTGGGACTGGGTGGAGCGTAAGCGCGGAGAATACTCGATTGCTCCGGAAGTGGAGGACCAGATTGACTCGCTGGTTGAAAACGGCGTCCACATCGAGATCCAATTGCTCTATGGAAACCCCCTTTACACCTCACCTGCGGGACATCCTCCGCAGACCATAACGCCGGCGCCAGGCGGTTTTCATAACCCTGACCGAAGCCTCTATTCCGTATTCTGGCCGCCCAAGACGCCCGAGCAGATCGAGGCCTTCTCGAATTACGCAGCATGGATGGCCAAACATTTCCGCGGACGAGCTCAATACTACGAGATCTGGAATGAACCTAATATCGATTACTGGAATCCAGCGCCCAGCCCAGAAGAATATGGCAGGCTATTCAAAGCTGTTGTCCCGGCGATTCGGGCAGCAGATCCAACAGCCAAGATTGTTTTTGGCGCTCTGGCTGGCGCGGACCGGAACTTTGCGAAACGGTCGCTTGATGCTTGCGCGTGCGCGGATAGCATCGACGTGTTCGCCTATCACATTTACCCAAACTATGGTCATAACTTAAATCCTGAGGCGATGGATGACAAACGATATGCTAATCAGTCTCCGAAGGCACTACGCGACATGGTCCGCGGCTATCCCGGAGTTCGAAAAGATCTTGTTTTCTGGAACGATGAGTTCAACTCGATCCCTTCCTGGGAAGGCTCGGATGAATCGGTGCAGGTCAAATACATTCCCCGCGGTTTGATTGCGGACAGAGCAGCAGGAGTTCGGACATTTGTTTGGCTGATGGTCGGGGCCACCGATGGTAACGAGTCGGATGATTTCGGCATCCTGCATGGCCTCATGTTGCGCCCGGAGGATTTCATTCCGCGCCCGGTTTTTACCGCACTTCAGAATACAACCACGCTATTTTCAGATACCAAGTTTGATCCTTCCATTGAGATACGCAGTGACGACGCGGCCTCTTCTTCGCCGTCACTCGTTGGGTATGGATTCCGGTCTCCGAAGAACAAGACGATCCTCGCGTACTGGCTGCCTGTCCTCAGCAAGGCAGGAGGCGGGTCGCCGACGGGAAAAGCTACCTTGCAGATCATCAACTCAGGTATCCCGAACCCCGTGCTCGTGGACGTCGCATCTGGGGAAATGACCCTGCTTTCCTGGAAGCCCGGTACCACTGACACTCTCGAGCAAATGCCGCTCCGCGACGGTGTGATGGCTATCGCTGATGAAAGCTACTTCGACTGGATGGAATTACCTGAGGCGCCCAGCGACCTGATTTTAGCAAGACAACAGGCCGGCGTCCGGCTGACATGGATGATACACGGGGGCAATCCGGAATCCGTCTTGGTTGAACGCCGCACCGGCAAACATGGACAATGGCAGACTGTCACGAAATTGCCCGCCAGTCAAACCAGCTTCCTGGACAAACAAATCTCGAACAACCAAAGAACGACCTCATACCGAGTGCTTGCTGAGAATGACGCTGGGCGATCTGCGCACTCGAATGTTGCAACGCAGCGCGAATAAACAAGGAGCTTCCGGCCCGAGGACGTACGCAAGATAGCTCCGCGCAGGCGGACTTTCTAACGCTGCTGCATCAAGTTGAAAAAGCCGTCCACGATTGCGTTCTCGGCGCAGCCTGGCTTCAGCCGCGATGTGGTGATCTCGTAGCTGATCTGCTCGAACGCGGCATCATCGGGAATGTACCCGCTCGATCCATTGGCATGTGTCAGCATGACGGTGCGGCTCAAAGGGGCCCTCTTTTTCAGATGTTTGTGAATCATGGTCATCACTTCGCCCGATACGCCGGCCAAGGCGATATCGTTGATCATGAGCAGGCTGAGTCGAATGCCGACGGGGTCGGAGTCCTCCCATTTATATTCCTTGCGCGGCAGCGGACCCGCTTCAACTTTTCTGCCTGGGCAAGTAACCACCCGCTGTTTGCCCTGGATCTTGGCTTGGTCAGTGGGGTGAGTAGCTCCCGCCGCGCGTACTGCCTCCTCGCCAAGAATTTTTCCTAGAGCGTCCACCATCGTGAAATCCGAACCGCGCGCGAGCGAAATAGGATTTTGGTCGCCCGCTGTGCCGCTCGTCCACAAAGCCACGACGTTTTCGGTAGTCTCTTCAGGCCGCAGCTGAATCGCCGCGCCGGCATCGCCGCGCGGAGCATCCTCGGGCCTCCCACGATAATAACTCTCTACGTAGCGTGACGTAGCTCCAGCGAGATCACCGCTGATCTGATAATTCTCACCTCCCATGACAACCGCATGAACGGCATAGTTGATCAGCAAGGCGATCGGCTTGCCAGAAAGCGTATCGAAGCGTATCACCGTCACGGTCTTATCCGATGGCCCTTCGGGGTTGTAGCCTAGCCACCATCCGTTGTCGGGCGAATATTCGCGGCGGTTGATATTCACGTAGGCTCTTCCGGTTCCGATCCCGATTTTAGCTGGCTGGAGATTTTCTTTCGCTTTGCGGATAGCTTCAACCGTGGCATCTTCGACCTGTTTGGTGTAAGCGGCGGATTTCGGCGAGTCGTTGCCGTACATGCCGAACGGAGCCGGTGCACTGTGGTCATGCACTGCGCAGAGAAGCAGATACTCGGCTGGTACGCCAGTCTCCCGGGCGATGCGCTGCGATAGCTCCGCCCAAACAGCGTCTGGCACACCGATCAATTCCCACGCCACCACCGCCGCAACTCTGGTGCCGTCGCCAAAGACAATGGCGCGCGTGTAGATGTGGTCGTGAATTCCCTTGAAACCTTCCTTGCGATCGGCATATCCGCTCATCGGTAGCGCGGCGTCGGCAGATGGCGTGATGTCAACCTTGGCGGCGCCCGCCTGTAAGCCGGCGCTTTCAGCTCGTAGTGCCAGGGGAAGCGACGCCATGGCCAGGAGGACTGCGCGAAACGGCCAAATTATCATGATCATTTCTCCGGATTTAGAATGCCACTGTCTGCACAGGCGCGACGAGCTTGCTCATTGTCTTTCCGCCTTTTTGGGGCACTTGATCGCCTCCGTCCAGCAGACCACCACTTGCCGAACTCTTGTTTAGGACGACCTGGATGGAACCAGTCGTAGTCGGCCTAACGCAAGCTGCCCACAGCGAGCTGTAAATCACCTCGATTGTAACGGCTCCATCCTGGCGCGACAATATTCTCCGTGTTTCAGGCGGACCAATTGGCCGTATCGCGCTCATCCGAAACTTTGGATGAACAGGTCAATCAAAAAAACGTAGGGGGGACGCCCGCCGTTACCTTCCCGTGACGGCGCCGCCGTGACGTTGGCTCTCCTTTCGCATCACGGGCTTGCTCTCACTTAGCCCCGAGCGGTGTCCTGCAGAACAACAGCGGCAAACAGATTTTGAGTACCTCTGACTCAGTGTAAACTCGGAATTCTGGAGCGCTACGGAAGAAGACGGATGAGCACGATAAGAACAGCCCGGCGCAGGCCTTGGCTCGCCGGCGCTCTCAGTCGTAGGCTGTGTGCAGTGGCATTTCTCTTTGCTCCTAGCTCTGTCCTTTCCATGCACCAACTTTTCTATAATGCGACACAAGATAACAGCGCTGAAACGCATTCGGCGGAGGGGCGCGCACTCGCAAAGGTCGGAAACCTTCAGTCGGCGGAAGCCGAGCTTCGCAAGGCGGTGGCTTCGGCGCCGGGCAAGGCGGAATTCCTCCGGGATCTCGCCACCGTTCTCGCAATGGAAAAGAAGCTTGACGAGTCCACATCCTACTTTCAGCGAGGGCTGAAAATCGATCCGCGGGACTTTGTGGCTCGCCGGTACCTCGCGGCTAATCTTTGGCAGTTGCACCGTTACGCGGAGGCTCGGCAAAATCTTCGAATGCTTCTCAATGCGAATCCGGGCGATCCTCAGGCATTGCTGCTCCTTGGCATGGTCTCGGAGAACACCAAAGACTATGCCACGGCAGCCAAGACGCTCGCGTCCGTGCCCACATTGGTGCGCGCGCAACCGGAATCGATCGCCGCGCTTGCGAGGTCCTACTATCACATCAGGGAAACCGAAAAAGCGCGAGCGTGGCTCAACAAACTACAGAACCACGCGGCCGGAGTTCGGGCTGTGTTTCTTGGAGTGCAGATCGCCGACGAAATGCAGGATTACAAAACAGCTGAGAAGCTCTTATCCTCCCTGGCGCAGCATTATTCTGATCAGACCGACCTGCGCTACAGGCTTGCCCTGGTGAAATTCCATGCGCAGCAGTTCGAGGAGAGCAGGCAAATTCTTCAGCAGCTCATAGATGATGGTTACAAGACGAGTGAAGTAAACCGTTTGCTTGCATCGTGCTTTCGGGCACAGAACCGCCATGAGGAAGCGATGCACGCGCTTCAAGAAGCCATCCAGCTCGATCCCGCCAACGAGGCAAGCTATCTGGACTTAGCAAGCATCCTTCTTGCTCAAAAACAGATTTCTTCAGCTATGGAGCTCGCCCAGCGGATGGCCAAAGCATTCCCGGATTCTTCCCGCGTTTTCGCCTCAAAAGGATCGATTGAACTTGGTGCCGGTGACTTCACGGACGCCGTCAGCTCTTTCACTCGCGCTGCTCAACTCGAACCCGCCAGCTCGGATGCCACGATCGGGCTTGCAAGAGCGCAGGCCAATGCAGGGATGCCGGAGCAAGCGAAAGCAACTCTTGATAGTGCCATCGGGCGGTTTCATGAAAAAGCGCGCTTTGAACTTGAACTGGGCCAGGTGTTGCTGAAAGAAGCCGAAACTGGTAACAAAGGTGCCGAAGTCAGAGCTGAACAACTCCTCAATTCTGCCGTGGCGCACGATAGCAGGCTTGCTGAGGCACATTACGAGCTTGGAGACCTCGCTCTCCGCCGGGGCCAAGCCGCCAGAGCACTGATACACCTGGAAAAGGCTGCAAAGCTAGCTCCGTCAAGTGCCAAGACTCACTTTGCGTTGTCACGTGCCTATCGACAGCTGGGCCAGAAGGAAGAAGCAGCCAAGCAAGCGGCTCTTTATGACCAGCTGAAGGAAAAGGAAACGCCGCGTGCGCCTGACCCTTCGTCCGACACTCCGCCCAGCAACTAACAATGGTTCGATCTTCTGCCGCCGGCGCGCTTTGGGGTGTCTTTCTCTACTAACAGGCCTCTTTTCATTTATTTCGTTCGACCTTCTCCAACACTCACAGGCTCAATCTTCCTCGCCAAGCAAGGAAATCTTTACGGACATCACTGAAAAAGCCGGGATCAACTGGCGGCATTTCAGCGGCGAATCAGAAGATCGCTTCTTGATTGAGACCATGGGTGGCGGCGTCGCATTCCTGGACTTCGACGGCGACGGTCTGCAGGATCTTTTGTTCGTGAACGGCGGCGAGACTCCTCACGGCAAGAGCCCGGTTCCGGTTCGCAACGCGCTCTACCACAATCTCGGCAACGGGAAATTTGAGGAGGTCGCCGCAAAAGCTGGAGTGGATCGCCTGCCTTTCTACGGAATGGGAGTCGCCGCTGGAGACTTTGACAATGACGGCTTCCCTGACCTGTACGTAACCGGATTTCCTTCAAGCGCACTCTTCCATAACAATGGCGATGGAACCTTCACGGACATTACAGACCGTGCCGGAGTCAAGAATGCTGGGAGGTGGGCGGCAAGTGCGGCGTGGTTTGATTTCGACCGGGACGGCTATTTGGATCTCGTCGTAACGAACTATGCCCGCTTTTCATTCGATGATATCAAGAAGTGCGAACTCAATGGCCTGCGCACTTACTGTGAACAGAAGGCTTATTCGGGTATGCCGCTCACTCTTTATCATAACAACGGCGACGGCACATTCACCGATGTGAGCGAGAAAAGCGGATTCGCGAACCTGATCGGGCGGGCCCTCGGCGTGGTACCTATCGATGTGAATGATGATGGCTGGCCCGATCTCTTTGTGGCCCGTGATGCGTCGCCGAATTTGCTCCTCCTCAACAACCGGAATGGCACATTTGAAGACTCCGCGGTCGACGCCGATGTCGCCTACGACCCTCGCGGTCTGGCGAAGGCGGGTATGGGAGTCGATGCTGCGGATTTCAACGGAGATGGTAAGCCAGACTTTGTGGTTACGAATTTCAATGACGAATATCATTCTCTGTTCATTGGCACTTCTTCTCTCTTGTACACCGACCAGACCGTGACCTCACGATTGGCGGCATACACGAAATCCTATGTCGGTTGGGGCACGCACTTCATCGATTATGACAACGACGGAAACCTGGACCTGCTGATCGTGAATGGGCACATAAACCAGGTGGTTGAGACGACGCGCGTGGATGTGAAGTACGAAGAGCCCCCTCTCCTTCTCCGCAACGACGGGAAGGGTGTTTTCCGGGACATGCGGGAGCAAGCCGGGTCAGTATTCCAATCCGGTTACCGTGCCCGCGGCCTAGCGGTCGGCGACTTCGATAACGACGGCGGTGTAGACGCCGTCTTTACTCGCCTCGATGGGAAACCCGTGCTTCTGCGCAATAACGTCGGACAGAACCACTCCTGGGTGGGGTTTGAACTTCAGGGAACTAAAAGCAATCGCGATGCGGTCGGCGCAAAGATCACGGTCAGGATCGGAAACCGAAAATTAGTCCGTTGGATTACCGCAGGTGCGAGCTATCTTTCCTCGCATGATAAGCGCGTGGTTGTCGGTATGGGTGATGGGCCTACCTCGGCGAACGTCGACGTCGAAATCCAGTGGCCTAATGGAAGAATCCAGCGGCTCTCAAGACTTAAACTGAAGCGATATCACAAGATCGTGGAGCCCACCGCGAATGAACCTACCGGAGGAAAGCGCAAATAGCTTAGAGGTTCTCAAAATGAGGAGCCCACAGCCGGGCGAGGGAAGCTTGGCTAGCTTCATTTCTCGGCGTGGGGCTGCCAGCAGGCTTCGCCCGGAGCGGCATTTCGCAGGATGCCGCAGGATTGCAATGTGCATGGAATGGCGCCAGCAGTGATAAATATCGGTGGAACCGCGGGCAAGATTCCACCTAGTTGCCTGCAGCTGTGTCTTTGGCCCGATTCGGACGAGCTCGCGCAAAAATGAGTAGTCAATTAAGAAGTGGGAAAGACCGAACGGTAAAGCGAATGCAAGACCTGCTAGCCGGGACCATCGCCCGAGAACAACATTTGCCGGATTGCTGCAGTGCCATCTTCAGACTCCGGGTTTTCCTCACGGATCTGACGGAAGATGTCCAATTCCGCCGCAGCCTCGTTCGCTCGGCCTAGCTTCCTGTAAGCGATGACCAGGGAATAATGAGCTTCGGCCAAGTTCGGCCTCAATCGGATCGCCTCTTTCAGTTGCTCGGCGGCTTCCGCCAGCTCTTCCTCTTCAAGGGCAATCTTCCCCGCCAGAGCATGGGACAAAGCATCGTGGGGATCGAGCCGCAGGGCTTCCGAGATGGCCTGTCGCGTTGCTTCCCCATCTTGGGGCCTCGCCATGCGAGTTACATCAGCCAGATAGTAATACGCACTCGCGGTTCTTTCTCCTAGCGCAATCGCTGTCCGGAGAGACTGCAAAGCCTCTTCCGGCTTTCGGTGCGTGGCCTCGATGATGCCTTGAACCAGGTAGCATCGGCCACATTCGGGCCATCGCGACTCGATCTTCTTTAGGAGCTCGTCCGCCTGATCAGTCTTTCTGACCAGTTCCAGAACTACGGCTTTGGTCAGTAGCAGGTCTGCGGCGTTGGGCAAGATCTTGGTGGCCTGTTCGAGCAGCCCCAACGCCTGCTGATCCCTGTTGTGCTTGAGCAGGAACAGGGAGGCCCAGAAGTACAAATCAGCTCGCTTCGGCTCCATCTGGAAACCGGCGTTCAGGGAGTCCACGGAGTCCTCGAATCGGCCCAACGCATCCAGGACCTGAGCCTTCAGGAGACAGACGTCGCCGTTACGATTTGCGACGGAGATCTTCTCGATCTCCGCCAAGCTGGCCTCCGGGCCGACCGCATGGAACGTAGTCACCGCGAGCTCGAGACGGTTGTCAACGGAAGGATCTGTGGCCACAAGCCGAGTTAGGAATTCCCGAGCTAGGGCGTACTGCTTATGTTCCACAAGCGCCAGCGCACCCTCGTTCAGTATCCGGTTCCCCGGCGACAGCGCCAGAACTTCCCGGAAGGCTGCCAGGGCCCCCTCATTCTTGCCGTCGTTGAGGAGCAGCGCTCCCACCTGGACTTTCAATTCCGGATCAGATGGATTGGCTGCCATGGCATTGGTCAGGTTGCGGCGAAAACGTTCTCGTTGCTCTGAAGGATCCAGGCCCAGGTAATCGAAGACCTGCGCCGACGCCTTCAAGACAGCACGGTCAGGCTCCGCGGTTTTGAATTCCTCGAGAACGGCCGCGGCCTCTTGATTTTGGCCTAAGCTTCGCAGTGCGCGGTGGAGCTGCATAAGCACTCCCCTATGCCCGGGGGTCAACTCTTGCGCGCGACGGAGATGTTCGACCGCCTCAGCTGGTCTGTCCAATTCCAGATAGGTCCGCCCTAGTTGCAGCAGCGCCATTGAGTTCTTAGGCTCGCGCTCAACCACAGATTTCAGGTCAGGCAGCGCTTCAGTCCACTTTCCTTCCCGTTGTAATAGCCATCCGCGCGCCTGCCTCGCCATTGTGAAATCCGGTTTCAAACGCAAGGCTTCGTCAAGGTGTTGGAATGACCGGCTGGTGTCGCCAAGTGTTTCACACAGCCCTAGCTCAAAGTGGCCAACGGGATCGCGCGAGTTCTGTTTGACGTACCAGTTCAAATCGAGGAGCGCCGTCTTCATCCTGCCAAACCGGCAGTATGTAAATCCGCGCTCGCGGCGGGCAATAGGATCATCAGGTTGCAGTTTAAGGTATTCTTCATAGGCTTCCGCTGCGCCGCTGAAAAATCCCGCCTCCTCATACATCCTGGCAAGGTAGAGGAGAAGATCCGCTCTGCCGGGAGCCAGCCGCCGAGCCCGCGCTAACAGAACCAGTGCAGTTTCACTGTCGCCCTTTGCCGCGTGTACTCGCCCGAGATTGAAAATAGATTCTACGTCGTCTGAGCGTTGCTGCACCGCGATTTCGAACACTTTTTGCGCGCGGTCCAAGTCGCCAGCACGGAGCGCCGCGAGGCCCACGTTGTGAAGGATTTCGGCGTTGGCGGGATCGATCTCGAGGGCCCGTGAAAATGCCGCCTCCGCTCTGTCGTACTTGCCCCACTCTGCTAATACGGCACCCAATGAAAAGGCAACGCGCGCGTCTCCGGCCGCGCCTTGCTCGAGTCGGTCGACAATGGCCATGGCCGCATCAGGCTGTCCGGCCGAATAGAGGCAGCCCGCTCGCAGGAGCTGGACTGCAATGTCGCTCTGATCCGAGGGCTTTAAATTTTCAAGGTAGCGCAAGGCTTCGGCGCCCTGCTTGTTCGAAAGAGCAATTCGGGCGAGTTGTAGGTTAGCGTTTGCGTGTCCGTGGTCGATGGGCAAAACCTGGAGATATGCGCTCCGGGCCTGGCCGTCGTTGCCGCGCGCCAGATGATGATTGCCGAAGTTGTTCCACAAGCCCGCGGAGCCCGGCGCGAGCTGCAGCGCGCGCTGGTGGAATGGCTCTGCCTGTTCGTATTCCTTCTTCGCGTCCAGAACAAGGCCTAGGAGCCCAAGCAGGTCCGGCCTGTCCGGCTCAGCCGCGGTGGCGCTGCGCAACTTCTGCTCGGCTTCATCAAGTCGTCCCTGCTGGAATGCGGAAGCGGCCTCGGCGTAAGCGTCGCGAGATTCGATTTGGGCCAACACAGCAGGGCCGGCCGCGCATGAGTACAGGCAGAATGCCAGGGCGAAGGATTTTGCGGATAGTGTTTTCACAGCCAAAAAGCAAACCCCAGCGCTAGTCTAAAACGGTCAAACCGTCTACCCGATTGGCACCGGGGTTCTATCTTACCAGTAAAGCTTTAGCGCCAGTTGCACCTGCCTCGGCGAATTCGCCTGTTCAGTGATTTTGCCGAAGTTGTCTGTGTTCACTGTCGCGTTCGGACCCTTGAACTGCGGGTGGTTCAAGGCGTTGTACGCCTCGGCGCGAAATTCGAGTCGCGCACCTTCCCGCATGGCGGCAAGGCTGAATTCCTTGAAAAGAGACAGCGCCCCTGTCCTAGTACCGGGCATGCGCAGATTCGGCAGCACCTTAGGCGCGTTGCCGATTGCGTATTGATCGGGCACGACCGCCACCTCCGGGTTAGCGAAGTATTGTTCCAGATTGAGGCCACTCGCTCTCTTCAACGTGCCGGTGAGGTTGGGGCGTTGCGGACCGTAGGTCGGTATACTGTGCCCGCCGGACAGGCTGAGAATGATCGGCTGACCAGTGTCAAAACGCCAGATGCCATTCGTCTGCCAGCCGCCCATGAATGCATTCACTACGGAGCTCATGTTCCGGCCGAAACGCTTGCCCCGCCCGACGGGGAGCTCGTAGACGTAGCTGAATTGAAGGATCTGCGAAATGTCGAACTGAGATAACGATCGATCCAGTTTGCGATTATTCGGATCCTGAAGAACGTTGTTCAGTGCGCCACCCAGCCAGGTGAGGCCGCCGCCGCCCACCGAAGAATCGTCGATTGACTTCTGGTTGGTGTAGGTTGCCAGGAACTGCAAGCCGTTGGACAATCTCTTCTCGGCGCGCAGCTGGAATGCGTGGTAGCTGGAGTTGGCCCAGGGTGGATCCGTGGCCGTCACTCCCGTGAACTGCGGATAGGGGAGGCTCAACTGCCAACGTTGCACAGTGGGAGCAGACAGGCCACTGCTCGGGTCGGTGATGATCCCGGCGAAGGGGTTGGGTACGAACTCGTTGTAGAATCCAGGATCATTCACGAAAGCCGCTGCTTGCGCGGAGGTTAGGTAGTCCACGTTGCCGGCGTTCCCAAAATACAGGTGAGTCCCTTTCTTGCCCACGTATGTGCTGTCCACCACGACATCGCCCGGCAAAAGATGTTGAATTCCGAAACTCCATGTCTGCTCATAGGGCCGGGCGTTTCGGTTCCGAATCGGTCCGGCGATCGCAAAGCCGACGTCCGTCAGAAGTCCCAGGCTGGCGCCGGTTGGCGGCCTGGGACCGCCTGGAAAGGGGTTACTCAGAAAACTCCACGGGGTGGCGCCGTCGTTTTGGTACGTGTTGAGCCAGTTGGTCTGCTCAACAAAGCCCTGGTCGCTGATCCCCGTTCCGGCGGCGGCTCCCTTGTTTTGGCTGTAGTAGATGCCGTAGCCGCCGCGCAGTACAGTATGCGGTCTCAGTAGGTACGCGAATCCAAACCGCGGCCCCCATCCGTTATAGTTGTTATCATAGGGCGACCGACGGTCTTTGTCGGCATACTGTAAGCCTCCCTTCAAGTTGGGCATTCCGGGAACTTGCAGAGGCGAAGGGGAGTTCAGATCAAGCCAGCTAATGCGGTTGCTGCGTTCCGTTCTGGGCAGATCGAGGTCATATCGCATGCCAATGTTCAATGTCAGTTTGGGTGTGACCCGCCAGTTGTCCTGCACAAAACTTCCGATGTTCCAGTTCTGAGTGGCGGCCGCGTAGTCAATTTCGTAAGTTCCCCAATTGCCCGGGCCGCCAGCACCGATCATAAGGCCCGCCATGGCATCGCCACCGCCCGACCAAGGTTGCTGCGAGGTGGTATTGTAGTCAAATGAATAGGTACCAGCGGGAACCCCGGGAAAGAATATATTGACGCGCCGCAACCGAGCTTCAGCGCCAAACTTCAGTTCGTGAGGGCCCGTTGTGCGGCTCAGCGTACCGATGAGGTGATGGGTTTCCTGAGCGTATTTCAGGTACGTCCAGGCCTGTGTGCCTATCGAATTGTTTCCGCCCTCCGAAGAATAACCGCCGTACACGCTGATCGAGGGTGCGGCGCGGATGCCGGCGTCGCCAATGTAACTAGGCATTCCCAGGTCTTTCACCGGGTCGAAATTCGGGAAGTCGGCCGCTGAGCCACCGTGATCGAACGAAAACGCCCGCGTCAGGCCCAGGGAGACGGTCAGCAGCGTAGTTGGACTAAATGTGTGTGTGACGTTGATTGCCAACAACTTGGGCCCGCCGTCAGAGAGACCCGAGGAGTAAGCATCACCCACATTTCCGAACAAGTTGGCAGGCTTGGTGTAACCAGTGCCATAAGAAAATTTGGCACTGAGCATAGTGGCGTCGCGGAAGCGATGGTCGATTTTGACATCGATTTGATCGTTTCGATTCTTGTCGGCACCGGAGCCAATCCAATTGTTCAGCCGGTCGTACGCACCTGAGCCCACATGCAGATTAGGCAGTGGAAACAACTGCATCATTCTAAAGGCCACGGGATCTATGAGGTTCCCAGGCGCGTTTGGTATGGGATGAAGGGCCGCAATCTTTGGGTTGCCGGGACTCGTATAAGTGGCCAGATTATTGAAGGGGATGAAGTTCTGGCGCACCGGGCCGCCCTGGACGGGATCGTAAACACCCGTGTATGGATCCCAGATTTGGCCAGCGTCCGCAGAACACCTCCCGTTGGCATCGAAGGTGCCAGGCTGATTGTTTGGGTCGAGCTGATAACCGCAGAGTTCTCCAAAGTCTCCTGTGCGCTCCAGGGCGCTGGGTACCCCGGCATTTTTCGTGACCGAGCTGCTGGTGCGACTGCCCTCATAGTCAAAGAAGAAGAAGGTGCGGTTTTTCCGGATCGGTCCGCCAACGGTGACACCGAACTCGTTCCAGCGCACTGGCGCAATCTTTATGCCATTCGCGTTGTCGAAAAAGTTGTTGGCGTTGAGCTTGTCGTTGCGCAGGAATTCATAGATGCTGCCGTGAAAATCGTTGGTTCCAGAGCGCGTCACGACATTCACAACGGTGGCTCCGCTGAAGCCGATTTCCGCGCTGAAATTCGATTGCTGCACTTTGAACTCCTGCACAGCGTCGACTGAAGGAGTATAGAGGGGATTTACGATCGCTGTGTTCTGCTCAACTCCCACCGTGCTCACCCCGTCGATCAGGATATCCGCTTGCGCATTACGGCTGCCGTCCGAGATCCAGTTGTTGGCCATAGTGTTGGCGCCGAACGTGTTCCCGGCAGGTTGGTTGATCCCAGGGGTCAATAGCGCCAGATCGAACACCGAGCGGCCTACTAGTGGAAGATCATTGATGAAGGTCCTGTTGAGGTTCTGCCCCGTGACGGCGTCTTCTGTGGCGAGAGCCGGAGCTTGCCCACTGACTTCAACGGTTTCGCGAGCCGTGCCCACTTGCAGTGACACGTTCAGCGTTAGATTCTGATTGACCACAATGACGATGCCGCTCTGAACCTCGGAGCGAAACCCTGAAGCCTCCACTCGGACGCTATATGTGCTCGGTGGCAGACTGC
Source organism: Acidobacteriota bacterium (assembly GCA_003224525.1). GTDB lineage: Bacteria > Acidobacteriota > Terriglobia > Acidiferrales > UBA7541 > Acidiferrum. The sequence continues at coordinate 24,373 of QHZB01000184.1, read as the reverse complement.
GCAGTACATAACGGCCCGATGAGTCTGTCGTGGCGGAATACTTCAAACCTTTATCGATATCCGTTAGGACCACTGAGGCATTGGGAACTACGCCGCCCGAGGGATCCTGAATTAAACCCGTTATAGAACCTGTGTAAACCTGGCCGTGTGCTGCGCCCTCAAAAAATAAAGAAAGGCAAATAAAGAAATGAAGATAAGCGAAGGGCCGCATTCCCGCCCGTAGCGTTAATTGCTTCCGGAAATACATCATACGACACCGCCAAGCGACATCTAGTGGGCACATACTAATCCCAGAATCTCGCATTTATCAAGCTAATTTCCGGTTCAAACCTGGCTGCCTTCCTGCAATTACCGTGCGTCACATTCATGGGTGAGCGGAATTACTTCTTCTTCTTTGGGGGAGCCTGCCTCAGATGAAATGCACAGGGAAGGGCGCAAATAGCACCGGAAGCGTCTAAGTCGCCGGGCACGACGCGGTGGGGTGGTTCATTTCTCAGAGGGCGTTTGCCAGTAAGCCTTATGGCCGATGTAGTCATCGTCGGCCAAATTCGCGATGATCAAGCGTTTCACTTCCAAAGGGTTGATTGTGCCTTGACGCTTAAAGATGACCTCTCCGCCAGGTCGAATCAATGTGGTATACGGTACGGCGGCATTCCAATCTGCATCGAACGCCGCCAGCAGCGAATAAATATCGGTAGAACCCAGAAGAAGGTTCCGGCTCGCAGCGTGCAGTTTATTCAGGACAGAGAGCACGCCCGGCCTTTCGTCTGGATAGTTGATGCTGACGGTGACAACCTCAAAGGCGCGGTGACCGTACATGCGATAAATCGTCTGAAAATCTGGCATTTCCTGTTGACAGGGGCCGCACCACGTCGCCCAGAAGTTCACGAGCAATAACTTACCAGTTGGATTTCTTCGTAAGCTCTTCAGCTCCTCCGCGTTTGCAAGCAGCAGCTGCACGGATCTACTTTCGATCTCCGCAAGCTCTTCCTTGCGTCCCTCTTCTTTGTACAGCCATTTGGTGGAGCAGCCCACCGAAGGAGTTTTCGCCAAAGGGACCTGTCTGTCAGCCAAAAGAGCATCTATGGCAGCGCGCGCGTCCCGGCTAGTGACCAAAGGCTCGCGCGGATTGTTATCGACGCGTCCTTGATAGCGGAGCTTCCGCTCGGCATCAAAGATGAAAAGATGCGGAGTTGCGGACGGCCCATACGCCTGGGAAACCTTCTGGGTTTCGCCGTCGTAGAGATAAGGAAAATTGAAGCGACGATAAGCAGCTCGCATCTTCATCTCTTCGAAGGAGTCGCCAACATCGGTGTAACCCATCTCGTCCAACCTAACCGCATTTGGATTGTTTGGTTGGATTGCGACTAACGCCACGCCGCGTTCACGATAATCAGTGGCCAGCTGCTTGATGCGGCTCTCATAGAGTTGGGCTGTCGGGCAATGATTACAAGTAAACGCTATTACCAGGACTTTGCTCGCCGCATAGTCTTTGAGGCAGTGTGTCTTTCCATCGATGCCGGGGAGGCAGAAGTCCGGAGCCGCAGCCCCGATTGGCAAGGTTGGAGGTCCAGGCTCATCCGCAATCACTGACACACCTAATGTTCCTAATGTGGCCAGAGCCAGCCAACGCAGCACACTGAACAGAAACATTTTGATTCTAGCGCGACCCCAATCTGGTTCTCTTCCCGATTCGCAAGGAATCCTTCGAGGAATAGCCACTGGAGCGAGGATTTGCATTTTGGAACTTCGGAGCAGTCATTATACAGCAGGGCGCCAACCGAGACCCTTCGCTGCGTGTAATGGTCCACTGGGTCTAAAAAAGCCGAAAAGATCCACTTGACAAATCAATTAAATCGCTTCAAAAGGGTCCATATCCTGGGCCACCTGGGCCAGTCTGCAAAAGAATGTACCTTGTGCGCGTTCTCTCACTGATCTTCTTGGCGTGCGTGCCAGTCGCGTGGGCACAAACCATACGCGTTGACACCACTTCTGGCCATGCCACGAACACCTTTCGTCCCACGGAAACCCTCGGCGCCGGCGTTGACCGCATTCCTCTCGCCGCCACCGACAAAATCTTTACCGAACGGATGATTAAGCAGATTCTCTCTGCTGGCTGGCAGATGGTCACATATCGTCAGAATACGGAACTGTACGTCGAGGCTTGGCATTGGAACCCAAAAGGGAAGTGGAGTGAATCTGGCGACAGGGGCTACTTCGTCGGCGACACGACTCCCACTGAGTTTATCCGCCATTCCTTCGGTTATCCCCTACCTCACGCGGGATTCTCACGTCCGGATGGAACCAGCTATTCGCGACTCACAGACGGCGACCCAAACACGTACTGGAAAAGCAATCCATATCTCAGCGAGGCCTTCACGGGTGAAGACGACAGCTTGCATCCGCAATGGGTCGTCGTCGATCTGGCGACGCTTCAAGACATCAACGCAATTCGCATCCACTGGACGGCCCCGTACGCTCGCCGTTATCTCGTCCAATATTGGACCGGCCTCGAAGCCATGCGCGAACCAACCAAAGGCTCTTGGGTCACGTTTCCCGGCGGCGTCGTAACCAATGGCACCGGCGGCGCCACAACCCTCCAACTTTCGCGTGCTCCCATTCCCGCGCGGTTCGTCCGCATCTGGATGACGGAATCGTCCAACAGTTGCGATACCCACGGCTCTGGCGATCGCCGCAATTGCCTCGGTTACGCCATTCGCGAACTCTACATCGGGACGCTTACGCCGGACGGCGCCTTTCACGACGTTGTGCGCCACACGGCTGATCGTTCGCAGAGCAACACGATTTGTTCTTCCGTCGACCCATGGCATGAAAGCTCCGTAATCAATGACCGTGGCGATCAGGTGGGGTTCGACCTTTTCTATACCAGCGGCATCACGCGCGGACTTCCCGCAATGGTCCCTGTCGCCATGATCTATGACAATCCCGAGAATGCCGTCGCCGAAGTTGCTTACCTCGAAAAACGAGGCTATCCCATCTCCTATGTGGAAATGGGCGAAGAGCCTGACGGAAAACACACACTCCCCGAAGATTACGGCGCGTTCTACCTGCAATGGGCCGCTGCACTCCATAAACTTGATCCTAAGCTCAAGCTAGGAGGCCCGATCTTCGAGGGCGTAAACAAAGACATTGAAGTCTGGCCCGATGCGGAAGGGAGAACTTCCTGGATGGGCCGCTTTTTCGATTACCTGAAATCGCACGGCCGCATCGGTGATCTCTCGTTCGTTTCCTTCGAGCATTATCCTTTCGAGCCCTGTTTGCTGCAGTGGAGCGAGCTCTACGAAGAAGCCAACCTCGTTCGCCACATTCTGGACGTTTGGCGCGATGACGGATTGCCCAAGGGTGTTCCCATGTTCATCACAGAAACGAACATCGCCGCCGGTTCGGATGAATCCTTCGTCGATATTTTTGCCGCGCTTTGGTGGGCCGATTTCGTGGGTGCATTCCTCGAAGCAGGTGGGAACGCAGTCTACTACTTCCACTACATTCCCCTCGGAGAGTCCCTTGGTTGTCACGGAACGTCCCCGGGCACTTTCAGCCTATTCACGATGAACAAGGAATACGAAATCCAGCAGCCTACGTCGCAGTTTTTTGCGAGTCAGATGATCAACCTCGAGTGGGTCCAGCCTGGGAGCGGTGAGCACCACATTTTCCCGAGCGCGAGTGACATCCGCGACGCAGCCGGACATGTTCTCGTCACATCTTACGCGGTGCTCCGCCCCGATGGCCAATGGTCTTTGATGCTGGTGAACAAGGACCAGGAGAGTCCCCATCCGGTGCGAATCGCGTTTCACAGTGATGGCAGCAACAGCGACAGCCACCTTGCAGGCTCAGTAGACGTAGTGACATTTGGTAGCGAGCAGTACAAGTGGCATACGGACCTGAAGCTCGTTCCCGCAGGTGGCTCAGCCGACCCGGACGGGCCAGCTGTAAGATCCACGATTTCGGCCGGAGTTGACACAATTTATGCGCTGCCCAAAGCTTCCGTGACAGTGATTCGAGGAAAACTGGCGGCAACACCCAACCCAGCGAAGCCGACCTGAACCAGAAGGAAAACAAAGAGCTCTCTTCAAGACGCGTCATTGGTCTGCAAAACCTCCATTCGTGGGTTCGACTCCCACCCCGGGCACCATTCTTTCTTATTGAAGATGAACGAGTTGTTGGGCCGCTCCTTTCCGTGTACTTCTGGTGTACCCCACTTTGCAAAAGAACCAGCGGATCGCGGCTGCAAGCGTTAACCAAATCCGCTTCCAGTTGTTCTTGTCGCGAGCCCACCCACGGTGCCTAATGCTTCTCTGTGAATTCTCACGCTTTGGTGGCGGTATCGCGCGGCGCTACGATGCGCAGGTCTACACGAACGACAAAACCAGTCTTGCCGAAGGACTAGGACGCGACGTGTCGCACCGATCTGCGATAGAATCGGGCCGTAAATCCACATCCTCAGCGCATGCGATCGAGCCATCGTCCGCACGAAGCCAAGTGCGTGAACATACGCAGGCAGAAGACCACAGCATCAGCAGATAGAACCCGCTTCCCTCGGCTCTCGCCGCCGTCAAGGGTCGTGACTGCTACGCCGCTCCTTACTGTCGCCCTTGACTGCAGTTTCGCTTCGGCATTGCCTCAACTATGAGAGGCATGGGTCTCTCGGGATTAGTTTCCGAACTCCCTGACATTCATCGCCTTGCCCCTGGCCGTCGCTCGTCGGGATTTTGCGACGGAAAGGCTGCTTCAACCAAGAAATCCTTAACGGTTTCGCTCACTGTGCGCGGAAATCGCAGCGCGTAGTCGAGAAGCTTGGCCGGAGTTAGAAACTGCAATTGGAGTTCGTCTAAGGGCGTCGGAAGTCCTTCTTGACGGTTTAGGTAGATCCAATCCAGTAGCGCTTTCTCAGGCTCCGCAATCAGATATTTGTTGTAGCGAGTAGCTTTTTCCTCATAGCCCCAATAGAGTTCAGGAGAGATCTTTCGATACACGATGCTGACAGATTTGCCTCTGAAAGACTGCGGATAGCCCGGTGTGACGCAAGTCAGTATTGACGGACTTTGAGTAATGATGCCTCGCTCCACCAAAGCGGACTCAAGTGAAATGTAAGAACGAGGCCGAAGGACGTTTACCAGATCACGAGGTGAAAATTGCTGATTGAAGTGGTTGATGTGGATCTTTGTCGAAACACGTTCGAGCAACCCCCGTGCCTCATATCGGCGCAAAGCATCGCGTACAACACGTTCAGAGAGCTTGTGTTTGCGAGCCAAATTGTCGGTGCGCACGATGCAATTGTTTCGTGCTTCTTCTGTCAGGATAGTTGTCCAATTCATTCCGTTCCTTCCCGAGCCAATGAGCCAACACGACTAGTAGCGAGCGGCGGATGGTCTCAAATTCGTTCTTGGCAAGCTCTTCGAAGATGGCCAGTGGCAAGACCGGGCGGAGTTCGACCGTGCAGAGCTTAGCATTGATGTTCTGAATTCGAGTTTCGATGGATTCTTGGTCTATCTCCTTCATGGCGATGACATCCTCGAGTTGTGCTTGAAGATTCTTGTCCAGGTGCGCACCACGGGTAAGCAGAAGATGGATATCGAAGGCATCCCTAGCTTTCACATGACGGCGATTGAGAAAAGTCTCACATTTCTGAAACAGCAGATAGTTCGCGCTTGGCGTGGCGACGATTTTTTCTGGAGCGTTGGCAATGGCCTTCTTGACGATGTGGGTCTCCAAGACATTCCCGCCGATGCTGGTTAGATCGATGCTGAAGAGGACCCTGTGATTGGCGAGGACCCACTGCTTGACGAAGCCAGGGCTCTCGATATCTTTCCGGAATTCGAGTTGGCCCAGGCCGAGGGTCTCTGCAATTGACTGGATACTGGAACGAACAACATCTTCGATTTCTTCGGGTTTTGGGATCTGCGTGGGGGAGGCGAGCAGGTCCAAGTCTCGGGACAATCGAGGGCTCTCGTAGAAAAGCACGAGGGTGGCTCCTCCAACTAAGATGAATTGATCGGGGAACGCGGTGAAGAGTGCCGCCGCACTTTCCTCGATGAGGACGAGGATCTCGGCTTCGAGCTGCTGGAAGTCGCGTTCTCTGTACCTATCGATCCTTGCCTGTAAGTTCATAGTTGCCAAAAGTAGCATATTTACGTATAAATTGCAATCAAATGGTGTCTATGAGTGTCACAAGCAGTATATTTCACGCTTTCAGCACTTATAGTACAATCTAAGTAGCGCCAATGAGGGATGTACCGAAACGGACACCGGTGGTGGTGCGTCCCCTTTCCTTCTGGCCTGACGACGCCGTTCAAATCCCTGCTAGTCAAGGCTCGAGTTTATGTTCGTCAAAAATGGGTGGATGAAACAGGTTCGGGAGAAATATTCAAATCAGCGAATGATAACTGCGTGAATCTAGTTATCCCGGTCAATCACTTTGACATTTCCGACCACAACTTCGTGGAAATATTGTTTTGTCCTCGTGCGCTGGCCGATCAGTCCGTTGATTCATCAACTATATTTTCGTCCTCATGAAAAACATAGGGTGGGGGGTGTTATGGTTAACTAGGAACTCCCCAGAAGACGTCTCGCTGAATGCTCACGTGAATAACCGGCGATCATCCGCGCTATGGCGGACTCGACAAGCATTTCCGCCGGCCCAGCGCGGTTTCTCAGACTTGGAACGTCTGAACTGGAACTCAACAAATACCCACAGACAAGAAACTTCTGCTCCTATCCCCTTCTTCTCCTACAATCCTCCGGGATGCGGATAGCTGCTGCAAACTTGAAAGCTCAGGGGAGGGATTCGTGACTTCGAGTGACACGTTCGATCTCATCGTGGTCGGCTGCGGCCCTGCTGGTGAAAAGGGCGCCGCCCAAGCCGCCTACTTTGGCAAGCGCGTTGCCATCATCGAGCGCGCCGAGCATATGGGCGGCAGTTGCATCAATACCGGCACGGTTCCCAGCAAGACCCTGCGCGAATCCGCTCTCTACTTTTCCGGCCTCAAGCAGCGCGGTCTCTACGGTATCGACTATTCCCTCAAGGAGAATCTCACGGTCCACGACTTCATGCACCACGAGCGTGAAGTCGTTGACATGGAGCGCCAGCGCATTCTAAAGAACCTCACACTCCATAAAATCGAGCTCATCCGCGGCCAGGCGTCCTTTGAGGACCCTCATACCATTACCGTCGCAAGCTCCAGCGCCACACGCCATCTAAAGGGTGATGTCATCCTCATCTCCACGGGGTCCAAGCCCCATCGCCCCTCGGAGATTGCCTTCGACGACATCCACACTTTTGACTCTGACACTTTTCTTCAGATGGACCGCATTCCCAAAAGCTTGGCCGTCATCGGCGGCGGCGTCATCGGTTGCGAATACGCTTCCATCTTCAAAGCCCTCGGCGTTGATGTCACCCTCGTGGACGGACGCGACCGTCTTCTCCCATTTCTCGACAACGAGATTTCCGATCGTCTCCGCGACCGCCTTGCCGCTCTTGGCATGCATTTCTTGTTTAACGAACGCCCCGTCAAAACTGAAAATTCTGCCCGTGGTGTGCGCCTGACCATGAAGAGCGGCAAAATCCTTGAAACCGATGCCGCCCTCTTCGCCGCGGGCCGCCGCGCGGCCGTCGATGGCCTGGCCCTCGAAAAAGCCGGCCTGGCCATCAATGACCGCGGTTATATTCCCGTCGACGAACACTACCGCACGTCTGTCCCGCATATTTATGCCGCCGGCGACGTCATCGGTTTCCCCGCGCTCGCTTCTACTTCGATGGAACAAGGCCGCGTCGCCGTCTGTCACGCTTTTGGGCTGAAGTACAAAGAGCGAGTCGCCTCTTTGCTCCCGATGGGCATCTACACGATTCCGGAAATTTCCGCCGCCGGTGAGACGGAAGAAACCTGCAAGGAAAAGAAAATCGACTACGTCGTCGGCCGCGCGCTTTACGAAAACAACGCGCGAGGTCATATCACCGGTGATACGGCAGGCATGCTCAAGCTCATCTTCGCTCGCGTCGATAAAAAACTCCTCGGCGTCAGCATCATCGGCGAAAACGCCACCGAACTCATCCACATTGGCATGATGGTCCTCGACAACGGCCTCACCATCGACGAGTTCATCGAACAGGTCTTTAATTATCCGACGCTCAGTGAACTCTACAAGTACGCCGCCTACGACGGCCTCGGCAACCTCGCCGGCCATAAGCTCCGTGAAGGGTGATTCTATGCGCGCAACAGCTCTCTTTTTCTTCAGTCTTTTGATTGCGGTGCCCGCCCTTTCCCGCAAACTCCGCCCCGCGGGCGTACCTCGGCTTCGATCGCAACGACTACCCAGGCGACGCCGCGCTGCCTATCCTGCGCAAATCCTTTTCTTTCGCAGGCTACTGGCTCAGCCCTCCTCCTAGTGGAAATACCAATTCCTGGTCAGGCAAACGCGAGCTTCTTCGTTCGCAAGGATTTGGTTTTGCATTGCTATTCGCGGGGCCAACTTCAGGTCAATTGCGCGATGAACCTTGCACTCTCAAGCGGGTCGCTGAAGATACGCAGACCGCGGCAGCTGCCGCACGCCGCGAAGGTTTTTCTCCAGGCTCAGTCATCTTTCTGGACGTGGAAGAGGGCGGCCGTTTGCCCGGCACTTACTTCACCTACTTGAAACTCTGGGCCTCCAAACTCTCCAGTCTCGGCTTCCGCGCTGGCATCTATTGTTCTTCCACCCCGATTGATGAAGGCCAAGGACTCACGCTCATCACCTCCGATTTCATTCGTAAACAGATCGAGCCTACGAAACTCGTCTTGTGGGTCTACAACGATGCTGGCGCTCCTTCGCCTGGATGTGTCGTCCCGCAAAATCCTCCGCCGCCCTCGAAAAGCGGTATCCCCTGCGCGCGGATTTGGCAATATGCCCGTTCTCCCCGCGATAGGAAAACCGCAACTCACTGTTCGGGCTACGCAAAAACCGGCAACTGCTACGCTCCTGGCGATACATCCCATTCATGGTTTCTGGACATCAACACTTCCTCTTCATCCGACCCGTCAGACGGGAACAAATGAGCTCACCACAAAAAAGGGCGGCCACTGGCCGCCCTTCGTATCCTGTCAACCGCTTGAGTGATTCAGATTTGTCCCATTCCGCCATCGACTTTGATCTCTACACCGGTGATGTACGACGCGTCTTGCGAAGCCAGGAACGCAACGACACCTGCCACTTCCTCGGGCTGTCCAAACCGCTTCATCGGAACTCTTGCAACTACTTCCTTCGCGAATTCATCGATGGCTTCTTTCGATAGCCCGGTTCTCCCAAAGATGGGCGTGATAATTGGTCCAGGCGCGACAGTGTTCACACGGATCCCGCGCCCTACCAATTCCGCCGCCGCAGTTCTGGCCAAAGAGCGCAACGCCGCTTTCGTCGCCGAATATGCACTCGCGCCCGCCATCCCTTTGCTGCCTGCCACGCTGGTATTCAATATGATTGATGCACCGTCATTCAGCAGCGGCAGTGCTTTCTGAATTGTGAAGTAGGCTCCCTTGATGTTGATGTCAAACTGCTCGTCGTACAAGCTTTCGGAAGTCTCTGCAAACGGTGCGAACTTCGCGACTCCCGCGTTCACGAACAATATATCGATTTTCCCCAGCTTCTTCCTAACCTCGGCGTACAGCTTATCGATGTCCGCCAATTTCGAGACGTCTGCCTGCACCGCCAGCACGCCATTGCCGATCGTCTTCACCGTCTCGTCCAGCGTTTTCTTACTGCGGCCCGCGATGGCGACGCGCGCTCCTTCTTCCTGCAAGCGCTTCGCCGCGGCCAGCCCGATGCCGCTGTTCCCCCCGGTTACAACCGCTACTTTTCCTTCGAGTCTCTTCATGTTGATCTCCGTTCTCTGACCGCATTTGGTGGAAAGCTGCTCTCCGGCGGCGGGCCCGCCCCGCCGCTTCTAGCGCTTTCTAGATTTCGATATTTAGATGACTATCGAAGTATTCGGTTGCATCGTTCTTAGCTTTCTTTTCCGGAGGGTGGATCTTTGTGGCGGGAAGGGCGCCCGGTCCGCTACACTTCGGGCAGGCCCATGGACCGCGCTCACGTTGAAAAAATATCGAAAGCCCTCGCCGACAAGACGCGCCTGCGCATTTTTGAGGCCATCTCCGCCAGCAAGCACATGAACTGCGGCGAGATCGTTTCGATGCGCGGCGTAACCCCTGCAACAGTCTCACACCACCTCAAGATATTGAGCGAAGCGGCCCTCATCGAATGCCTCCGCGAAGGGCAATTTGTTTACAGCCAGGCGGTTCCCGAAACCATCGAAGCGTACACACGCGCGCTCACAAAAATCGCTGGCGGCAAGAAATCGGCGCGACCCCGCTAAATGGAATCATTCAGTTGGTGGGATTTCTCGGAAATTTGAAGTACGGCAGCCGCACGCCCTCATCCATGATCTGATCCGCTCGGATATTTGTGGGAGCTTCGAATCCTTTGGTGCCGCCGCTGGTCACATAATCGTCTTGGTCCACGCCGTCGCCGCTCACACCCAATCCGCCGGCCAGAGCTCCGTTTCGAAATAACCCCGCACTCCCTGGAAAGAAAACGATTCCGCTCTTGTTTGAATTGGACGGGCCGCTCTGAAATCCCTGCGTGCAGGGATTTGCCAAATCCATCGTGTAAAGGTTGAAAAATGGCCCGGCATTCGAACTATCGATTCCCGGCGGATAGAGTGGCTGCGCGCCAAAACCGATCGTCCGGTTTGTCACCGCCGTGCCCATCGGCACGCCGTTCAAGTCCGCGGCCGTCCGCGACGCACTGTTGAAGTACACCATGTTCCGCGCTTTGGACGCTGCCACATCGATACTGAACACAGTGGCATCCTGCATCCGCCGCAAGCCGATGATCGTTCCATCCAAGTCTGCTACCGCGATCACCATCCGCGCCTTCGAACCCAGCGGCAACCGAATCGCCGCGCGCGTCGTATTCGCTGTCGCTTCCGCGTTATCCAAAATCTGCTTTACATCCCCCGCACTCAAGCCACCCAGCGGTCCCCCCGCAGGTGCAATCAGATCGCCTTCAGGCGGCTGCCCCTGACTGTTCACCGGAGCCACTGCATAGTTCCCCGTCCCTGCAACGGGCCCCGCAGAAAAACCGGAAGGCCGCGCGGTCTGACTCACGAAGGGCAGCGCGATGCCTCCGATAAAAACTACTCCCGGAGCCGCCGGCGTTGGCCCAAACGTATCCGTTGGCCCGCTGCGCGCCGCCGTCGATCCCGCGAACGCCGCATACTCCGCAACATTCAAGTTGCTCGACGTCGTCACTACACCGATTCCGCCGACGACCACATTCTTATAAAAAATCGGCACGCCGCCCGGATTCACGGCCGCCGCATTCGAATCCGTGAAGTCGGCCTTGCCGGTGAGCACTCCGAGCCCGAATCCGCCCCCCCCTGCCAGCGAAGGAGGAATCTTGCTCTGGAAGATCGGATCGTTCACCAGCGTGCAGCCGCGATTAGTGCTTTCAATGCCATAAAGATCCGCTGGCGGCTGATTCATCACACCGGGCGGGAAATGAATCCCGCTGATGAACCGCACGGTTCGCGACGAGAGAGGCGCCTGATCGTTACTGAAAAACGCGCCTGTCCTAGCCAGCGCCACGGCCACGTCGTTGGCGTTCTGCGTCTGCCCAAAATTTCCAACCGCAGTTGCCGGTGCATTCTGCGTTCGAAACACACCCAGCACAAACCCCGCGCGGTCCACCACCGCCACGGCCATATCGACGTTCACGGAATTCACCGCTGCCTGCACGATATTCTGCACGTCGACTACCTGCAGAGCTTGCACCGCGGGAATCGGCGGCGCCGCAACCGGGGCGCTACTTCCGCCTGCACATCCGATCAGCAGCATCGCGAGCACTCCGGCGATTCCCAACTCCAGGAAAATGCCCAGAATTAAAGTTTTCTTTCGCTGCGCTAACGCGCGCCGCGGTTCCACCAGCTTCGGCAGTGTATGAGCTGTTTGCATCACGAGAGTACTTGCGTTCGTATCACACTCGTTTGCTGCCGCTCAACGCCTTTGCCGGTCCCTTGCGGCGAACTGGTGAACGTATCGCGCCTTCGTTGCGTTATCGAATGACTCCACTCCTCCGGGAAAAGTGTTGCTCGCTGCTCGTCGATATTGTTATCTAGTACGCGAATCCTGTTTCTTTCATCGAATCCGTTCAGGCCGAACGCATGATCCTTTTCTCTCCGCGGCAAGCTGGACGCGCGTTCTGCGCGGTTTGCTGCTATGCCTGCCTCGTTTTTGCGCCGTGCGTTGCCGCAAATCTTCCAAGTCAATCTCCTCCCGGGCCTCAAGACTCCGCAAAACAATCCCGCGAATCCGGTGCGCCGCAGCGCATCCCCCGCCAGCAGGCGCAGACTACCGCCGCAATCGATGGCGTCGTCCGCGACGCGGGCTTCTCCAACATCATTCTTCCGGTACCTGCAGCGGCTCTGACACTTCGCAACGTCCAGTCCGGCGAAATCTTCAGCGCCAGCACTTCAGGAGAAGGCGTCTTCCGAGTTTTTCCGTTGCCGCCGGGCCATTACCAACTCCGCGTCGAAGCCAAGAATTATGCGCCGTTCGTTCTTCCCGATCTTGCTGTGCAGCCAAACGAAGTTGTGACCCTTGAAATCTCTCTCGTCACCGTCGCCGCCATGGAGGCGCGCTCGCGCCTCCCGCGTCTCCCCGAGCTTGGACCTGCACCTTCTGCCGAAGCGCAACCTTCGTTCGGAACCCATCGCACGCTTCGACATCGCCTTGATTCCGATCCCGCTTACATCGAAAACATTTCGCCGGACGCGCTTCCTCCTGTCGCGGACGTTTACAACACCATTCCAAACCGCTGGGCCCTCGAGCAGCCCGATTACCGCCGCTACTCGCAGAAAGGCGAGTACATTTACACCAAGCCCAGCAGGTTCGACCCGTTCAATCGAAATCGCTTCAAAGGCGACGAGCCCGTTTGGTCCAAGCTTCTCGGCCAGCAAACTTTTCTGAACGTCACCGCCTCTTCCGAATCCTTTTTCGATGGCCGTCGCGTCCCTTCGCGGAGCAACGTCAGCAGCGCTCGCCCAGGCAGCTCCGGTTTCTTTGGCAAAGGCGAACAAGCTTTTTTCGATCAAACGCTTCGTTGCACTCTTGACTTATTTCATGGCGATGCTGCCTTCAAGCCCGTGGACTGGCGCATTCGAATCACTCCGGAGCTCAGCCTCAACAATTTGAAAGTCCGCGAGCTCGGCCTCGTCGGCCCTGATCCCCGCAGCGGTACGAACCGCTTCGACGATCATCTCGGCCTCCAGGAAGCCTTCGTCGAGGTGAAGCTCCACGACTTCGGTCCCAACTACGACTTCATCTCCGCGCGCGCCGGTATCCAGCAATTCAATGCCGACTTCCGCGGCTTTCTTTTTGTCGACGAAGAGCCGGCCCTGCGCATCTTCGGCAACCTCTACAGCGATCGCATCGAATACAACCTCGCCTATTTTCACTTCATTGAAAAAAACACCAACAGCGGACTCAACACCTTCGACCGCCGCCACCAGCAGGTCCTTCTCGGCAGCGTTTACTTGCAGGATTTCTTTTTCCCTGGCTACACCGCGGAATTCGTGGCCGCCTGGAACAAAGACGATCCCAGCCTTCATTACGACGACAACGGCTTCCTCGTTCGCCCCGCGCCCATCGGTAATGTCATCAACCAGAATCCCGGCGCCGGCCTCATCCCCCACGGCATTGGCGTCGGCTATTTCGGCTGGCTCGGCAGCGGCCACATCCATCGCCTCAATCTCACGCACGCCTTCTACCAAGCAATCGGTGTGGACACTTTCAATCCCATCGCCGGACGCCGCGTCACCGTCAACGCGCAGATGGCCGCCGCTGAGATCTCCTACGATAAGGATTGGATCCGGTACCGCATTTCTGGCTTCTACACTTCCGGCGATGCCCATCCTCGCGATGGCCGCGCCCGCGGCTTTGACTCCATCGTCGACCTGCCCAATTTCGCCGGCGGCCTCTTCAGCTTCTGGAATCGCGAAGCCATACGCCTTCTCGGCTCCGGCATTCTTCTCACCACGCCCGGCAGCCTCATTCCTTCTCTTCGCGCCAGCAAAGAAGAAGGTCAGGCTAATTTCGTCAACCCCGGCATCTTTCTGGCCAACGCCGGCGCCGACTTCGATATCACTCCCAAGCTGCGGGGCTTTGCGAATTTCAACCTTCTCCGCTTCGAACGCACCGAGCCGCTCGAATTCCTCCTCTTCCAATGGCCCATTCACCACACCATCGGCGAAGACTTCGGCATCGGCGTCGAATACCGCCCTCCTCTCTCTGAAAACATCGTGCTCACCGGCGGCGCTTCCGCCTTGCAGCCCAGCCAGGGCTTCAAAGACATCTACACCAACCGCACGCTTTTCTCGCTTTTCGGCTCCGTGAAGTTTACTTTCTGAAATGTGCCGATCATGAACAGTGAACGCCAACCCGCTCCTTTCTCTCTGCGAACTCACGGCGTTCTCTGCGTCGCCGCGGTATCTTTTTTCTTGGCTCTTCATGCAAGCTCAAACCCTCCTCCACGCGCCCCGCAAGAGGCCGGCCCGTTCCGCGGCCAATCACAGGAAGAAGGCGATCGCAAATCCTCCGGCTGCATCTCCTGCCACACCTCGACCGACGAACCCACCATGCACCCCACGAAGACCGTGCATCTCGGATGCACGGATTGCCATGGCGGCAACTCCTCGGTCTCGGTCGCATCCAGCACAGCGCCGAATTCTCCCGAATACAATTCCGCCAAGGAAAAAGCCCACGTCCATCCCCGCGATCCTTCGTTCAAAAAGCGCTCCGCGCTTCCCGAGCGCACCTACACGAAGTGGCTTGCGGAATCCGCCGAGTACATCAAGTTCGTGAATCCCGGCGATCTTCGCGTCGCACCCGAAACCTGCGGTGCGTCAGGCTGTCACGCGGCCGAAACCCGCGCCGTCTCCACCAGCATGATGACCCACGCTGGAATGCTCTGGGGCGCTGCGCTGTACAACAACGGCGGCTATCCCGCAAAAAACACGCGCTTCGGCGAGAGCTACGATCGTCACGGCAAACCGCAATCGATCAAGACTTCTCCCAAGCCCACGCCCGAAGAAATCCGCTCTAAGGGCGTGATTCCCGAACTCGATCCTCTCTTCCGCTGGGAAACTTCCCAGCCCGGCAATGTCCTGCGCGTTTTCGAACGCGGCGGCCACAAGAAAGCGGAAATCGGCAATCCCGATCGCGAAGAGGACCCCGGCAAGCCTGACGACAAACTCAGCGAACGCGGTTTCGGCACCGAACTTCGCACCGATCCCGTTTTTCTCGGTCTCCAGAAAACGCGCTTGCTCGATCCCGTCATGTCGCTTCCCGGCACGAACGATCATCCCGGCGACTATCGCGCCAGCGGCTGCACCGCTTGTCATGTCATTTATGCCAATGACCGCGACCCGTTACACTCGGGGGTATACGCGCAATTCGGCCACTCTGGCTTCAGCGCCTCTTCCGATACGACGATTCCGAAGAATGAGCCCGGCCATCCCATCAAACACGTTTTCACGCGCTCCATCCCGTCGAGCCAGTGCATGATCTGCCACATCCATCCGGGCACCAACATGGTCACCACTTATTTCGGCCTTACCTGGTGGGACAACGAAATCGATGGCGACAAGATGTATCCGAAAGAGCAGCGCCATCCGACGGAGGAGCAGCGCCATCAATCATTCGAACACAATCCGGAAGGCGCTGCTGTTCGCGGCCTCTGGAACGGCGAAAAATTTCTGGAAAAAGTCGGCGGCCCCGAATTTAACAAGCAATTGAAGGCCACACAGTTCGCCGATTTTCACGGCCACGGCTGGATTTTCCGCGCCGTGTTCAATCACGATCGCAAAGGGAATTGGCTCGACAAAGACGGCCAGCAGATCGCCTTCGACGATCCCGACCGTTTCGGCAAAGCCGTCCATCTCGCCGACATCCATCTAGAAAAAGGCATGCAGTGCAACGATTGCCACTTCGCTCAGGACAATCACGGCAACGGAAAAATTTACGGCGAGCCGCGCGCCGCCGTCGAAATCGACTGCATCGATTGCCACGGGACAATTCGCAAGAAGGCCACGCTGATCACGTCAGGTCCCGCGGCTCCCGACTCACAACAACCCGGCGAACCCCGCGGCCGCCATCTCGATGCGCTCCGCACGCCAGGGGGCCGGCGTCGATTCGAATGGCGCGATGGAAAATTACTTCAGCGATCCATGTCCGAAGAAAACAAGGAGTGGCAGATCGTTCAGACCATCGACACCATCACCCCCGGCAATGTGCACTTCAGCGAAAATTCTTTTCGCGCGAAGCTCATGAACAAAGATGGCGTCGTGTCTTCGCAAATGCCGAGCGACGACACCTCACTCGCCCACGCCAACACCAGCATGACCTGCTACTCCTGCCACACGTCCTGGACGCCCACCTGCTTTGGCTGCCATCTGCAGATGACCGCCAATGCTCGCAAGCCCATGCTGCACAACGAAGGCCTGCTCACGAAGAACTACACCAGCTACAACTTCCAGGTTCTTCGCGATGACATTTATATGCTCGGCGTCGACGGCACCGTCACCGGCCATCGCATCGCCCCGGCGCGGTCGTCTTGCGCCGTGCTGGTCAGCTCGCAGAACGCCAACCGCGATTGGCTTTATTACACGCAGCAAACGATTTCATCCCCCGGTTTCTCCGGCCAGGCCTTCTCCACCTTCGTCCCGCACACGGTGCGCGCCAAAGAAACCAGGCAGTGCAGCGATTGCCACGTCTCCCTAAACAACGACAACAACGCCTGGATGGCCCAGCTCTTATTGCAAGGCACCAACTTCATGAATTTCATGGGCCGCTACGTGTACGTCGCCACCGGCAAGAAGGGCTTAGAAGCCATCGCCGTTGCCGAGCACGACGAACCCGAAGCCATCTATGGAAGCGATCTCCAGCGCATCGCCTATCCCGGCAATTACAAAAACTTCTTAGACCAGCATCGCGAACTCAGCGCCGCCGCAGAACATCACGGGAATGTCCTCGACATCCAGGCGCGCGGCGAATACGCCTATGCCGCCCTCGGCCCTGGCGGCTTCCGCGTCTATGACATCGCCAACATCGACAACAAAGGCTTCTCGGAGAAAGTCACCACTGCGCCGGTTTCGCCAATCGGTCAGCGCTTTTTCGTTCCCACGAAGAACGCTCTCGCCGTTGTTTCTCCCACCACGCTTGCTGTTGATCCCCTGCGCCGGCAATTGCCCGAAAACGAAGAGCAGCTCATTCACCTGCTCTACGGCTACCTCTACGTCGCTGACAAGGAAGAAGGCCTCGTCATCATCGGCGATCCCAATCTGAGATCGAAAAGCCCCGGCATTGGCACGCTCCTCGACGGCAATCCCGCCAATAATTTCCTGAAGCGCGCCGTCACCTTCAATCCCAAGGGCGTCCTGACGGGAGCGCGCCGCATCGCCATCGCCGGCACCTTCGCTTACGTCCTCACCGACAAAGCTCTCGTGGTGGTCGATCTCGACAATCCTCTCGCCCCGCGCGTCACCGCCAACGTCGGCGCGCCCGCTCTCAACGATCCTCGCGGCATCGCCGTGCAATTCCGCTACGCGTTCATCGTCGATCGTGACGGCCTGAAGGTTCTTGACGTCACCGATCTGGCACAACCAAAACCAATCAGCAGCGCTCTCATCCCCCTCGAAGATGCCCGCAACGTTTACGTTGCGCGCACTTACGCTTACGTCTCGGCAGGAAAGCAAGGCCTCGCGATCGTCGATGTCGAAAAACCGGATGCGCCCAAACTCGATCAAATTTTCACCGCCGAGCGCCAGCTCAACGACGTCAACGATGTGAAAATTGGCATGGTCGCCGCCAGCGCCTTCGCCTTCGTTGCCGACGGCAAGAACGGCCTCCGCGTTCTTCAGATCCTGTCTCCTTGGGACGACCCTGCTCATTTTTCCGGCTTCAGCCCGCGCCCCACTCCTAAACTCATCGCCACCGCCCACACCCACGGTCCCGCGCTAGCCATCTCGAAGGGCATCGATCGAGATCGCGCCGTCGATGAATCCGGCAACCAACTCGCCGTCTTCGGTCGCCGCGGTGCCCGCCCGCTCAACCGCGCTGAGTCGCAATCCCTCTATCTGCGTGACGGCCAGCTCTACTCGGTTGCGGATTCCTCTCCGACACACCCCTAGGCCTAGGTCAGGGCAGTTTCTCTGTTTCTTCGCCTCCGGTATCTCTTTCAGCGCACTGAATTTGCTGGATTTTGTTGCTATCTGGAATTGTCATCTCCTTTCCTTTTAACCTCTTATCGCCGCTTTGCATCTAATCAAGGTATAATGAATCGTTCACATTTTTAACGCATAGCACCCATTAAAATAATTCGTGGGGCAGCATTCGGGGAACGCAGTTAAGGTGTATCAAGCGATGGTGCGGAAGGCTTCCCAGGGCGGGCCCACCAAGAAAGCAGCAAAGGAGTACTAGTACATGACTAAACAATTTCTACTGGCCAGCGATTTTGACCAGACGCTCAGCTTTAACGATTCGGGCGTCGTTCTTAGCGAGCTCATCGGTTTTCACGGCTTCGACGACAAGGTCAAGGGCCTGTCGGAGATGAACCTCGTCCAGCAAGGCGCGGAGCTCAGCTATCTCATTCTCCACGATCCGGATTTCCGCAAGGTCCGCCGCGAGCACCTCGTCGAAACGGGGAAGCGCATCCGCCTTAAGCACAACGTCGCGCTCTTCGCGCGTGCGCTCGATAATCTCGCCGAAGGCCACAAATTTCATTTCAACGTGATCTCCGCCGCGCCGCAGGAGATCATCCAGTCGGCACTCGAAGGCATCGTTCCGCCGGATCACATCTTCGGCACCCGCTTCCGTTACAACGAAGCGACGGGCGAGGTGGATTCCATCATTCGCGCCGCCGCCGGCTGGGGCAAAATCACGGTGCTAGAGGAGCTTCGCGCGAGGCTCGGCATCAGCCACGACCACATCATCTACATGGGCGACGGCAGCTCCGATCTGCCGGTTATGATGCACGTCAATCAGTACGACGGCCTTACCATCGCCGTGTCCGAAGCCAAGTTCATCACGCGCGTCGCCAAGCGCACCGTTCTCAGCGACAACGCCATGAGCGTCCTCGTCCCCGTGCTCGAGAAAGTTCTGCGCTGGGACTCTGCGCGCATCCGCCGCCTGTTCGCTTCTTACGGCCTGACGCTGCTCGAGTGGGACAAAATGCGCACCGACCGGCTCACCATTCAGGATTCCACGGAGCCCATGTCGATAACCACCGCGCCCCAGCTCAACGCTCCATAAGCACTTCTACCTGTCTCTTTCGCTGTAGAGCCAGAAAGGGCGGACTTTACCCCGAGTGCAAACGAAGGGGCGGTCCGCCCTTTCTTTCTTTGTGCTTTCGGAGGAAAATCCCCTTCGTTCGTTTAACCTGACAAGAAGGGGAGAGTCGATGCTGCGCGCCTGTTTGAAATTCCTTTTTCCTCTGTTTGGCTGGGTCCTCAGCCAGCCGCTGTTGGCACAAACACAACTGACTCCAAAGATCGACGTCACTCAGCAGCAGGATTATGTCCTCAAGCGTGTTTCCAGCTCAGACCCCTCCGGCGCAAACGCGGATTTTCGCCAGGTCGATCCTGGCGGCGTTCTCACACTCGTGGATGCGAACGGCCCCGGCATGCTCACACATATCTGGATCACCGTAGCGAGTCCCGAGGCCTACCACCTCAAGAAGCTCGTGCTGCGAATCTATTGGGACCACGAAACAACGCCGAGCGTCGAAACTCCATTGGGTGATTTTTTCGGCCTCGGCCTCGGCGAATATCATCGGTGGGAATCCGAGCTTCTCTCCGTCGGCAGCGACAAAGCCTTAAACTCCTTTTTCTTCATGCCCTTTCAAAAGCATGCGCGCATCACCGTTTCAAACGAAGGCCAGCAAAAAGTGGATGCCTTCTATTTCAACCTCGACTATCGCGCGTACTCCGAGCCTCTCCCGCGCGGGACTCTCTACTTTCACGCACAGTTCCGCCAGGCCCAGCCGAACAACGGCTGGACTTCCGACTGGCAGAACAATGGTGATCCCAAGGTTGACCGGAAAACGAACCTTGACGGCAAGGAAAATTACCTCTGGCTGGACGCTACTGGTCGCGGGCATTTCGTGGGGGTCACCATGTCCGTCTTGCAGAATCAGGACGGCTGGTGGGGCGAAGGCGACGACATGTTTTTCATCGACGGTGAAGCGCACCCCTCCATTGCCGGGACTGGTTCGGAGGACTATTTCCTTGGTGCTTGGGATTTTGGCGGCCATCCCTTTTTCTATCGGCTGTACGGCGCTCCGGTTGTCGGTGAAGAACGCGCCGGAGGCAAATCGTCCGTCTATCGCTTTCACCTGGATTCGCCGATACCTTTTACAAAGTCGCTGCGCGCCACCATCGAACATGGCCACGCCAATCACCGCTCGGACAATTACTATTCCGTGGCCTATTGGTATCAGACGGAACCGCACGCCCCCTTCCCTGTGCTTCCCTCCGTCGACCAACGGATTCCGCGTCTACAGCAAGTCGGAGGCCCTGGCAATCCGGCCGTGGTTCATCCCTAAGCAGCCGCCCGTTGGGGACAGCACCAAATTGGTGTAGCCCGGGCTTTCACTTCGCATCCTATTTGTTGCTACACTACTGCGCTTCCGGAGGCCGCACATGTCCAAGAAGTCTATTCTAATGATTATCGGCGACTACGTTGAAGACTACGAAGTCATGGTCCCCTTCCAGGCGCTGCTGATGGTCGGCCACACTGTCCATGCCGTCTGTCCCGGCAAGAAATCCGGCGACTTTGTCCCCACCTCCATTCACGATTTCGAAGGCGATCAGACTTACACCGAGAAGCGCGGCCACAATTTCGCTCTCAACGCTACCTTCGACCAGATCAAGCCCGAAGACTACGACGCCCTTATCGTCCCCGGCGGCCGCGCGCCGGAATACATTCGCCTGAATCCTCGCGTCATCGAAATCGTTCGCTACTTCTCAAAGGCTAATAAGCCCATCGCCGCCATCTGCCACGCCGCGCAAGTTCTCGCCGCCGCTGGAGTTCTTAAAGGAAAGAAGTGCAGCGCCTATCCGGCCACCGGCCCTGATGTTACTCTCGCGGGAGGCACGTACGTCGATCTTCCCATGACCGATGCAATCGCTGACGGCAACCTCGTCAGCGGCCCAGCCTGGCCCGCGCTCAACTCCTGGCTCGCCAAATTCCTCGTGGTCCTCGGCACAAAGATAGTAGCCTAGTTGCAGCCGCCAAATTTTTGCAGCTCATCCTTGCAAAAAACAAATCTCCGGCTTCGCTCTTCCTAAAAACCTCTCCACAGGTGATAATTTCGTCTTGTGCATTTCACGAAAGGGCCATTCTACGGTTATGGCTAGCGTCATCACCAAGAAAGGGGTCATCGGGATCCTCACCGGAGGTGGCGACGTTCCAGGTCTAAACCCCGCCATTCGCGGCGTCACTCTTCGCGCCTTGCGCGAAGGCTATCAGGTCATCGGCATTCGCCATGGCTGGGCCGGACTCGTCGATATGGTCCGCGAGAAGGATTATGACAACACCGACCATTTCTTCCTCCTCGACGAAGAGACCGTCGATCGCGCCGGCCGCACCGGCGGCACTTTTCTCCATTCTTCGCGCACCAATCCTGGCCGCGTCGCCAAGTCCAGCGTTCCTGCGCATCTTAAGGACAAATTCACTGGCGAGAAAAACGATCTCACCCCTGAAGTCCTCAAGAATCTTGCCTGGCTCGGCGTCGACACTCTCATCCCCATCGGCGGCGACGACACGCTGAGCTATGGCGTCCGCCTCCACAAAGCAGGCTTCAAAGTCATCGGCATTCCCAAGACCATGGACAACGACGTCCCCGGCACAGACTACTGCATCGGCTTCAGCACTTGCGTCACGCGCACCATTCAGATGGTCAACAGCCTCCGCACCTCCGCCGGCTCTCACGAGCGTTTCATGGTCATCGAAGTCTTCGGCCGCTACGCCGGCTTCACCGCCATGCTTCCCACCTTGGCCGGCGCTGCCAATCGCTGCGTCATTCCCGAATATAAATTCAATATCGAACATCTCACCGAGTTGCTCGTCGCCGACCGCCGCAAAAATCCCAGCCGCTACTCCATCGTCCTCGTCTCCGAAGGCGCCATATTCGAAGGCGGCGAAATGGTTTTTGAAGGGGAAGCCACCGACGCCTACGGTCACAAAAAGCTCGGCGGCATCGGCGAAATCGTCGGCGAAAAAATTAAGGACGTTTCCGCTAAATTCAACAACGGCAAGAAAATCGACGTCATCAATCAGAAGCTCGGCTATCTTGTCCGCTGCGGCGATCCCGATGCCATCGACTCCATCGCTCCCATGGCCTACGGCAATCTCGCTCTCGATCTCCTCCTGAAAAACATCAGCGGCCGTCTCGTGGTCCTCAAGAACGGCCACTATGACAACATTCCCCTCGAAACCGTCACCGCCACCAAAAAGGTCGTCAACGTCAAGGAACAGTACAATACCGACCGCCTTCGCCCGCAATACGCAAGCTTCGAAATGCGCCCCCTC
This sequence comes from Acidobacteriota bacterium, assembly GCA_003224525.1. Taxonomy (GTDB): domain Bacteria; phylum Acidobacteriota; class Terriglobia; order Acidiferrales; family UBA7541; genus Acidiferrum. Next base: position 1,742 of record QHZB01000184.1, on the reverse strand, counting down.
TTCCTTATGACCAACGAAGTGGGATAGTCTCTCTCCCGATCTTTGCCGCAGGCCGCGGCCGCAATCGAGGGAGGCCACATCTTCGTACTTGGGATAGACGTTGGTACCGGAGGGGCGCGCGCCATCGTCATCGATGGCTCCGGCCGTGTCCTCTCTTCTGCCACCGAAGAGCACCAGCCCTTCGCTTCGCCACAGATCGGCTGGGCCGAGCAGCACCCCGAAGACTGGTGGCGTGCCTTCTGCATCGCGGTTCGCAAGGCCATCGCGAATTCGAATCTTAGCGCCGAAGATATCGCCTGCGTCGGCTTCTCCGGCCAGATGCACGGCGCGGTCATGCTGGACGAGCAGGGAAGCGTCGTTCGTCCCGCATTGATCTGGTGCGACGTCCGCACCGAAAAGCAATGCCGTGATCTGACCGCCAAAATCGGCCGGGAACGGCTCATCCAGCTAACCTGCAATCCGGCTTTGGCGAATTTCACGCTCACAAAACTTCTTTGGGTCCGTGAGAACGAACCCGAAAACTGGAAGCGCGTCCGCGCCGTAATGCTTCCCAAGGACTACGTCCGCTTTCGCCTCACCGGCGAACGCGCCACCGATATGACCGACGCTTCCGGCACATTGCTTCTCGACGTAGCCCATCGCCGCTGGTCGCAGGAGATCTTGCAGGCCGCCGAAATCGACGAGCGCTTGCTGCCCTTTCTTCACGAATCTCCGAGTGTCTGCGGGAAAGTTTCCAGCAAAGGGGCTGCGGAAACAGGACTGCGCGCTGGTACTCCTGTTGTAGCGGGTGCAGGTGACCAAGCCGCCGGCGCCACTGGCATGGGCATCGTCGCCGCTGGAACGGTCAGCGCCACCATTGGCACCTCCGGCGTGGTTTTTGCGGCCACCGATCGTCCATCGCTCGATGCCCGTGGCCGCGTCCACACCTTCTGCCACGCCATCCCCGGACGCTGGCACGTCATGGGCGTCACGCAAGCCGCCGGCCTCTCTCTGCGCTGGTTCCGCGACACTCTTGCGACAAACTCGAGCGGCGTCCGCGAATCCTACGACCAGCTCACTGCCGAAGCCGCCAAAGTCCCCGCCGGTTCCGACGGCCTCTTGTGGACACCCTATCTGATGGGCGAGCGCACCCCACATCTGGATTCCAACGCTCGTGGCGCGCTCGTTGGCCTGACCGCCTCACACACTCGCGCCCACGCCGTTCGCGCCATTCTCGAAGGCGTGGCCTTCAGTCTCCGCGACACCTTCACCCTCTTCCGTGAAATGAACGTGCCCGTCACCAGCATCCGCCTCGGCGGCGGCGGCGCGCGCTCCCCCCTGTGGCGCCAAATCCAGGCCGACGTCTATGGCCACACGGTGGAGATCGTCGAAGCCGAAGAAGGCGCCGCCTACGGCGCGGCAATCCTTGCTGGCGTTGGCGCCGGCCTGTGGCCTTCCGTCGACGCCGCCTGCCACACCACCGTTCGCGTCGCCTCGCGCGTCAATCCCCAACCCGCAGCCGTCGCCACCCTCAACACCAGCTATTCCGCTTACCGCCGCGTCTATCCCGCCACTCGCGAGATTTTTACTCCCCACTAAGTTGGCGATGCGGCTGTCGCCCATCCAGGTGGAGGGGTTTCTCGAACCAGGCATCAGTCACTGGTCAAAAGTCACTTGCCCGCCTGTCATGGTAACTTTGCAATTCATCTCTAGCGAGGCTTCGCCTCAGACCAACAAGATGTATTTCGGTGGTGATTGCAGCG
>QHZB01000092.1:6358-20741 GCA_003224525.1 Acidobacteriota bacterium | reverse complement strand
ATGCTTCAGCGCATAAGGAACCGATTGTCGAAAACAGTAAGGGCTCCGGGCGAGGCCGTCTCCTTGCTTCGTTGCGCGCGTGGCATCCGCTCGTTGAATGTCAACGCGAGCCCTCGCACACTGGCAGATTTTTGCTTCCACTACCCAATTCGTCCTCAACAAGTGCCGGAGGAATTGATCCACTTGTTTGAGATAGTTTCTGCGCTGCAGGTGAAGAATGCGCTTGAGATCGGCACTTGGAGCGGTGGAACCTTGTTCATGACATGCCGAGTCGCAGACCAAGACGCTACCGTGATTAGCGTGGACTTGCCAGGTGGCAGATTTGGAGGCGGCTATGTCTGGCCTCGTAAATTTGTCTATAGCAAATTCACCAAGAACAATCAAGCTCTGCATCTACTTCGCAGAGATTCACATGACCCTAATACCCGTGGTCTCGTTCGGTCCTTACTTAGGGACAAACCATTAGACTTTTTGTTTGTTGACGGAGACCATACCTACAGCGGAGTCCGTGCCGATTTTGAACTGTACGCCCCCCTTGTTCGCGGTGGTGGAATCGTTGGGTTTCACGATATTGTGAAGCACGCCCCGCAAATGGAGTGCGAGGTCGATCGCTTTTGGAATGAAATCAAGCCCAGGTATCGCCACGTAGAAATAATCAAAGACCCGTTGCAGGGATGGGCAGGAATTGGCCTTTTATATATCTAAGTGAACTGTCATTTTGCTTGACCATGCCTTCAAGCTGCCCGTTCTATCGCCTCCAGGCTGCTGGCTATAGCTTGCTAGCCAGGATCGCCCGCAAGAGGTGCTTCGGTTACGCGACGATGAAAGCCCATCTTCAAGGAAAATCGGGGCTGGAATTCGGCGGGCCTAGCTCGATCTTCTCTGGAAACCATCTCATACCGATCTACGGTATTGTACGCTCCATTGATAACTGTAACTTTGCGCAACAAACAATCTGGTCATCGAAAAAAGATCATAAGAAGTTCGGCTCAAACCTTTGAAAGCGACTGATTGTCGACGCATGCGATGCTTCCGTAATTGCAGATGAAGCGTACGATTTTGTAGCTGCCTCCCACGTTCTCGAACACGTGGCAAATCCTCTTCGGGCACTTCAGGAGTGGAAAAGAATTTTAAGGCCATCCGGCACGATCTTAGTTGTCGTGCCTCACAAAGCTGGCATGTTTGATCGTAGACGTCCCTTCACAACCTTCGATCATATTAAAGCAGACTTTGAGTCAAACGTCACTGAGGCAGACTTGACGCATTTGCAGGAGATTCTTGAGCTGCATGATTTGGAATTGGATCCGCCCGCCGGTTCATCTGAACAGTTTCGGCAACGATGTTTGCAGAATCTCTCGAAGCGCGCCATGCATCATCATGTCTTCAGTCCCGAACTGCTCGTTGAGATGTTCAATCTGATTGATATGCGAGTACTGAATGTCGCGGTGGAGCGCCCATATCACACCATCGTACAAGCGGAGAAGCCGAATCAACTTGAACAAGGTAGCGTCCAGATGGAGAACGCTGAATTCCTTGACCCAGAGGCAGATTGGCACAAACGAAGCCCTTTCAAATCGATCTCAAAAAGTCCGTTATTCGAAGGTTCGGATGATTGACGAAAACAAGGTGCCGACCCTAAGTCAGAAAGCGATACCTGCCATGGGCGCATTGCATAAACCTGTTAGCAATCGAAATGACATGTGGATTCTCCTGTGGTCTCTGTTCCTAGGAGGCGTAAACATTCATATCGCTGGTAGGGAGCCGGTGCTTCTCTACTTCGATGTTGTGCTTGTGTTTTGGTTAATTTATTCCGTTTTCTGGAAAGGTCGCTTGATAGGTTTTTCGGATTGGATTCTTCGACTCGGCGTGTTCTGCCTCCTCATGGAAACACTGTCTGCCCTCGTGAATTACCACGATATGTACAAGAGTCTAGCAGCGATAAAAGTTCTTGGTTGTGGTTTGGTGGTCTATGCAATTGCCCGAAGAACTCCACCAAGCCCGTTGATGCTATCCCTTTGGGGGGCCGTTGCGGGGATTCTCCTCCTCATTAATTTTCAGGCTGTGCAATTTGGTGAATACAATGGTGAGGGTGGGTTGAAGGATGTAATTGGAATAGAACTGGGCCGAAGCAATTATGTGGCTTCCATTCTCCTACTTCTTATTCCCATTGCAATCGCGGCCGTTTCTCTTCACAAGGGGGCAACGCGTTGGGTCTGCGTTGGATGCGGGATGTTCATGTTAGCGGGATTGGTTACGACAATGTCGAGGGGAGCGATGCTGGCGGTCGTACTAGCGGCAATCGCGAGCCTTCCACTCATGTACAGAGCTGGTCTACATGTTAAACACCTTTTGCCGATGTTGGGTTTGATAGCGGTGGTAGCTTTTCTACTACCCGCTGAGCTCCTCCGTGCAAATGCCGCATTTATCGCCTACCGGTTGGAAAACGCGGACGAGACTCGCCCACAACTAATGAAGGGGGCATGGGAGTCATTTACAGAGAATCCTGTGCTTGGAGTGGGGCCAGGGCAGGTCGGTAACGCGATTGCATCCCACATGATGGTTCCGACATACGACCCGCAGCACATGAACGCGCACAATCTGGTTCTTGATGCCCTGGCTGAGAATGGACTGCCTGCTGGATTTGCGCTGCTGACTATGGTCGGTATCATCCTCTATAGGGCGTTTATGATTGCTGCACTTCAGCCGTCGGCATTAAGCGTCGGACTTTGGGTAGCCTTTCTGGCGGCCGTGATTCACAACATGGTTGAGGCATCCTTTGAAGGACAGCAATTCCAAGTGATCTTCTGGGCAGTGGCCGGCATGGTTGAGGCACGACACAATCACTTAGTTGTTGCAATTAAGCCGAGCGCGTGAGGCATGGAATCGTCTAGGAGGAATTAGCAGCTGTATATCACATGGATAGCACCTTCAGGCCGTTGGTGAGTATCATAACGCCAACCTACAATCACGGACGGTTCATCGGGGCATGCATCGAAAGTGTGCTCAAACAAACTTACTCTAATTGGGAGCAGATCGTCATCGACGACGGATCCTCGGACAGCACTGCCGACATCGTTTTCGGATTTCATGATCCTCGGATTCGCTTAGAGCGTCAGCCCAACCGAGGCCCATTTGAACTCGCACAGACATATAACCGTGCCCTTGCCCTAGCTCAGCAAGAGTTTATAGCTATACTGGAAGGTGACGATTTCTGGCCACCAAACAAGTTGGTGACACTTATTCCCGCATTTGTTGATCCCGAAGTTGTTTTGGCTTACGGTGAACCGGCGGACGTGGACGCCAGAGGCACCGAGCAAAGAGCGAAGAGCCATACGACTCGCATGAGAAAAGGGCTATCTCATTCTGTTCTGTTCAACGATCCCGTAGGATCAGCCACGCGTTACATGCTGTTGGCTGAAGGCAGATCCCTCATAGCTCCGTCTACGATTATCATTCGCCGTAGCGCCATGGAAAAGAGTGGGGGATTTCATTATGTAGCGGGTCTCCCGCTGACGGACTATCCGACGTTCATGGAGCTCAGCCTGATCGGCAAGTTTTATTATTCGCCGGAAACGATGGGTTATCGGAGGCGGCACGAGAATTCGATAACCGTTGGTCATGCCCGAACAATCCACGAAAAGGTTTCCAACTTTACTATAGATTTCCTCGAGCGGCATCGCGATAAGGTCGAACTCTCACGTTCCGAGAGGCAACAAATAGAAGAAAACTGGTGGGACGCAGAGTATAAGTTGCACTTTTCTGAGGGGCGTTTTCTTCTATTGCAGAAGAAGTGGTTCGAAGCTCGGATCCACTTCCGCGCGACTTCAAAATCGAAGAACCTAATGGTGCGTGTAGCCGCTTACGCCGGTTTCCTATTATCTTGGCTGCATATGAATATAGAACCGCTGATGAAGTTGGGCGGCAGAGCCGATCTCCGCGTGCAGCGTAACTCGGAAGTCTGAGAGGAAAAGTTGAGATCTTTGGAACATGGGCTTTAAAGTGGAGAAGTCTAAAGCAGTCATAATCACCGTCAATTATAAGTCCGCTGACTCTGTACTGGCGTTCTTGGCCGGCCTTGAGCGCACCGAAGCATTCTCAGAAATTGAAATGATCATAGTGAATAATTCGCCGGGAGAAGACAACCTGTCGAAGATTCGGCCTGCGGCTGGGAAGTACGCGAATGCCAAAGTGATCCAGTCGCCGACTAACCGAGGATATTTTGGCGGGGCGAGGTTTGCTCTTGATCACTACCTGGAGCAAGGTAATGCCTTGCCCGAGTGGGTGATTGTTTGCAATCACGATATCCAAATCGAGGACAAGGAATTTTTCTCGAAACTCCTTTGCCTAGATCCTGAAACGGCAGGCGTTATCGCCCCACGAATTCAGACAATGCCGGGGAGAATAGACCAGAACCCATTCATGAGGAGGCGGCCTGGCGCGTTGCGCTGGGCAAACCTACGCTTCATAAGCTGCAATTACTGGGCAGCCGCGATTTGGGACTGGCTTTCACGCCGAAAGTCGGAGTTCAGGTCCTGGGTAGCCGCGCGACGCGGCCAATCACTTCTGGACGTTAATGCAAAGAGCGAAGTAATCTATGCTGCACATGGTTCTTTCTTTATCTTTTCCCGTAGATACTTCGAGGCGGGTGGGTTTCTGGACGAGAACCTCTTCCTGTACGGTGAGGAAATTTCCGTGGCAGAGATATGCCGCTCGCTGGGTTTGCTCGTGGTTTACGAGCCGTCGCTTTGCGTTCTTCACAAAGAGCATGAAAGCACAGGAAAAGTCCTGAGCCGATTCACGTACGAGTGCCAAAAAAAGGCGATGCAGTATGTTACATCGCGCTACTTGGCTCGTTCCCTGAAGCCCGTTGGTTCGTGTCAGCCCAATCTTTCTTAATGTACGCCGCTAAATCAGCCTACTAATCCTAAGTCATGACGACAGTATCCTTCGTGATGCCGGTGAGAAATGAGGAAGAGTACATCCGCGCTTCCCTGCAGTCATTGGTGGACCAGAGCTACCCGTCGGATGAATGTGAAATTATTGTGGTGGACGGACGCTCGTCGGATCGGACGCGGGAAATCATAGAAGAGATTCGTGACCGGAATCCGCGGGTTCGTTCCCTTGACAACCCCGCAGGTATTGTCCCGACAGCGATGAATATCGGAATCCGGGCGGCGCGGGGAGAGGTTATCATCCGGGCCGATGGACACAATGTCTATCCCCGCGACTACGCGACAAACTGCGTGAGATACCTTGAAGAGACGGGAGCCGATAATGTAGGCGGACCGTGGGTGACCGTGGCGGCAGACGAGAGTCTGAGCGCCAGGCTTGTCGCGACGGCTTTAACCAGTTCCTTTGGCGTCGGCAATTCCAAGTTTCGAACAAGCCGTGAGGAGGGATTTGTCGACACGGTTCCGTTCGGAGCTTTCCGAAAAGAGATTTTTGACCACGTCGGGATGTACAACGAAAAGCTGGTGCGAAATCAGGACAATGAGCTAAATGCCCGAATCAGAAAAGCAGGCGGAAGAATCTACCTGACACCAGCACTGACGACTCACTATCATCCTGTAAGGAATCTCCTGGGCCTACTGAAGTATGCTTTCAAGACAAGCAAGTGGCATATCTTCACGCTTCGTGAGAATAGAGAATCCATGGGCTTGCGTCACATGGCGCCAGCAATGTTTCTGATACTGCTTCTGCTCTTGTTGCCAGTTTCCCTAGTAAGCGCCACAGCGTTGGTATTCTTGATCGGGATACTGTGCGCCTACATCTTGACGGGTTTCTATTTTTCGCTGAGCGCAAAAACCGAAGGCAACTGGGATGTGGCCCTCGTCCAGCCATTCGCGACCTTCTGTTTCCACATCGCCTACGGGGCTGGGACGCTTTTCGGTCTACGTTATCTATTCCGGCAGCCTTCAGTCACGCCCATCCGGCCGGGCCTCCCAATTCGAAAAAAAGCGAAGTGATAGTCTACTTTGCTGAATTAGATTGTGATGGGAAATAAAGGGTGACCAGATTGAAAGCCAAAACCAATCTACCCCTACCAATTCCAGTGACAGTAGAAGGACTTGAATCCAAGGACAGAGAGGCGGCGCGGATTCGCGAAGTGTACGCACGGCGGCAAAAAGGCCCCCAAGGTACATACTCGTTCTCGAATCCATCGTACGTTCTTCAAATTCAGGAACGAGATAGCGAATTGTTGTCGATGCTCTCCCGCTATGGCGTTGAGTCATTGGAAGAAAAGAGAATTCTGGAAATTGGCTGTGGCACGGGCTACTTGCTTCGTGCGTTTCTGCAGTGGGGAGCGTTCCCGGAAAATGTCCTCGGGATTGACCTGTTGCAGGAAAGGATTGACCAGGCGCGAAAGCGGTGTCCTCTTGGGGTGCGCTTGGAATGCGGGAACGCGGCGGCTCTGGATTTTCCCGACGCATCGTTCGACCTCGTCATGCAGTCCGTTGTTTTTAGTTCGATTCTCGATCCGGAGATGAGACAGCAAATTGCGGGCGAGATGCTCCGCGTCCTTAGGCCGAGCAGCTTTGCGCTCTGGTACGATTTTTTTGTCAATAATCCACGAAATCCGGACGTTCGTGGGATTCGCAGAAGTGAGATTCGCAAGCTCTTTCCGGGCTGCCAGATTTATCTTCGGCGTATAACACTGGCCCCGCCTGTAGGGCGGTTGGTCGGGCAATATTCACCTTTCGTTTATATGCTGCTGTCCCGGAGCAAAATCTTATGCACACATTACCTGGGCCTCATCAAGAAGAATTAAGAAGTGCCCCTTCCGAATTGCAAGTGCCGTTTCATCGCGCTGCCGTGGGTGAGGAAGAGGTGCAGGCGGTGAGCGAAGTGATCCGCTCAGGCTGGCTGACGATGGGGCCGAAGACGTTTGAATTTGAGAAGGAGTTTGCGAAGTACGTCGGCGCACAGCACGCCGTGGCAGTTTCCACGGGCACGGCAGCGCTCCACCTGTCGCTCGAAGCAGCGGGAGTTCAGGCCGGCGATGAAGTGCTGCTGCCAACAACAACATTTACGGCGACCGCTGAAGCAGTCACATACCTAGGCGCCCGTCCTGTGCTGGTTGATATTGACCCCGACACGATGAATGTAGATCCCGAAGATGCGGCGCGGCGAATCACACCAAAGACGAAAGCGATAATCCCGGTGCATCTGGGCGGACAACCTTGTGACATGGATGAGATCCAAGCACTTGCCCGAGTGCATCACCTGCGAGTCGTCGAAGACGCCGCGCACGCGCTCCCTTCGGAGTACCAGGGAAAACGGGTGGGACAGATCAGTGAGTTTACGTGCTTCAGTTTTTATGCGACCAAGACGCTGACAACCGGCGAGGGTGGAATGATAACCACCCATAACCCCGAGGCTGCCGAGCGCATGCGCTTCATGCGTCTGCATGGGATTGAGCGCGACGCTTGGAAGCGCTATCGCGGGAACGGTTCGTGGTTTTATGAGGTGTTGGAAGCGGGATTCAAGTACAACTTAACGGATTTTCAATCGGCCATGGGCTTGGTGCAACTGGCGAAGTCTGATTCCATGAGGGTGGCTCGAGAAGCTATCGCGCAACGTTACACTGATGCTTTTTCTTCCCGCGAGGAACTCGTGATCCCGACGGTCCGCGAAGATCGCGGCACCTCTTGGCATCTCTATATCCTGCGGCTTCGCTTAGACCGTTTGAAAAAGGATCGTAACAGTTTCATTGAGGCATTGCAGCGTCACGGCGTCGCATGCAGCGTTCACTTCATTCCTTTGCACTTGCAGCCCTACTACCAACGCGCGCATGGCTATCAGCCTGGAGATTTTCCGCGTGCCGAAGGGGAATATTATTCGTGTCTGTCGCTGCCCATCTATCCTGGTATGACGGAATTGCAGATCAATCAGGTCATTAGTGCAGTGCTGATTACGGCGGCGGAGTTTAGAATCGTTCGCGCGGTTGCAACGAATGCCAATCCGATTGCTTGATCAAAAGGGAAACCAGGATGCGCTGTTGCGCGATTCTGAGCAACACCCCATGTTCACAAACGGTTTTTATGCAAATTACGGCAAGCGCGCCTTAGATATTTTGGCAGCGACCGCTGGCCTGATTCTGTTGTCGCCAGTGTTCGGGCTCGTCGCTTGCTGTATCAAGTTGACATCGCGCGGCCCGGCGTTCTATCGCCAGGTTCGAATTGGTAAGGGCGGTCGGCCGTTTCAGATTCTGAAGTTTCGTTCCATGACGATGCAAACGTCGAACAGAGACTTGAAGATTACAGTTGCTGGGGATTCGAGAGTGACTCCTGTCGGAAGATTTCTTCGACGCTATAAAGTCGACGAGTTACCCCAGCTCTGGAATGTAATCCGGGGAGATATGAGTCTCGTTGGTCCGAGGCCCGAGGTGGCTGTCTATATTGAAGAGTACACACGAGAACAACGCATAGTGCTGTCCGTTCGGCCCGGAATCACGGACACTGCGAGTCTCGCGTATCGCCATGAAGAAGAGATCCTAGCTAATCAACGCGACCCCGAGCAGTTTTATCGCACACAGATTCTGCCCGATAAACTGGCGCGCAACAAAGCTTATCTCGAAGAGATCACGCTCCGGAACGATATTCGCGTCATTGTGAAAACCATTTCCTCCTCTTTTGTGCTTGCAGAAAAAACAGGAGCGCGACGCGCGCTCTAGGTAAGTTCTAACAAATCGGTTAAAAGGCACTCTGGTAAGAGCATTGCAACCTGTTGCACCAGGGCCCCGGTTGTCCGCAACTTCTTGTAAGAAAGGGAGACACCTTGAGGTCTATAATTCGTAAGTATCTCATCAGAATGCCACAGGTGTTGTTCCGTCAGCGACCAGTATTTATCTCCGTTGTCCAAGCAATGCTCGTGACCGTGTCCCTCGTCATGTCATGGTTGCTGCGCTTTGATTTTTCCTTGCCCTATCGCCGTATCTTGCTAACCTCTTGTCTGCTGCTCGTAGGCGTCCGGCTAACCACTCTACGTTTATTCAACCTTAATCATGGCTGGTGGCACTTCGCGAGTGTGAGTGATGCAACAAATATCCTGAAAGCCGTGACGGCTGGATCCGTCGCTTTTTTTGCGGTGAACCGTTATCTTTTCGGTGCGGTTGCCTTCCCGCGCTCGGTCTACTTCTTGGAAGCAGTTCTTACGGCGTGCTTTCTCGCTGGTGCGCGGCTTGGTTCACGCGTTCTAGTAGAGTCAGTTCGACGCGACTCCTCTCGCTCGAAACGAGTAATGGTCGTTGGAGCAGGCTTTGCGGCGCAGATGGTCATCCGGGAGCTTGCCCGACCCAATAGCGGCTATGCGGCAGTCGGCTGCGTGGATGATGATCGATCTAAAATCGGTGTCCACATTCTGGGAGTGCCAGTCCTGGGCACTATCGAGGAACTAGAAATTCTCGTTGAGGATAATCCTGCTGAAGAAATCTTAATTGCTATTCCCTCTGCCTCTGGCAGTCAGATGCGGCGGATTACGGATGCTTGCCAAAAGGCGAAATTGCCTTTCAAGACCGTGCCCACGCTGAGCGACATAATTCGCGGTGAAGCTAGCATTAATCAATTCCGCGAAGTACGTCTTGAAGATCTGCTTGGCAGAGAGTCTGTCCAAATCGATCTTGAGGCTGTCCGCAACCAGATCGCCGCGCGGACTATTATTGTGACAGGGGCCGCTGGTTCAATCGGGTCCGAACTGTGCCGTCAGATTCTGGATTACCGCCCCGCTCGACTTATCTGTTTGGATCAAAGCGAAACGGGACTTTTCTTACTGCGTTTAGAGCTGGACACGCGCCAGAATGACGCTCAAGTCGCGTTTCGCGTCGCCGACGTGACTGATGGTGAGCGTGTGCGCAGTCTCCTGTCGGAATTCAGCCCAGAGATTATTTTTCATGCTGCAGCGTACAAGCATGTGCCACTGATGGAATCGAACGTCCAAGAGGCGGTTAAGAACAACGTCCTTGGGCTCTTATCCTTAGTGGGACTAGCCGATGAGTCTGGTTGCAAGAATTTTGTAATGATTTCCTCCGACAAGGCTGTCAATCCATCGAACATAATGGGTGCAACTAAACGAACTTGTGAATTAATCCTGTCGTCTAGACCGCAAAATGAGATGCGTTGTGTGTCGGTGAGGTTCGGAAATGTTCTGGGGTCCAGCGGAAGCGTTGTCCCGGTACTGACTCAACAGCTTCATAACCATGTGCCGCTGACGGTTACTCACCCGGACATCAAACGCTTTTTCATGACAACTCGTGAGGCTGTGGCGTTGGTCTTGCAAGCCTTTGTAATTGGGAAGCACGGTGACATCCTTGTCTTGGACATGGGCGAGCAGGTAAGGATTGTGGACTTGGCACGCGCCCTCATCCGACTTTCTGGCAAATCTGAACGCGATGTGGAAATCCGGTTTACGGGTTTGCGCGAGGGAGAAAAACTCAGCGAGGAACTCTTTTATGAGCGCGAGGAAGTTATTCCCACATCTTGTGAAAAGATCAAACGGACAAAAGGACCTCTGAAAGACTGGCCGGAATTGTGTCGTCAGTTGGAGGAGCTTAGGGCATCGATGTGCGTCGATGGCGCGGCGCCGGTCCGTGCCAAAATGAAGGAGATTGTCCCCGAGTATTTCTTTCCAACCGGCATCTCAAAACAGACTTGTGATGAATCTCTTGGAGAGCGCACTTTCCGAGCAGTGGCTGGCGACGATTAGATCGTTCCTTCGTCTCCGTCTCCTTAGTCTCGCGAGGTTTTCAGGCTGACCTACCCTGTTTGAAATTTAAACAGCCGCTGGCCGTTGCCTACCAGAATATTCGTCCTTGAACGAGACTAGGTACGGACAAGATCAGCGCTGTATAAAATCTTGGGAAATCAACGTCAGGAGGCCAGAATGAAAGGTGTTGTGCTTGCAGGCGGGACAGGGAGCCGACTGAGTCCACTCACGCGCGTGACTAATAAACATCTTCTGCCAATCTACGACAAGCCTATGGTCTATTATCCTTTACAGACTCTAGTTGAAGCCGGAATCCAGGACATTCTGATAGTTACGGGAGGGAACAGCGCGGGAGAATTCCTGCGGTTGCTGCGGAACGGGAAGGACTTTGGCCTGCAGCAATTGCATTTCGCGTACCAGGAAGGCGAAGGAGGGATCGCGGACGCGCTGCGGCTGGCGGAGCCCTTCGCTGGGGGCGAAAGAATTTGTGTGATCTTGGGAGACAATATCTTGGAGAACAGCATCCGACCGGCACGAGAGAAGTTTGAACAGCAATCCGAAGGCGCACTAATCCTGCTGAAAGAGGTGCCGACCCCGGAGCGCTTCGGGGTGCCGGTGTTCGATGGCAAGCGAATTGTGCGCATCGAGGAAAAGCCCAAGGTTCCCTGCTCGTCCCACGCGGTCATCGGCGTGTATTTCTACGACGGAACAGTGTTCGACCGCGTGCGCACGCTAAGGCCTTCGGGACGCGGGGAGTTGGAAATCACCGACGTCAATAATTCGTACCTTTTCGAAGGACAGCTCAGTTATGACATCATGGACGGTGGGTGGACGGACGCGGGAACGTTCGAATCACTCTGGCGCGCCACGAAGATGGTGCGCGAGAAGGTGTTGCTCGCCGAGGAACAGAGGTTGGCCGCGGCGTCGGCGCGATAGTGGGGTAAAGGTTCACCCCTCCAGATCCAGCCGCGACTAGCAATAGATTCTAGCTCCAACCATCAGGTAGTTCAATGGGCGCTACGGCCGTGCAAACAGTAGAAGTGGTGGCAACTGAGATCGCTGACCTGAAGACGATCCGCCGCGAATTCATCGGGATCACCGAGAATTCTTTTCGGAAACGTGGGGCAATGCCGGGCTTAGCGCGCTGGGTGTGAATCTGAGATTCGTAGAAGACTATGATTCGCGGCCGTTGAAGCGCGGGTTGCATTTCCGAATTCCGCCAACAACCTGGTCCAAGACAGGTGCGAACAAATTGAGGGGCCTAAGTGAAACTGTTATGGTCATGATTCAGGAAGCAGCCCGATGAAGATTTTTGTAACCGGCGGCGCTGGATTTATTGGTTCCAACTTTATTCGATATGTCCTCGAGACCAGGAAGGACTTTTCGATCGTCAACTATGACAAGCTCACCTACGCGGGAAATCTAGCAAATCTGGAATTAGTCGCGCGCAATCCGAATTATCAATTCGTGAGAGGTGACATCTGCGATGCAGCCGCAGTGGAAGCGGCGATGTGTGATTGCGACGCCGTTATTCACTTCGCTGCCGAGTCCCACGTGGATAGAAGTATCTACGAACCAGCTCCAGTAATTCAGACGAACGTCACCGGGACGTTCGTTCTGCTCGAAGTGGCGCGTAAAATCTTGGTGTCTCGGTTTGTGCATGTTTCTACAGACGAAGTGTATGGTGACATTCCAGAAGGCGCCTTTGCCGATGAAAATTTTCCATTGCAACCGAGCAGTCCTTACTCCGCTTCGAAAGCAGCCTCTGATCTTTTGGTTCGGTCATACGTCCGAACTTATGGGTTTCCCGCGGTGATCACGCGGTCTTCGAACAATTACGGTTCTTATCAGTTTCCAGAGAAATTTGTGCCGCTCATGATCACAAATGCCCTCAGCGACAAGGCTCTCCCTGTTTATGGCGATGGCAAGCAACAACGAGATTGGCTGCACGTTGAGGACAACTGTCGAGGGATTCTAGCCGTCCTCGAGAGGGGTAAAATCGGGGAGGTCTACAACATCGGAGGACCGGACCTTGTTGAAAACTTATCGATGGTTCAGCGCATCCTCCAGCTGGTTGGGAAAACAGAGAGTTTGCTGTCCCATGTGCAGGACCGTCCAGGCCACGACCGTCGTTACGCCCTGGACTGCAGGAAAATCCAGACCGAGTTAGATTGGAGACCCGTCATCACTCTAGAGGAAGGACTCCGCCGGACCATTGACTGGTATGTGAGTGCGGGGCTGTGGGTTGCCAGCGTTCGAGGTGGCGAGTATCTCTCCTATTGCGAGAAGTACTACGAGAATCGTGAGAGATCTCTTCACGCGATCGCTCGCTCCTCATCTATAGCTTCTGATTGATCTGTGCAAGGGTTAACTTTCGCGTTTGGCTGCAAGTGTGGGAACCAGCGAGCATCGGAGTTAATGCAACGAATCGAAACATCCCTTCAGGGTGTGTTTGAGCTGCGACCGGTCGTCCATCGCGACGCTCGCGGTTTCTTCATCGAAACCTACCACAAAGCGAAGTTCGCCCACCTCGGTATCGAGGATGCCTTTGTCCAAGACAACCACTCGAGCTCTGCCAAAGGAACGCTGCGGGGTCTCCACTATCAGCTGAAGCGTCCCCAAGCAAAGCTTTGCCGCGTAGTGGAAGGCGAAGCGCTGGACATTGCACTGGACATACGAGCTGGTTCATCGAACTTCGGAAAATGGACGAGCGTGCTTCTCTCTGCGAAAGAACAAAATCAGATTTATGTTCCGGTCGGCTTCGCGCACGGTTTCCTGGCGCTTACGGATTCAGTTCAATTCCTTTACAAATGCAGCGATTTTTACAGTCCTGAGGATGAGCACGGCATCGCCTGGAATGATCCTGATTTGAAAATACACTGGGGCATTACCGCCCCGATCGTTTCCGATAGAGACGCAAAATTTCCAATGCTCGCTCAAGTTCCGCGTGAATGTTTGCTGGGACATCCCGTGAAATGAAACCGGTAATCTTGCTGACTGGGAAGAACGGTCAAATTGGCGCGGAGCTTTTGCGGTTTTTGCCCCAGTTGGGCGAAGTGGTTGCTCTTGATCGCGATCAATTGGATCTTTCAAAACCAGATGAAATCAGTCGGACAATAAGAGAAATTCGACCGAACTTTATCGTCAACGCGGCCGCATATACTTCCGTAGATCAAGCAGAAACAGACGAAACTACTGCACGAGCTATAAACGGGGATGCCCCCGGACTGATGGCCGAGGAAGCCAAGAAAATTGGCGCGGCCATTGTTCACTACTCAACTGACTATGTGTTTGACGGGTCCAAGAAAACACCCTACGAGGAAACGGATTCCCCGAATCCAATCAACGTTTACGGAAAGACCAAATTTGCCGGTGAGGAAGCCATTCGGAGTTCGGGTGTAATTCATCTGATATTTCGCACAACCTGGGTCTATGCCACGCGAGGGCGGAATTTTCTGCTGACGATTTTGCGCCTTGCAACCGAAAGGGAGGAATTAAGAATTGTAAGTGATCAGGTCGGAGCGCCCACGTGCGCTTCGGTCGTGGCCGCCGCGACGAGTGAAATTCTCACCGAAATGTTTGAAAGAAAGGCCGATGGGTTTAGCTTTCCCGAGGTTAGCGGAACCTACCATATGAGCGCGGCAGGGCAAACGACGTGGTATGACTTTGCGAGGACCATCCT
>QHZB01000092.1:0-6318 GCA_003224525.1 Acidobacteriota bacterium | reverse complement strand
CGCGCGCCGATCGATTCCATGTCGCGTGAACCCCATCTCTACGGAAGAATTTCGATCTTCCACGCCACGCCCTGCCTATTCGGTTCTTTCGAACTCCCGCTTAGTCCAGACGTTCGGTGTTGCATTGCCAGACTGGCGTACTCAACTACAGCGCTGTTTCGTTTCCGAGAGTCTCGCAGCCAACCGTGGCGTCGATTAGAACCGGCTTGAGTTGCCATTCTCTCAAACGCCCTCCTTCCCTTAACAAATACTCCGATACTCCGAACAAGCCGCTCGTTGGTGTTCCGCAGTTCCCGGGCAATCCCTTTCGCACGCCTGGCAACATACTTACGGTCATGTCAAGAGTGTTTCGAATATTTGCTGAAGGATCGGCCTGGTTGTAGCCTCAAGAAATTCCTCACCTGTCTTCGCATTCAGTTAGAGCTGCCTCACACCTCTCGATGTATTCCCAAGGCGCGCCGCGCATCGCGTCTTCCCACGTCAGAGCGATCATCGGATATTCGCCCAATTCGTGTTCCTGCCACTAAACTTCCAGTTCCATCTTGGATGGCCTTCCTTTCCTCACCCGGATCCGTTCGTAAACTGGATTCTTCATCTCCAATCACCGAGGTGAGCTGTGAGAATACTCCGTCCATCTGCGATATCCATTGGCAGCTATAGATGTCATCTTCGGTATCTTTTGGCCCCTAAAATCGAGCCGCCACATGCTGAGTACACGCGAGCCATGTAAGTGAGCCGGGTTCTAGCCTCTAGCGCAAAGACGTTTCAAAAGTGCTCATGGAGATTAATCTCGGGAGCGTGTTGAGACGAATTCGGTTCCACCCAGCAGTGCCCGAAGCATTTTGATTGTAGATTCTTCTTCGGACTGCGAATCCGTACGCGATGATCCCGTGCAAATGTTTCGAGCAAATGGACGCCTTGGTGGAAGAGGCGGTCCCAGGATTCTCCTTTGCGGTATTCAAAAGGACCATCGCGGTATGCATTCCATTCTTTGAAAAGCACAGCAGCACTATCCTCTTGACCAAAGTAAGCACCCAGAGCTTTTTCAAAGCAACGACCGAAGACCATCGCTGCCCGTGTCTCTTTTTCCCGCCATCCATCCAAATAGCGGTACCGTTAGGAGAAGCAAGAACGCTATTACTAAACGGAAGCCGTGCCCAAACAAAATTGTGCCAATTTAGAGGTTCACCCCAAGGTTCGAATCCTTCTCACTTGCCCACCGGAATGCTGGCTACAGGCGGCTCCGGCATTCTTGCAAAGAAGAGAGCAAGGATTCCGATCGCGGCCACAGCAGAGTTCAATTCGAATGCCAGTTTGTAGCTGTGGTACAGGTCAAATAGTTTTCCGCCCAGGTAACCGGCCGGCGAGCAAAAGAGAGCTGCGAGCACCAGCATCATTCCGCTCACCTTTGGAAAAGCCGCCGGTCCGTAGTAGTGGCCTGTGACCGTATTCAGGCAAATAAACGTCCATCCGAACGCTGTTCCATAGAGAATCGCGGCGCTGTAGGCGATCCACAGCGCTTCTGACGAGACTCGAATCGCCAGGAAGGACCCCAAGAAATAACAGCAGAAGCCCAGCATGAACGCGTGGCGCCCCTCCATGGCGTCCATCAGCCAGCCGCCAATCAGCCGGCCGAACACGGCCCCCAGCGTGAAGAGACCCATGGCGAATGCGGCGCCTGCGGGGCGAACGCCCACTCCTTTCAGGTGGAGCAGCCAGTGGGCCGTAAAGAAAAAAAAAGGGAATTGGCAGGCGACCGCGCCGGCGAGTATCATCCAGTACGCTCGTGTTCCGTAAGCCTGTTGGGGCTCCCACGGAAATTTTGTCACCCGTGCAGCTGCCGCCGTTACCTTGGCCGATGGTGCCCCGCCCGGCCCTCCGTCCACCATTTGACCCAGATCTTCCGGATGCTCCCTCACAAACAGAAACGCGACAATTGCGGACAAGACAGAAATCCCGGCCACAATCGCCCACGCTTGCCGCCAATTTCCTCCATTCGCCGTCAGAATTCGGTTGATCAGCGGTGCAACGAAAAAACCTGCGAATCCAGAAGCCGATAGCGTCACTGCCATGGTCCTTCCGCGATAGCGGCTGAACCAGCGCGTGACGGCCGTAGCTGCAGGAATGATGGTGCCGAAACTGATTCCCGTCGCCGTGAGCACACCAAATCCCACCCAATAGTGCCAGGGCCGCGAAGCGATCACCGCGAGCCATAGCGCGCCAACAAGAATCAGTGCCGATCCAATCCCGAATGTTTTGCGAATGCCCCATTTAACAATGGACGCCGCAACAAGGATCGAGGGAATACCCACAAAGAGGTTTAAGAGCGTAAATCCCAGCCCGAACGTGCTGCGGCTCATGGGGATGTCCTTCAACATATAGGTGTTGATCACCGCGCCGCCGTAAAGCGGGAATCCCATGTTCAGAAAATCCAGAAGCCAGAGGAAGAAGACAAGCTTCCAGCCATAAAAGCCTCGTTCCGAAGTCATATTCAGTTTTATCCGTCGCACGGTCGGTGCGTGCAGCTCTGGTCCTACAACAAACGGCAAAGACCTATGAGCATATCAGCTTCTTGAGAAGTCAGAAAAAAGCGGTACTCCTTGTCCCTGCGGAAGACGGCGCGTTTAGCTGGTCCTCCATTCCCGAATCCAGCATTTGGCGCGCCGAGAGTGATGTTCAACCCGCGGCAACTTCAATTGTCACTGAAGTATTCCTTCTAAGTTTGCGGCGCAGGGCGACGGGTAGCGAATAGCAATACTGATCGAGAATCCGAATTGACTATTCGAAAGCATAGCGCGTAAAGCTCTCGCGCTCGGCCCGAACATCGTCTCCGCGCAGCTCACGCAGCGCATAGGTCACAAATTCGGCGGTGACTCGTTTGCGCCAGGTCATGTCGAAATCCGTGTTGTCCAGCGGCTTGGCGATTCGAGCCGCAAGTGCAGCCGCTTCAGTAATTGTCTCCAGATTCAAGAGGCGGCCTAGAAGTAATTTTGCCGCATCCGTAGCGGGCAGCGGACGACAGGCTGAGGAGCCCACGACAATCTGAGCGTCCTCGACCACGTTATCTCTGGAGAGGCGCGCCGCCGCCGCGACGGACAATACGGGAAAGTCGAACGAGCCGCGGCGCCGGAGTTTCCAGTAGGTGCTCTTCCATCCGTCGAAAGAATCCAGCAATACTTCCGCCAGAATTTCATCCGGTCTGCGCTTGAGGTAGTCGATCCCGTCGTTGTTGTACAGATCGGAAAGAAGGACTTCGCGTTCTCCGGAACGTGACACGAGGCGAACCCGGGCCCCGAGGGCCATCAGTGCCGGGCCCGTATCCGTCGAGGAGACCGCCACGCACTTCGAACTTCCCGGCGCAACCCAACAGGTCGTGCCGTCTTTTTTCAGGCAGAAATTGATCGACTTCCTCCACTCGTAGCTTTGATCGTAGTAATTGCAGCGCGTATCCAGACAGATGTTTCCGCCGAGCGTCGCCATGTTGCGGATTTGCGGAGTGGCCACGAGCGAAGCCGCTTGCGCCAGCGCCGTCAATCCGTTTCGCAAGCGCGGGTCCGCCGTTATGTCGGAGAGTGTGAGGCACGCGCCGAGCCGCAAACCGGAATCGCTCAATTCAATCCCGCTCAAGGATTCGATGTGACAGAGGCTCACGAGCGTCCGCGGTACTTGTTGCCGCCGTTTCATGTTCGGCAGCAGGTCCGTGCCGCCGGCGAGCGGCATGGCATTGGCCCTCTCGCCGTCCAGAATGCGCGCGGCTTCTTCGAGCGAGCGCGGCGCACGGAATTCGAAAAGTGGCAGCCGCATCATGGTGCCAGTACCTGCTCTTTCTCCTGACGAGGTTTTTGCCTGCGGGGGACGTCGTTTACCGCGTTGCCGTCGCCCCCTTCCCAAGGCGGCGGGACGCGCAGTGCCTCCGGCCAATTGACGTGCGGAAAATGGCTCGGTCCATAACGCGGGTCACGTCCCGCTTTCTTTTCGGCAAGCGCCTTCATGATTTTTTCCGGAGTGACGGGGATTTCATCAATGCGCACCCCGACAGCATCGTAGACGGCGTTCGCGACCGCGGGCATGATCGGCAGGAGCGGGCCTTGGCCGACTTCCTTGGCGCCATAAGGGCCGTGAGGATCAGGCTCCTCGATCAGCTCGGTGATCACTTCGGGCATGTCGAGCGAGGTCGGGCTCTTGTATTCGAGGATCGAGGGGAACTTGTGCACCAGCGCATGAGAAAGCTTTTTCGGAAGACGGCGGAACTCTTGCTCCTCCATCAGCGCTTCGCCGAGCCCCATATAGACGCTGCCTTCGACCTGCCCGCGCGCTAGTGTGGGATTCAGCGCGCGGCCGATGTCATGCGCAATCCAGATCCTCGGAACGGTGATCCACCCGGTGATCCGGTTCACTGCGACTTCGACGACAGCAGCGGAATAAGAGTAGGTGGGAGACGGGCCTACGCCACCGCCCTTGTACAAGGCGGGAGACTTCGGTGGAGTGTAGGAGCCCACGGTGCCAATAGTGCCGAAACGGGCTTCTGCCAGGCAAACGGCTTCCTGAAAGGTGACGCCTTTCTCCGGCGCGGCGGAATCGAATACGCGCTTGTCGGCAAAACGCAGCCGTTCTTTAGGTACTTCAAGTTTTTCCGCTACGGCGGCGGCAATGATTGCTTTTCCGCGTTCCGCGGCCTCGAATGCCGCGTTTCCTGCCATCAGCGTAACGCGGCTCGAATACGATCCCAGGTCCACCGGCCCAAGGTCCGTGTCACCGGTGAACAGCCGAATGTCGAACGTGTCGATGCCCAGAACCTCGGCGACAATTCCCGCTAGAACATCGTCTGATCCTTGCCCGATCTCCGTCGCTCCACAAAAAATCGAAACGCCGCCGCTGCGGTCGAATTTGAGTTGAACTCCGGAATGCGGCATTTTGTTCCAGTAAATAGGAAGCCCGGCGCCGGTCAGGTAAGCGGAGCAAGCCAGACCCACGCCGCGGCCTTCGGGGAGTTTGCGGAATTTTTCTTTCCAATCGGAGACTTTGACGATGCGTTGAATGCATTCGGCAAGATTGACGGTTCCCAGACGGAAGAAATTTGCCGTCACGGCGTTTGAGGACTCGACGATGCGGAGCCGCAGATCTGCCGGGTCGATCTTGAGTTTCTCCGCGATCTTGTCGAGCTGGACTTCCTGACCGAAGCGCGGCTGAGGAGTGCCATGTCCGCGCTTGGGTCCGCAGGGCGGTTTGTTCGTGAAGGTGCGGCAGCCTTGATAGCGATAGCGCGGAATGTGGTACGTGGTGGTTTGCAACGCGCCGGCGTAGAACGTGCTGGCAACTCCGTACGAGCCATACGCGCCACCGTCGATCAGCGTCTCGAGATGCATTCCAGTAATCGCGCCGTCCTTCTTGACACCGGTTTTGAATTTCATCAGGACCGGATGGCGGCCGCGGTGACAATAAAAAACTTCTTCTCTCGTCAGGCAGATTTTGACGGGCCGGTCGAGCATGAGAGCGGCTTTGGCTACAACGATTTCGTGATTGAACGGATCGCTTTTTCCGCCGAAGCCGCCGCCGTTGGGCGTGGCGATTACGCGAATATGCGCAGCGGGCATTTCCAGAACTTTGGCGAGCGCGCGATGGAGATAATGCGGCGTCTGCGTGCTGGACCAAATCGTCAGCTTGCCATCCGGATCCTTGATGGCGACCGCAGCGTGCTGCTCGATTGCGAGATGGGTGTTCCCTTGGAAGAAAAAAGTGTCCTCGAAAATTTCATCTGCTTCGGCAAAACCTTCTTCCACGTTGCCGAACTCTAGCGCCACCAGCTTATGAATGTTCCCCTCTTCACCGTATTCGTGAATTCGCGGCCGGGGAGTCGCCAGAGCTTCCTCGGGACTGGATATCGTCGTCAGGATTTCATAATCGACATCGATCAAGTCCAGCGCTTCAAATGCCGTCAGTTCCTCGCGCGCGATGACGGCGGCAACCGGGTCCCCCACGTGCCTCACGCGGTCGACACAAAGGGCTTGCTCGTCCTGGCTGACGGGAAGAATCCCGTACTGGATGGGAACGTCCTTCCCCGTCAGCACGAGATACACTCCCGGGTGAGCGGCGGCGCGCGACGTGTCGATTTTTCGGATGCGCGCGTGAGGATGGGGAGACCGCAGCAGTTTCGAGTGCGCCATACGCGGCAGGAAAATGTCGTCGGCGAAGCGCGTTTGACCCGTCACCTTCGCGCGCGCATCCACTCTGCGCCGAGGGACACCGATCACGCGAAGCTCATCCCCGTTGGCTTTTGGAGAATCAACAAGGGTCTTTCGCGAATCCCTTTCATTCGGC
>QHZB01000091.1 GCA_003224525.1 Acidobacteriota bacterium | reverse complement strand
CCGCGTTGCAGATTTCCTTTGATCCGCGATTTTGAGCACCGCGGCTTCGACGGCCTCGAAAATCTGAAGATAGCCTGTGCACCGGCACAGATTTCCGGAAATCGCTTCGCGGATCTGATCGCGGCTGGGGTGAGGATTCAGGTCCAGCAGAGCCTTCGCCGTGACCAGAATCGCCGGCGTGCAATAACCGCACTGCGCCGCGCCGAGA
>QHZB01000044.1 GCA_003224525.1 Acidobacteriota bacterium | reverse complement strand
CCGAGACCGCCGCCGCGGCCGCAGAGCTTGTCGCGTCTCGCATTCGCAATCGGCTTGCAACGGATAGTGAGCAGCCGCCGCTTTCCGCAAGCATTGGAGTGGCGGCCTTTCCGCAGGACGGCGAAACGATCGAAGCCCTCCTTGAAACAGCAGACCGCGAGTTGTACGGAATGAAGAGTCGCGGTGCGGAAGAATCTTCTTTGTCCACAGCCATATGATTTCACCGGCCAACTGCTAGTGCCAGTTGCTGCAGAACAATGAACCGCTGTGGACGCTGAGGAGACCGGAAATGTCAGACATCATCAAAGCGGGGACCATCCTGATCAAGGAAGGCACGCTCTTGCCAGAAGCCGTGCGCTTCGAAAGTGAGTGCACTGTTCCGGGTTGGAGATTAGTCAAGGATCTCGATAGGTGCGGATTAGATCGAGAAATCCGCGAAGCGGGATGGAATTTCTTCTGGCTGGCTGGTGAAATCAGAGCGACTGTCTTCGGTATTGACGAAGAAAAGATGGTCCGCAGGACAATCGAGGAAATCCTAGCAAGACTGAAGTCGGAGAAATTTAATTCCTTGGAGATCACCCGAGTGGCCTCGGAGGCCTCGAAACGTTTCTTGGGAGTGCGCTATGTGACTGTCTCCGCCAAGTCACGACATATCCAGGGCCCGGCTCGGTCGGCTGCCGCTTGAACCAAAGAGGCTCCCAAGCCATGGGAACTGTCTCGGAAAGCAATGGTGACAGATCTGAGTTAGGCCGCGCACGGGAACGCAAGAATGTAAGGATGTGGAGGATGAGGGTTCTGGCACGAACTCGAGAAATGACCGGGGAGAGCAAGACCCGTTCGGGTGCGACATCGAAAGTGCCTGATGGGGCTCGAATCCTGATTGTCTGTGACGACGACTCTGAGACGGAACGGCTGAAGACCGTTCTCCAAAAAGCAGGGATCGTCTCGGAATGCACAAGAAGCATTACGGCGGGTTGCGAGGCTGCGAAGTCCGGTCGGTTTCAGGTGGTCGTCTCGACACCCTTGCTGAGGGACGGGTCGTGGAGGCGGCTCACCGACATTGCGAATCACTATGATCTTGGCTTTGAGGTCGTTCTATGGGCGCGCAACTTTGATCTCGCCGAATGGATAGAGGCGCTAAAAGAGGGAGCGTTTGACGTCCTTGACGCCCTGTGTGAGCTACCAAGAGCTGTTGAGGAAATCAAAACCGCTCTGTGGGCAGCTTATCTGAAGGGCGCTGGGCCCGATCCAAGAGCAAGTAGTCCCCAGAAGGCTTCCTGATTGGTCCTGTCCTTGAGCGGTGGGGAGAAAAGCATGAGCAACTCAGCAATGGTCGATCAAAAAGGCAGATTGAAAATCCCCCGCGACCCTCCTTCCCGCGCTCAGGAGGGGTCCGACACCGAATTCTACATCACCAGTGAAGATGGCTCCTCGTTTTGCGGAGCAGTGGCCACATGAAGTGTGGGGCGAAAACAGGGAAGGGAACACCCGTGAGCGATACAACTCTGAAATATCCGCTGTGGCAGAACCACTACTTACAGGCAATGGCTGAAACTCATCCTGAACTGTTGAAAGGTAAAATTAGCGCCTTAGAGCAGGTGGTCAGCCTTCGACTCAAGCAACTGGCAATCACCACAGACGACTACGAGGAACAGATAGCGCTCGCAGCCGCGCTGAAATCTTTGAAAGTCCTTAAACAGCAATAGACTAACCCAGCAAACGATTCAATGAGTCGATACGCAATGACGGCCTTGCATTCAGACGGACCTTCCTTTTGCCCCCGGGCGTAATTTCCCCGATAACTGAGTGATGTAGCTGCAGTTGTTGTCTCTAGCGTAGCCGAAGGCACCTGTCTACTCTGCCGGGAGGGTCACGGCAAGGGCCTTCAGGAGGATCTGTCTCTGGCTTTCACTGGGCTGCGGCAGTTTCGTCACGGTAGTTTTCCCGTCGACCCTGTATTGCAATAGAGACAGATGGCTCAACGAGGTCAGCGCATCCGGCAGCGTGATCGCGTGCGGGTCGCTGTCGGTGGTGCCGAAGGCCGCCCGTAACCGCCGCTCCATCTCGCGGCTCAGTTTCAGTGCCAGCATGCAGCAGAACACGTGGCCCCGTGTGCGACTTTTCTTGCGGACAAACACCGGCCGAACCTCCAGCAATCCCGTCTTCATCGCGCGAAAGTCGTGCTCCACCTTCTGCAGGCCGATGTAGCTTTCATGTACTTCTTGTGCCGTCATGCTCTGTTGTAAAACGTTCGTGGTCACGACATAGCAGCCGGCCAGTTCCAAGGACGTTTCGATCGCGGCCTGAACCACTTGCTCCGAAATTGTTCAGGAGTTGATTAGTGAGCGGCGATCAACATTCTTCCTCGCGTTCCTTCACTGGTCTTGGGGCTATTTGGCAACAAGCGGAGTGAATTTGAATTGCAAATCCGTAGACGGATGCGAATGCGTCATGATCGTGCGCACGGGTTTTCGAATCATCCGTTCCATTTGTCTTTGCTTTCACGAAGCAATCGCGCCAGCCTCGTGCTTCGAATCAACACGGTGCCGGTCCCTGTAGTTCTCTTCAGTTCCGTGACCCATTTCCCAGAATTGTGAGAGACCGTCCAGCTGCGGCTCAGCTCAACCACTTAAGCATCTGACAAGCGCCCCTGCGCGACGCTCGTTTTCCAGGAATAGGTGACTTTCCTTTTGTCCAGCGCTTTGCGTCGGTGGCGGCCACCCAACAGGTTTCCCTCAACGGAGAGCATGGGTGAGAATGTTTGTCACTACCTGCTTGGAGTCAAAATACGTCTCGGCGATTTGCCGAGCGGCCTGGCTGTGCCGCCGGTAGTCAGCGTTTATGACTTCAAGGGCATCGGCTGCTTCCTGAAGCGTCGAGAAGCGAAACATCCCTTCACCGTTGGGAAGGAATGAACTAGGACCAGTATGCTGCACGACGACAGGTTTGCCGCTGGCCAGATAGCAAAGCGTGCGGTCGCTGATCCAAGACGTTTGCAGTTTGATATAGGAAGGCTTGGCGCAGCTGAACTCCCCGCGCGAACGCTGAATATAGGCTTGGTACATCTCGGGTGTGCTGGCGACTTCGCAGGCCTGCCGGATTCGCCAACCGGCATTTTGCAAGTTTTTCCGCTCTTCCATGTCGCGTTCCGTACGCATGACCAGGGCCAACTCCAAGGGCTGGCGAGTGAGCCGCGGCAGACCGGAAAACTCCAGAAACGCCACTCGCTTTGTGTTTTCGTAAGTTTCATCGCGATCGACAACCCAGTCGGAGGAATCCCAAGTAGAGACCGTCGTGAAAGCCTCGCAACATGGGTCGAAAATATAGGGCCAGCGTTCCAGACAAACTGCGGGCCCGGTGTGAATCCAGCGCGGGCTGTCATTGGGAATTTTTCCTCCGCATCGTCCAACACCTTCGCCAATAGTGAAGTACAAATCATGCTCGGGCACGTTGAGCTGCCCACGAGTAATCCAGAACTGCAGAAGTCCGGGATCGATATCCACCAGCGCTGTGCGTTGAAAGTGCGGCAGTAGCGCGGAACTGATGGCATAGTGGAAATTCAACAGCAGATCCGCTCGTCCGAAGATCGCTTCGGCCTCGCCACGCGTCATGTTGAGGTACTCCGCCGGCGCTTCAGATGAGGGTTCTTTGCTCCGCGTACGGTAAAGGATACACTTCCCACCCAGGCCATATTGTTGCATTCGAGCCTGGAATGTGGCGAGCGCGGCGGCCTCTTGTTCCTTGGGTCCTTTGGCGCGAAAAGCTTCGAGCCAATACACATCGTGCCCCAAGAGCCGCAGGCCGAGAACGTATTGCAGATAAACCCAGAAGTGTCCGCCGCCTTGGGGATAATTCACGACGTCGTACGCAGAAATGACAACGGTTGCCATCGCTAGACTCTAGATTAGGCCCAATCGTTTTGCCGATGCATAAAGGTGATCGTAACGCGAAAGGTTTTTCTCGCGGACGGTCCAATCGGGCCGCTCGCCGAGCCAACGAAAATGCAGATAGATTCTTGCGGCGTCAAGTGTACGACCGAACCAGGGAGGCGCGCCTTCAGGCCAGCGCGTGCGTAGGTAAGCGCGCTCGCATTCCTGCACAACGCCGGCGGGCCAGTGTTTTCCTTCCGTCAGCGCCGCCAAGTCAATTTCCCCTGCCGCGATTGCGGCCGACTCCCAATCCACCATGAACACGCTTTGGTTCCGAACCAAGATAGTCTTGGCGTAAAACTCGCCGTGAATAACGGTCTGTGGCTCGGCCAGCAAAGGCGCAAACCACTCATCGGCGCGATACAATTTGGTCAGCCAGGGAAAGCGTCCATGCAGCGGGCGCGAGAATTCGAAAGTCCGTTGCGCCCAACCGCGGTAATAGTCGGCATTGTACCGTCTCAAGAACGCCAACGAGGGATCCTCGATGCGCTGTTCGTGCGCGGCGTGGAATTTCCCGATCCAGGAAGCGGCCTGGGTCATCCCCCGGGGTTGACGAGTCAACCGTTTCCAAACGATGTCACTCAAACGGACGCTGCGATACACGTATTCAAGGAATAGGGAAATATCGCCAGTGTGCGGGTCCGTGTGCGCCCCCAGGCACTTCGGTTTGAAATTTGGCAGCGAGTGGAGCACACGGCGATACACCTCGGTCTCATAAGGGACATCGCCGCGGTGCCCGTAACACTCGTGGCTTTGCCCCGCCTGATACTTAATAAAGACGCGTCGTTTGCGACCGTCCGGCAATTGACAGGTGACGATCTCATTCGGGAAAGTGCACATGAACGGCGGAAGAGCTCTTCTGAGGATTTTCACGGAACGCCGTTCATGGGGGTCGCGGCCCAAGGCAGCGGTGAGCCGGAGTGTCAGAGTCGGCGAATCAGGGAGCACCGAGGCCGGGGTTTTCAAGATTTGGTGTCCAGCATTTCGGTTTCGCACGGCAGCACCGGCGCAAGACCTTCAAACCATTGGTCCACTTCGCCCAAGGACTCCCAAGCCCAAGGGGCTCGATCCTGCACCAGCGCGATGGCGGGCCAAATAATGCGATTGGCCAAGCGCGCATACTCGGCGGTCTCGAATAGGAAGTTCAACATTGGCATCGGCGGCAGGCACCAACCTCCACGTGACGTCTCCTCACGATAGACGTCCAAAACCCAAGAGCGCTCCTGAGACGGCAGTCGCAAGAGAAAGGTCGAGAGGTCGTAGCTTGCCGGTCCAACAGAAGCATGGTCCCAGTCGATAAGGCGCACGTGGAGCCCATGGGCAGTGGGGATGACGAAAACGTTGATGGACCACAAATCGCCGTGCAGCAAAGTCTCCGGGCCACCCCAGACGTCCAGGGCCTCTGCACGTTGCGGCAGTTCTTTGCGCAGTGTGGACAGCCGCTGGAGCAGGCTGTCGCGTACCGGGGTTTGCTGGGAAGACGGTTGACATGCTTCTAATGCGTAGATGGCGTCGCGCACATTCGCATCGTAGAAGTGAATACCCAGGTCGCAACCGTGAAGTCGAACTTCTCCCAATAGCGGGTGCCGCGCGAACTGTAGGTGAAGCCGTGCAATCAACTTGATCGCCGCGCTCACGCTCTTACGGTCGAATCGATGGACATCGAGTTCACAGGGACCGAGGTCGTCATAGGCATGCCAGACACAGTTACCGCCAGGCTCTACGATACTCCCTAGCAGAGCTGGACCGTTGTCACTCATGCCCACCGCGGGCAACCAACGTTTCTCTACCAATTCGCTGCGCCGACCGATTTCCGGTCTCAGACGCTTGACGATCAGCTGACGAGTTCGACCATTGATGACGAAACGCAGCCGGAAAACGCGCGAGGCGCGAGGCTGCAGCGTTTGCTCCTCAATCAAACGCCCCTCCGCCTCGTGGCCACCAAGCAACCGCTGTAGCAAGGCTCGCACTTCGGTCAGACCAGGCTGGTCCCGGCCTTCGAGCACTTTGTCCAGGCCTTCAATCATGTCCAGCTCCGTTGGAAG
>QHZB01000043.1 GCA_003224525.1 Acidobacteriota bacterium | reverse complement strand
CAATGACTGCATTAAGCAGGTGTTTGGAGCGGATGCAAGAAGTATTCCTCAGCAGACGATCCAGAACGCTCCATTTCTGGATGCTCGACTTAGCCGAACAGGAACTGAGCAGCCCTGCGAGGGCGGGCCAACCAGCCGTCGCCTGGAACCGACTAAACGTCGGCCCCCATGGGACGGTGTACATTCGAGCGAACCCATTTATTCCAATGGGCCCAATGGGACGAACGCGATTTTTGGCAGTTACGCGCATGAACTCGCTAACATATTGGGCGAAAGGCTGAGTCCGCTAGGAACGTCCGGGGGACAGCCTTATGGCATGACATACGGGAACCCTGGCGAGCCTGAGGGCGATCCGGACATTGGAGCACAAGTTGAAATCTGCGTTTTGGTTCGATGCAGTACCCCAACCAACAGTGAGGAGGCCTGTCTCATGCGTGTAGTCAAATTTATACTGTCAGTCTCAATGGCAATGTACGGCGCTGCCGTGAACGCGGTGCCGTCTCAAAACGAAGAATGCGGTAATGCACACGCCGACGGCCAACTGGGTCCCCTTGTAATTAAGCCTCTCGACAAAGACCGGGAAAAGAACCTCGGATGCATCCGAGAATTCATTTGGTCGCACTGGCGACAACGCGAAAAAGGACAGGTCACAGCAACATGCCTCAGTAGCAGGGGAGACCAAGCGAGTACTCACTTGCGATTGAGTCGGACGACCAGGGGCAGTTGAATCTTAGACTCACGATCAAACGCCCCACCTTAAAAGAAAGGCACGACCATGGAGCGCGTAGAGTACAAAGCATCGGCAGCTTTGGGTGATCGACGTTTGTGTTTGATACCCCACCTCATCAGCTCTACAGAAGCCAACCTGTCCAGCTCGGTCTCTCACACTTTCACCCCGATAGCCCGTTAATCGCGCACAATCCCAAGGAAGCACGGTTCACGCCTCAATACGGTGTCTGCGCCTTACAGCTTCAGAATCAGAGACTCTTTGGGGGGGAACCAATTGGCTCTCCTTTCCGTATAAGCGATTATGGAAACGCTACTGGCAGATGTCCGCCATTCCTTTCGCGTTCTGATCAAGAGTCCTGGCTTCACCATCGTCGCGGTCCTGGCCCTTGCGCTCGGCATCGGCGCGAACACGGCGATCTTTTCCGTGATTGACCGGGTTCTGCTGGCCCCGCTGCCATTCCCGGATTCGGAAAGGATCATGCGCGTCCAGCGTAAGTTCCCGAACGGCAACGGATCGTCGGTTTCCATCCCTAAATTCATGGCATGGCGAAAGAGCCGCACATTTCAATCCATGGCAGCCTATGATTTCGGCAGTGTCAGCCTGAATCTGGGCACGAGCGGCCGCCCGAATCCAGTCAATGGAATGCACGTCACCGCGAACTTCTTCAGTGTCTTTGGTATCACGCCACTTCTCGGGCGGACATTTTCTCCAGAAGAGGACTTGCCAAACGCGGGCAAGTTCGCCGTTCTCACGTTCAACATGTGGAAGAACCGCCTGGGTGAGGACCACGACATTGTAGGTAAGACGATTACCCTCAGCGGAGAGCAGTATGTTGTGCTCGGGGTCTTGCCTGAATACTACCAATCTGATCCACCCACCGATCTCTACCTTCCCGGGCAATTCGACCCTAATAGCACGAATCAGGGACACATCTATTACGTGGCTGCGCGGCTTCGGCCCGGCGCATCCATTGCATCAGCTCAGGCCGAGCTGGCGGTCATCGCCGATCAATTCCGTGCAGCCCACTCGGACATCATGGACAAGTCCGAAAGCGTGGATGTGGTTCCGCTGCGGGTGGCCATCGGCGGCGAGGTCCGTTTCGCGCTTCTCATTCTGGCAGGCGCAGTCGCTTTCGTGCTGCTGATTGCTTGCGGAAATGTTGCCAGTCTGTTGCTGGCACGCGCGGCCGGACGGCAGAGAGAGATCGCGATTCGCACCGCGGTAGGCGCGAGCCGCGGACGCATCATCCGGCAACTTCTCACGGAAAGCATGCTGCTGGGTCTGGCTGGTGGCGTGGCAGGACTGATCTTGGGCGGCATCGGCGTTCGCATGCTACTCGCACTGAGCCCCGGAAACATTCCGCGTATCAACGATCCCGAACATTCACTAGGCGGGTTGATGCTCCTCGATTGGCGCATACTCTTGTTTCTGTTTGGCATATCGCTTGCCACCGGTTTGCTATTCGGACTGTTTCCCGCGCTGCGCGTCGCTCGCTTCGACGTGAATGCGGTGCTGAAGGAATCCAGCGGCCGTTCCGGCACGGGATTCAAGCACAGCCAGGTTCGGGGATTGCTGGTGATCAGTGAGATCGCGCTCGCGGTGGTATTGCTCGCCGGTGCTGCGCTGATGATTCGTACGTTCGCCGGTTTGCGCTCAGTCAAACCGGGAATCGATCCTTCCAACGTGCTCACTCTGAGGACCGCGATTTCCGGGAGCCGTTACGGCAGCACAGCCCAAGTGGAAAACATGGTGAGGCAGGCGACGGAGCGCATCCAAGCCTTGCCCGGTGTTCGCGTTGCCAGCTGCGCGGTTTCTGTGCCTATGGACCAGGTGGGCATCGACTTGCCATTCAGTATCGAGGGCCATACACCAAAGACCGGCGAAAAATGGGAGGGCGACGAGTACTGGCGGTTTGTGTCCCCCGGCTATTTCGAGGCGCTGCGCATTCCTCTTCTGCGCGGTCGCTATTTCGCCCTCACCGATACTGGAAATGCGGCCCATGTAGTGATCGTCAACGAAGCGTTTGCTCGGAAGTATTGGTCGGACCAGGATCCCATCGGGCAACGTATGGTGATCGGCAAGGGACTGGGCGCAGATTTTGACGAGCCCGCACGTCAAGTTGTGGGCATTGTCGGCAGCGTGACGGAGAGCGGGCTGGCCGGTGGAATGGTGCCCGTGATGTATGTTCCTCAAAGCCAGATTACAGACGGATTAACCAGACTCGGCGCCAGCCTGCTACCGTTGAGCTGGGTGATTCGGACCAGCGGTGATCCGCTTTCCCTGGCTACCGCCATCCGACATGAATTCGAGAGTCTGGATCCCCAGTTGGCACCCTCGCATGTTGTCAACATGGATCAGGTGATTGCCGAGGCCAACGCACGGCAGAACTTCGACACGCTGCTGCTTACCGTATTTGCCTCGATTGCATTGCTGCTTGCGGCAGTCGGAATCTACGGGCTGATGTCCTACGCCGTGGAGCAACGCATGCAGGAGATTGGAATCCGGATGGCGCTGGGAGCGGACCAGGGGAAAATCATGAGACTGGTCCTGGGGCAGGGTATGCGTCTGGCCATGGTTGGAACTGCTATCGGTTTAGCCGGAGCGTATGGCCTGACGCGGCTGCTGGCGAAATTCCTGTTTGGCGTGAAACCGAGCGACCCGCTGGCATTTTCAATCGTCGCAGCGACTCTGATTGTGGTCACTTTATTGGCTGCCTTCGTTCCTACCAGAAGGGCAATGCGCGTGGACCCGATGGTGGCCCTTCGACAAGAATAGGCAGATTCCTTCGGCACTCGAACGTTTTCTTGCGCTTGCACAATAATTCCCGGATGGCCAGTTAAGCAGGCAAACCGGACGGGGTTCTGGGAGACAAATGTGGTGGCTGACGTCCGCGTATTTTGGCAGTCCCCGCGGTCTTGGAAGTTGTCTTTTAGGGCTTGCCACTGGTGGAACCGATAAAGTGGATCGTTGTCGGAGCTAAGGTACT
>QHZB01000042.1 GCA_003224525.1 Acidobacteriota bacterium | reverse complement strand
CGTGATTTCTCCGTTTTCCACGTGGAGCTCGGCGAGCGGAGGATCGAGAGACCAGTGGACGTCGATGAGCGGGCGGCCGGAGTCATCGACGGCGGAAAAAGCGGCAGGCTCGCCGACGAGTAGAGTCGCGGCACTGGGTGTGACCAGAAGGCCCGGAGCGGGAGTTTGCGGCGCCGAGATAGCGGTCGGAGTGGAGAGCAAAGCGGCGGAAAGCGACAGAACGACCGTACGAGAGGCACTTCGCAGATTTGTGGACTTGAGAAAGTGTGTCATCGGCATCTGAGAGTTCCCGTGAAAAGGTGCCGATCGATCCGGCGGATCCGTATCTAGAGTAGCAGGCGGCGGAAGAGTGTAGAGTACAGGCGAAGTACAGGTATGAACAAAGAGGTACGTCTGAGGCCAGCAAAACGTGGGAAGTAGTTTCATGCGCTATCCTTGCAGCTACATGATCTACTCGGAGGCCTTCGACGGCATGCCAGATCAAGCCAGAGAAGCAGCCTACAAGCGAATGTGGCATATTCTTTCAGGCGAAGAAAAGACCCATAAGTATTCCAAACTCTCTCTCGCCGACCGTCAAGCCATCGTGGAAGTCTTGCGAGAAACCAAAAAGGGTCTGCCGGATTACTTCCAGCTAGTCACGCATTGATGTCTTCCGGCGTTCACAGGGATCCCACTTCCCTGTGTGTAGCGCGCTACCCATAAATATGAAACCTAAATTATGCGCGGATTTTGGAGTGAGGCTGAAGGCCTGAGGAGAGAAACATTTGGGGACCCTGAGAATCCTGGTGTAAAACCAGTGAGGCAGTGAAGTTATCGGCTTCACAGCCCAACTCTCAGGAGTCACCCAAATGGTTATAAGCGAAAAGCAGCGTAGCGCGAAAAAGCCCGCCAAACAAGGGGTTGCTGAGGACGCTCCGGAGCCCATAAAAATCGGGGCTTCCACGCCCTATGACTTCGACAGTAAAAACCTAACCGCTTACGGTGGCCTGTTACCGGTGGCCACGATGTTGGAGAAACTCAAGTTTCAGCAACTAGTCGAAGAGACCCTCACCGTAAAGCGCGTCACCCGAGCGATGCCCTGGTATCAATTCGTGCTGAGCATGGTGCTGGCTCTGTATGTGGGATTTTCTCGACTCCATCATCTGCGCTTTCTGGCCCGCGACCCGCTGTTGGTGGGGATCTTAAAGGTGCTGGAGTTGCCACCGCAGTGCACGTTCTGGCGTTTCTTGGCTTCGCTGCATTTGACGGTGGCGCAGCAGTTGCTCGAAGTGCAGCGACAGATGCGGCAGAGAGTATGGGAAGCGGCCCACGTCAAACTGACATCGGTGACTTTCGACACCGATACGACCGTGCACACGGTCTACGGGAAGCAGATGGGAGCACGGAAAAGTTACAATCCGAAGAATAAGGGCAAGAAGAGCTTTCAACCCATTCTGACCTTTTGCGCGGAGACCAAAGAATTCGTAGGCGGAGAACTGCGCAACGGGGATCGTCCCACGGGGAAGCAGATCGCCAAGCATTTGGAATCGGTGATGACCACGGTGCCAAAAGGCGTGAAGGTGATTTACGGACGAGCCGACTGTGGTTTTTATTGCTGGCAAGCGGTACAGGCTTATGAGCAATACCACTGCCAGTTCATCGTGGTGGCCCAAAAAACACCACGATTATTGGAAGAGCTGAAAGCGGCGCACTGGAAGCGGTCTCCGCACACCGATGCGGACGAGGAGTGCGAGTTCCGGTATCGGCCGCAAGGATGGGGCCGCACCTATCGGTTCATCGCCCTGCGCTATGAGAAGAAACCGGAACCTAAAAAGAAAGAAGAGCCAGAGCAATACCAGTTGTTCGCGACCGCGGAGTACACCTATCGGGTTTTTGTGACCAACATGGACGATCCCCTCGACGTGCTGGTATGGTTTTATCGTCAGCGTGCCACCGCGGAGAACCTGATCAAGGAAGCCAACAACGATGCGGGGTTGGCTGCGCATCCCTCGAATCGTTGGGCCATGAACTGCGTGCATTTCCAACTGGCCATGCTGGCCTACAACCTCAACTGCTGGCTGGTGCTCTTCAATCGGGAAAAGACGGCCGACCCAGCGGAGATGAAACATACACAACTGTCCACGACGCGACTGCGTTTTCTGTTTCTGGCGGCCAAGATCTGGAGTCATGGCGGACGAGTGGGGGTCAGCTACAGCGATCACTACGAAGAGAAAGGAATCTTTCAGCGGCTGATGGATCGCTTGCGGTCCATCACCGATGGCGCCAACGGATTCGCACCTGTCGTACCCACAGCTCTTCGTTGCTGACGGAGCATCGTGCATAGTTTTTTATGCACAGCAAACGAAGCAGCTCTAACAACTTACACCATCGGGAGAACGCAAACAGAGACCATCAAGGGAAAACTAAAAAAAGATCGTGGCAGCCAAGCTCACTGCACCGCCACAAGGCCGATTTTTGTGCATTATTTAGGTGAAACGGTTCACTCCCGTTCTAGGAAGTCGTGGCTGGCACAACACATTTCACGTGGACGTATAGTTGGGTTCTCGTCCATGTGACCGGCAGCCTTTAGCGAAGGATTTCAACTCTACGAGAACGCTGTTATACGTCAAGTGGTCCGTGATTCAGGAGCAATCCGGAAATCACGTTCCACAAGGCGACTTGAACGAAGCCGCTGGCGCGGCAGACGCTTCGCGTGCTGTGCTCCGCGCGTCATGCCCCGGCGTAACGTATCGAATTGCGGTTGTCGCACATGCTCGTTTTCTAAGTACCGCAAAACCAATAGCTTACAGATGGGCGAAAGGATTGAATCCCCAGAGCCACTAGCCCGCATCTGCCCCAAACGCCAGCGTCTTCCTTCAAGTCGTTGTATCGAAAGCGCGCAAACACATCGTGCTCGCGTGCGGAGCTTGCTCACTCGCGCTTCCGATACAACACTTCCCATTACTAATCCATGTCCAATTTGTGCCCAGCTACACGCCCTCCAAAAAAAGCACGATCTTGACTTCCCCGAAACGTTTCTGGATAGCTTCCGGTCGCGCGACGATTCAGCCGGAAGGCGGCGACGAGCCCACTACCTGGAGTGAGCCGGCCTGTTTCGCCAGATGCCATCAGCACAATATCAATTGCTGCGTAAGGCTTCCGTGGGATTGATGCTAGAAGCGCGCCGGGCGGGAATGTAGCCGGAGATAGCCGCAACCAGCAGCAGGGCTACGGCCATTCCGAGATACGTCGGCAAATCCCAGGGTGAGGTAGCAAACAAGAGCGAGGCGATTACTTTCGCCACGGCGAGTGCGGCCACGGTGCCCAGCAGCATGCCGGCAAACGCTAATCGCAGCGTGCTCGCAAGCACTTGCCGCTGCACATGGCCGGTGCTAGCTCCGAGCGCCATGCGAATGCCAATCTCCGGTCTCTGGCGCGTAACCCCGTAGGAGATGACGCCGTAGATGCCGAGCGTGGCCAATACCAGGCCCAGACCGGCGAAGGCGGCCACGAGGAGCATGAAGAAACGGCGGGGAGACACGGCGCGGTCGACGATCGATCGAATCGGTCGGAACTCGGCGGCTGGTTGGTTGGGATTCAGCTCTCGAAGAGTGTGCAGGATAGTCGCGGCTAGAGCCGCGGGCGGCAGGCTGGTTCGGACGACCAGTTGGGCGCCGGCCGGTTCCTGTTGCGTTACCGGATAGTAGATTTGCGAGCCGGAGCCGGCTTCTACATTTTCTTCATGGACATCTTCGACGACTCCGATGACGCGATCTTCCTCTTTACCACGCATCAGGATCTTGTCCACCGCGTCTTCACCGGGCCAGTAGACGCGAGCTGCCGATGCGTTGATAAGAACAACCCTCTGGCTATGCGGTCCATCGGCCCAAGTAAAATCTCGCCCACGGAGGCGGATGCCCATAGCGCGTATGAATCCCGGAGTAACGACGTAGACGAGCGGGTCCGGAAGTTCGCCGGACCGAAAGACCTTTCCCACAGGGACGGGAGTATCCCATTCGCGATTCGGTCCCAGCGGAAGATAGTCGGCCATGCCTGCCGCTTCGACGCCGGGTAACGCGCCGACACGGGCAAGAATCTGCTGGAAGGTGGCGCTTCGCTTTGCCACGCTGGCATCGTTGAATAGTGCGTTGTCATCGTAGTCCACTTTGATCGAGGCCGCGCGGTCCGGCTGGAAGCCAAGGTCCACGTCAAGCACCTTGAGAAAGCTGCGCAACAGCAGGCCGGCGCTCACCAGGAGCACGCATGCCAGGGCAATTTCTGATACGACGAGTGCAGTGCGGACGCGCTCGTGTTTGCGGCCCAGGCCCGCGCCTGCACCGGTGTCCTTCAGCACCTCCTGGAGATTGCCGCTGACTGTTCTTAGCCCTGGAAGCAGGCCGAAGATCAGGGCCGTGAACACGGCAATGAGTACGGTCCAGCCCAGCGCCTGGACGTCGATGCGAAGAGCGCTGAGAAGAGGCAGGGCCACAGATCCCTGGTGCGTAAGCCACGCGACCAGGATGAGGGCGAGCCCGAGCCCGAACACTGCACCGGCTACGGAGAGTACCAGGCTTTCCATGAGCAACTGGCGCACGATGCGGCCGCGACTTGCCCCGAGTGCGCCACGTACGGCAAATT
>QHZB01000090.1 GCA_003224525.1 Acidobacteriota bacterium | reverse complement strand
AAAGACCACCAGCGCTTTCCGCGCGGCACCGAGTGGCCAGCCGCGCCGGATCAAGTAGCCGGAAACGCCACCGCCGAAGAAATTGCCCAGGTCTGCGGCAAGAAAAGGAATCCACACGGCCACCAGGCCGCTCTTGAGCGAAATCCCTTTTGCAACCAGATAGATGGGAAACCAGTCCGTGACGAAGAACCAAACGGGATCGGTAAGGCCTTTGGAGATGATGGTTCCCCAAGTTTGGGGTAGCTTCAAGAGGTCGCGCCATCGCAGCCGCGGTTTTCCATCGGCTTGCGCTTCCTGGGTCTCGGCAAGAATCATCTGGCGCTCGGCATCGCCGATGCGCGGATGATCCTGGGGCAGGTGATACATTCTTCGCCAGACGATCAGCCACAAGAATCCGAGCATTCCCGGAATGACAAAGGCGATGCGCCAACCCCAGCGAAAGTACACCGGCAGGATCAGGAAGGGCGCGACCGCACCGCCCACGGATGAGCCGCTGTCGTATAACGCAGCAGCCAGTCCGCGCTCGCGCTTTGGAAACCATTCGGAAACGGCCTTGCTCGCGCCGGGCCAGTTGGCGGATTCGCCTGCCCCGAGCAGAAAACGAAATAGCGCAAAACTCGAAAGGCCGTTGGCCAGCGAGGTCAAGAGCGAGACGATCGAATACCACGTCACGCTGATAGTCAGGCCGCGCCGCGTGCCAACGCGATCCATCAGCCGGCCGCACACGGTTTGTCCGACGGAATAGGCGATGCGAAAGGCGATCGCGATATTGGCGTAGTCCACGTTGGTCCAGTGATAGTCCTGCTTCAGATAGGGAGCAAGAATGGAAAGCGTTTGGCGGTCGATATAGTTGATCACCGTCGATGCGAAGAGAATTCCGCCAATCCACCAGCGCAACGAGGGGATGGAGCGAGGTCGGCCCGATTCCATTTGTCCGGCTAATGCCACAGAAATCCTGCGGAAGTCGGTGTGAATGGCGTGGCGACAGAAGTCATGCGATCACGGATCATGCGGGAGCGGCGAGCGCACTGAGTGTACCGGGACTGAGCAAACTGGCGGATTCGCTGTCGAGATAAATCATGGCCGCCGGATGCGTCCGCAGGATCGAAGCCGGCGCCATCGGACTGACCTCTCCCTCGAAGCATAGCTTGACTGCCAGAGCTTTCCGCGCGTCAGGCACGATACAAATAACTTCCTTCGCCTTCAGAATCTGACTCACCGACATGGAGATGGCGCGGCGAGGGACTTCCGAAATATCTGCGAACCATCCCTCGCCAACCTGCTGGCGGCGGCAGGCTTCATCGAGCTCGACGATGAGATATGGATTCGCCGTTTGGAAATCCGCCGGAGGATCGTTAAACGCTAGATGGCCATTCTCCCCGATACCGACAAAAGCGATATCCACCGGTGCCGACTGCAGGGCCGCACCAACGCGGCGGATGACTTCACCGGGATCACCGCTGCCATCAAGCAAGTGATACTTTGCAATCCTCACCTTATGAATTAAGCGCTCGAGAAGGTATTTGCGAAAGCTAGCGGGATGAGTGATGGGTAGCCCGATGTACTCATCGAGGTGAAACATCTCGACCCGCTGCCAGTCGATGTTTTCCGCGTTGGTCAGGGCATCGAGAAAATCCAACTGGGAGGCTCCTGTTGCGACGATGATACGGGCGCACCCATGATCGAGGATCGCTCGGCGCACGGCAGCCGACGCTTGGTCGGCAGCCGCTCTGCTCAGAGATATCTTGTCCTCAAAGACCCTTACAATCACCCTGTGATTTCCTCCGTGCCGGTAGCCAAGTCGGTCTTTTGTACCACGTTCGTTGAGAGAATCTTTATATCACAGCCAATAGTTGTGACTATCGATTTGGTAGCAAGATCCGTGGGCCGCCCGGTGCAGGTGGCCCGTAGCCCGGCGCCGCAAGGCCGCAGGGTAATGAGAAATTGTTTGCGCTCTACTCAAGTTCGAATGCCGTAATCAGCTGAGGAAGGCACTGAGAAAGTACTAAACGAGATGGGATCTAAGGCTCATAGGGAACACCGAACTCAATTCCAATACCTGTCAAGGCCCTGGCCCCAGCTTCAGCGGCGGCTTGCAAGTTGCCGCCGGCGGGATTCCGTGTATTATCCTGGACAGACGTCGCGTCAGGAAGTCCGCCAGCGGCGATCTTTCCGAGACCAGACGGGGAATCCAGTTTCTCAAGCCCGAGGAGAGCGCTCACGTGAGCCGGAGTAGTTTACTACTCAGAATGGAATTGCGGAGCAATCCTGAAATGCTCTGCGTGGTGCGAAACGCATTGGGACAGCTCGCGGCGACGCTGGGATTTTCAGAGCCGGAATGCCACGCTGTGGTTCTCGCCGTCGACGAAGCCCTGACGAATATCATTCGCCATGCCTACCTCGGAGACGAAGAGCGGCCCATCGAGGCATCGTTCCGCCGAATTCATGTGCCGCACGGTGGTCACGGCAGGGATGCTCTTGAAATCGTGCTGGAAGATCGCGGTGTGACGGTGAATCCGAAGAAGATGTGCGGGCGGAAGCTCGAAGATGTGCGGCCGGGAGGGCTGGGCCTGCACTTTATCCGTGAGAGCATGGATACGGTAGAATTCAGTCGCAGGAAGGGCAGGAATCAGCTCCGCCTGGTGAAGATTTTGCACGTGCCAGGGCCCCGGAAAGGCTCCTGAGGAGAATCCAACTTGCAGATTGCCGCGCGCCATTTGGACAAGATCACCATTTTCGACATTTCGGGAGACATCGATCTCGCGACCTCACCTCAACTGCGGAAGGCGCTTTTGCGCGAGTTTCGCGAACTGAAAGTGCCGCGAGTCGTGCTCAACCTTGGGGCAGTTCGTTACATTGACAGTTCCGGCGTGGCGTCTCTGGTGGAAGGCCTCAAAGCGTCGCGCGACGTCGGTTCGCGTTTCATCCTGTTCGGCTTGAATCGAACGATTCGGGAAGTTCTGCAACTCTCCAAGTTGGTGAAACTTTTTGAGATTTACGATAACGAAGAGCAATCCGTGGCGCCTTGAGTCTGCCAAGCCCACAAACCGAGGAAACCCGACGAGAGCACTGTGGAACTGACAACGCAAATTGGGGAATCGGTTACTGACGGGCTTGCGTATCTGGGAGCGCTGACCACGCTGGGCGGCCGGGCAGCGTATTTCACATTCGTCGCTCCTTTTCAGGGCAAACCGCTCCGCTTGCAGCGCGCTGTATCGCAGGCCATGCAGACCGGCGTTGGGGCACTCCCCATTCTTTCCCTGATCACGTTCTTCATCGGGTTGATCTTGGCACTGCAAAGCGCTTACGAGCTGCGCAAGTTCGGCGCCTTGAACTTCGTTGCCAGTGCCGTGGCGATCTCGATGACCCGGGAACTCGGGCCGCTGATTACCGCGATTGTGGTTATTGGACGGTCTGGTTCGGCGTTCGCCGCAGAAATCGGCACCATGAAGGTCACGGAAGAAATCGACGCGCTGGAGACCATGGCGATCGATCCGATTCATTTCCTGGTTACCCCGAAATTTATCGCCATGATCGTGATGCTGCCGTGCCTGACGATCTGGGCAAACTCCATGGGAATACTCGGCGGAGCTCTCTTTGGCGTGGCGCAAGCGGATTTCACATTGCTCCGTTATATTCAGTCTTCCTTGGACGCGCTCTTTCTGCGCGACATCACGACGGGTTTAGTCAAGAGTGTTATGTTCGGCATAACGATTACCGCCGTGGGATGCCACGAAGGGCTGTCCACGGGTGCAGGCGCGGAGCAGGTCGGCCGATCCACCACCCGCGCGGTAGTGGTTTCCATATTCTTGGTGATTCTGGTGGACCTCGTCTTTACGGCGCTCTTTTTCTTCATGAGTGAAAGGTAGCGTTTGGAACATCGCCATGGAGCAGACTAACAGCGCGGCAACGCAGCCCGAGGCGATGATCTCGCTGCGGAATCTTCGCGTCAGTTATGGAGAACGCGAAATTCTCCACGGCATCGGTTTTGATGTGATGCACGGCGAAACGCTGGTGATTCTGGGCGGTTCCGGTTCCGGCAAGAGCACGCT
Source organism: Acidobacteriota bacterium (assembly GCA_003224525.1). Classification (GTDB taxonomy): domain Bacteria; phylum Acidobacteriota; class Terriglobia; order Acidiferrales; family UBA7541; genus Acidiferrum. The sequence goes on along the minus strand of QHZB01000090.1, from coordinate 13,460 downwards.
GCTGCGCACGCTGGTGGGCCTGGAACGGCCGAGTTCCGGTGAAATCTGGCTCAAAGGGAAAAATATCGCGGCGATTTCATCCGATGAAATGGACGAAATCCGGAAGAAAATCGGAATGTCCTTTCAGGGCGGAGCGCTGTTTGGCTCGATGACAGTCGGAGAAAACGTGGCCCTGCCGCTGCGCGAGCACACCAAACTGGAAGATTCGACCATCGAAATCATCCTGCGGTTGAAACTGGATCAGGTGGGTTTGTCCGGATTCGAAAACTACATGCCGGCGCAATTAAGCGGCGGCATGAAGAAGCGTGCCGCGGTGGCTCGTGCGCTGGCCATGGATCCGGAGATTCTTTTTTTCGATGAGCCCTCCGCGGGGCTGGATCCTATTATTGCAGCCGGCGTGGATCAGCTCATTCTCGAACTCAAACAGGCATTTCACATGACCATCATCGTGGTCACCCACGAACTGGCCAGCGCTTTCCTGATCGCTGACCGTATGGTCTTAATTGACAAGGGCAACGTGGTTGCCATCGGGTCCAAAGAAGAAATGCGTTTGAGCACGCATCCGCGCGTGCGGCAATTCCTCGACCGCATTCCCGAGCCCGAAGTTTCTCAGGAACTCGACTATCTGCAAATGCTGACGGAAGAGCACCGCCATCCGGGCCGCTGAAAAGCGGGGAAGAGAGGGACGTGATGGAATCGAAACGCGAACAAGCCTTGGTGGGATTGTTTGTGCTGATTGCCGGCGCCGTGCTGGTGGCCACGGTTTTTGCCCTCACCGGTGCGTTTGGTGGCACGGCTGCGACGTATCGCGCCTACTTTCCGTTTGCCGGCGGTCTGGAACCCGGCGCGACGGTCCGCTATGCGGGCGGACCGAAAGTCGGGCGCGTGGAAAAATTGCAGCTGGACCCGAAAGATTCTTCACGCATCGAGATAACCTTCAGCGTGAAATCAGGTTTGCCTGTGAAGACGGATAGCCGCGTGAAGATCATGAGCTTGAGCCCGCTGGGGGATAATCATTTGGAAATTGTTCCGGGAAGCGAAAAGGCCGCGCTCGCCGCGGCTGGAACGATCCTACCGTCCGACCCTTACGTGGACTTCAATGCGCTCACGGCAAAGATCAACGACCTTGCGCCCCAGGCGCAGCAACTTCTTGAGACGCTCAACGATCGCGCGAGCGAGGTGCAAGTGACGCTGGCTCGCGTGAACGATCTTCTGAACGATACCAATCGAGCGAACCTGGCAGAGACGCTGGCGGAAACTCGCGGGATGATTGCGGAAAACCGTGGCTCGGTAAAGACAACGGTACAGAACTTGAATTCCGCCAGCCAAAAACTGGAGCCGTTGCTCCAGGATCTGCGAGAAACCTCGGCGCAGGCCAATGAGACGCTGAGTCATGTCGATTCATTGATCGGAGAGAATCGCGCCGACATTCGCCAAGCGGTGATCGAGTTGCGCCAGTCGCTGGCAACGGTGACGGATCTTACCGGGCGTTTGGACCAGACGCTCGATGTCAACTCCGAAAACATTGATGAGCTGCTCGAAAACCTGCGCCACGTGAGTCAGAATCTCAAAGAATTTACGAATACCATCAAGACTAGGCCTTACACGCTCATTCGGTCGAATAACCCACGCGATCACAAACCGGGAGAGCGGCAATGAGCCGAGCGCGAGGTGACTTGGAAGTGCGACATTTGCAAAGAGTCCCAACGGGACGCGAAGAAGCAGCTCTTGGAGCGGCAAGAAGAGCCGTATTCATAGGCGCTGCACTGATGCTTGGATTGCTCAGCGGCTGCCGCGCCACGCGGCCAAGCAGGTATTACCAGCTTACGGTTCCGGCCGATGCGGGTGCGGTCGAGAAAGCGGACGTGCTTCCTGCGACGCTGCTCTTGGGCCAGCTGACGACCTCACATCTCTATCGTGAGGACCGCATCGTCTACGGCAACGGTGCCGAGCAATTGGGCACCTACGAGTATCAGCGTTGGGCTGAACCTCCCACGGAAATGATCCAGGAAGTCTTGCTGCGAGAGTTGCGATCATCAGGCCGCTACCGGGCTGTCCACTACCGACGCAGCAATATGAAGGGAGACTTTGCGCTTCGCGGAAACCTCTATGATTTCAAAGAGGTCGATGGAGGTCAAATGTCAGCGAGGGTCACGTTGGAATTGGAAATGCGTGACCTGAAGAGTGGTGCGACCGTTTGGACTCATTACTACACCCACGACGAACCGGCGAGTGGAAAAGATGTGCCGGCCCTTGTCGCGGCACTGGACAAGAATGTCCAGCGTGGCGTGAAAGAAGTTGTAGAAAGTCTGGACCAGTACTTCGTGTCCCATTCCCTCAAATAGCATAGAGCATGCCGCAAATTTCAGTGCTTCTTCCCAGGCAGCGCCGCTAGGTCACGCGCCGAAGCGTAAGCAACGTTATGTCGTCCTCCAGCTCGCCTTCCGGGCCGCGGTAAAGTTGCACGCCTTCGAGCAGTGCCCGGGAAAAATCCTGGAGCACGAGCGGCTGAGGCAATCCGCTCAAAGTTTTTTCCGCAAGTCCCAAAAAGCCCTTTGAAGTGAGTTGTTCCCCGGCTGGCGAGCGAACTTCGGTTGCACCATCTGAGAAGGCCAGAATCATCTCGCCGTGGTTCAGCCGTACGCTCTGCTGGCTGTAGATTTCACCGGTGATATATCCCAGCGGGAAGCCCTCCAGCCCTTCCCCAAGTTCCAGGAATCGCCGCTCGCGCTCGCGCCAGAGAAGCATCCGCGGATGCGCCGCATAGGCAAAATTAAATTCGCCGCTTGTTCCGTCAAAGGTTCCCGTGACGACCGTCGTCAGCCGCAATGGACCATCCGTTTTTTCGTTCGAAAGCGTGAAGGCGTCATTCAGCGCCGCCAGCAACCCCGCCGTGTCTCGAATGTCTTGAAATTTATGGAGAAGGTGATGGACATGCCGGGCCACGCTGCTGGCGGTGTAGCCGTGACCGACGCAATCCGCAAGAACCACTCGGGCGGTATTGTCGCTGCAGGAGAACACCGCAGAAAGATCGCCGCCTTTGTCGCCACCGGAAGGCACGGCGATGACATCGCTTTCCAATCCCGCCAGGTCCAGAGAGCGGTGCGCTCTCTCGTTGCCGGCCCACAGTTCCATGCAGCCGAAGGGCCGCATTGCGGTTCTCGTGCAATCAAGTTGTTGGGGTTCGAGCTTCTTGAATTTCATGCCCATTTGGATGCTTGACGGGCTTTCTTAGGTTCAGTCTTTGTCGATGACCAGGGCCTTGCGTGTTGATCCGCGCGAGTAATTCGACCCGGCAGCAACGACGGACAGGAGGCATAGGCTGTCAGCAAGTATCTCACTTTTCCTTGCGCCTGCCGTATGATGCTGGCATGCGGTTACTGCTTGTCGAAGACGATGCGCGGATCGCGCGATTTGTGGCCAAGGGCCTGCGCGAACAAGCGTACGCCGTTGACGTCGCCAATACCGGCGACGATGCGCTTTACCAGGCAGCGATCAATACATACGACCTCGTCGTTCTCGATGTGATGATTCCGGGCCGCAACGGTTTCGAAGTTTGCCGCGAGTTGCGCAAGTCCGGCCAGCGCATGCCCATTCTTATGCTGACCGCGCGCGATGCCGTGGAGGACCGCATCACCGGCCTCGACCACGGTGCTGACGATTACCTCACCAAGCCGTTCGAATTCCGCGAGTTGCTCGCGCGTCTTCGTGCGTTGCTGCGCCGCTCCGGGGAGCTCCGCCCCGCCAAAATTGCCGTCGCCGACCTCGTCCTGGATACTGCCGCGCAAAGCGTTTCCAGGGCGGGCCGCAATGTGACGCTTACCGCCAAAGAGTATGCGCTGCTCGAATATCTTGCGCGCAACGCCGGCCGCGTTGTGGGACGGGCGGAAATCGCGGAACACGTGTGGGATGAATCGTTCGATCCCTTCTCGAATCTGATCGAGGTTTACGTCAATCGCGTGCGCCGGAAAATTGACGCGGATTCCAGCAAGCCCTTGCTGCACACTCGCCGCGGCGCTGGCTACTTCTTTGGCCCTCTGAACGACTCGGAAGCAGCGGACGCGGCAGACGAAAGTGCTTCGCCGCGGCTTCGCGCTAAGGCGGCTTCTTCCGTCCGGAAGGGCCATGCTTGATTCGGTTCGCTTCCGGCTCACGCTCTGGTACACGGCGGTATTGACGCTGGTTCTGATTGTTCTCTCGCTGATCACTTATTTTATTTTCTGGCGGAGCACCCTCCAGCGCACCGACGTGAATCTCTCCGAACTCTCCGAAGCTTTTCTTACCACTCTCGATGCGGAAGTGAAAGATCAGAGCGGCCCGGATTCGTTCGAACTCGCCGGTCGTGTAGCCATCACCGAACATCGCTTTCGCGATCACGTGTTCGCGATCTTTGACGAGTCGGGGAAAATCGTTGTCAGCTCCCAGGATGTTCCGCCCGCAGCCCCGGCGACAGGCTCCTTCGCTGCCGGAGCTTTGTCCGCGCATTCGTTTCAGCGTTTTCTCGAGGCCTCCTCTCGCACAGAACGCCTTTTCGGCAACGTCAAGGGAGGCGAAGATGGCTATCGGGGATTTGCGCGGCATTTTTCCTCCGATGGGAAAACGTATATTCTGGTCATCCTGCAATCGCTTCACCCACAGGAAGAGATGCTCGAAGAAGTCACCTCAACGTTTGCATGGGTCATCCCGATCGCTATTGTACTTGCCAGCGTCGGCGGTTACTTTCTCGCGCGCAAGAGTCTCGCCCCTGTCGTGGCGATGAGCCGCCAGGCTGGGCGCATCGGTGCCGTCAATCTGCACGAGCGGCTGGCGGTACAGAACGACAAGGACGAACTGGGGCACCTGGCACGTTCGTTCAACAGCCTGCTCGACCGTCTCAGCCAATCTTTCGAGCGCCAGCAGCGCTTCATGGCCGATGCATCGCACGAATTGCGTACGCCGGTTGCGATTTTGCGTGGCGAAGCGGAGGTCGCTCTTTCGCAACAGTCACGTTCGCCGGAGGAATACCGGGAATCGCTGGGAGTACTTCACCAGGAGGCCGAGCGGCTCACGCACATCGTTGAGGATCTCTTCACGCTTACGCGCGCGGACGCCGGCCAGTATCCGCTCCAGCCTCGCGATTTTTATCTCGATGAACTCGTCGCTGAGTGTGTGCATTCGGCCCGGACGCTGGTGCTTGCAAAAAAGATTTCTCTCAATTTCGAGGAAGCATGCGAATCTCCCATCCAGGCCGACGAATCCCTCCTGCGCCGCATGATCCTCAATCTGCTGGATAACGCGATTAAGTACACCGCGGAGGGCGGACGCGTCACGGTGACGTGCAGTCGCGCTGGGGAGGAATACGCTTTGAGCATCATGGATACCGGAGGAGGGATCCCCGCAGATCTGCAGCCACGCATTTTCGAGCGCTTTTTCCGCGCCGACAAAGCCCGTTCCCGGGCGGAGAATGATGGAGGCGGAGCGGGGCTGGGCCTGTCCATTTCCCGCTGGATCGCCGAGGCCCACCACGGGCGTTTGGAGCTGACACGCTCTGACTCGATTGGAAGCACTTTTACGGCGTATTTGCCCGCGAGGCAGTCGAGCGCCGCGTAGATGCCATTAATCGTGTATTTATCTTTGTCTCGCTAACGTTGTTCCCAGCCGGAAGCAGGGGTGGACCCGGCTCAGGAGTAACGATCTATGAAATTGCATCGCATCATCGCTCGGCCGTCTGTGTTGATTGCGGCTGGTATGTTGTTTTGCGCCGGGAGCGCTAGATCGCAAGGCACGGAAGCGCCCGCGAGCAGCGCCTCCCCTCAAGCTGCCAGTCAGGGCCCCGCCAATTCAACGCAGCCGCGTCGACTGACGTTGCAGGATGTGCTTGCTTTGGCGAGGAAAAACAGCGTGCAATTTCAGTCCGCGCAAACCGATGCCGCAATTTCGCGCCAGGATCGTTATCAAGCGGCAACGGCGTTGCTTCCTAGTGTGACCTACAACAACCAGGCGCTCTATACGAAAAGCAACGGCCCGGGTAACGGTGTGAGGTACATCGCCAACAACGCCGTTCACGAATACATCAGCCAGGCCAACATCCATGAAACGATTGACCTCGCAGGTATATCGAATCTCCGCCGCGCCTCGGCGGCCGCGGCCCTTTCTCGTGCCCGCGCAGAAATCGCTTCTCGCGGTCTAGTCGTGGCCGTCGTGCAGGGCTATTACGCACTCGCTGCCGCCCAGCAAAAGCTTCAGGCTGCGCAAAAGGCTTCCGACGAGGGCAATCGTTTCTTCAAACTTACCCAAGACCTGCAAGGGGGCGGGGAAGTGGCGCACTCAGATGTAATCAAAGCGGAACTGCAGATGAACGACCGCCGCCGGCAATTGCAGGAAGCGCAACTTATGTTTCTTAATGCCCGCCTTGACCTGGCGGTTTTGCTTTTCCCGGATTTTAACGAGAACTACGAGGTTGCCGACGATCTCCATTCTCCTGTGCCCCTGCCCACGCTTGCGGAAGTGCAGCAGCAGGCGGCCCACGATAATCCCGACGTTCGCGCTGCTCTCGAGGCCGTCCGGGCGGCGGGCTCAGACGTTACTTTCGCGCGCGCCGGCTATCTGCCGTCCCTGAGTTTCGATTATTGGTATGGCATTGATGCCGCGCAGTTCGCCGTGAACGGTCCGAATGGTGTTTCGAATCTGGGTTCTGCCGCTGCGGCCACTCTTAACATTCCCATCTGGAACTGGGGCGCCACGCAGAGCCGCATCAAGCAGGCTGAGCTGCGGCGCACGCAGGCCAAGCGGGAGCTTTCTCTGGCGCAGCGCAAACTTCTTGCCGAGATTCGATCTTTGTATGCCGAAGCGGACACGGCGCTGAACGAACTTGCCGACCTCAATCGTTCCGCCGAACTTGCGGAAGATGGCCTGCGGCTCACCATGCTTCGGTACACGGGTGGCGAAGCGACGATTCTGGAAGTTGTGGACGCCCAGAATACTTCTGTCCAGGCAAACACCGCTTATCAGGACGGCGCGGTCCGCTATCGCGTGGCCCTCGCAAATCTCCAAACTTTGACGGGAGCGCTGACAACTCCATGAAACTGGCGAAGAATTATCCATCAACAATGGGCCGAAATTCGATGCCTCTGGTCTTCACCGCTCTTGGGCTATTTTTGCTCGGCGGCTGCGGCGACGCTGAAAAAGAAAAGGTGCCCGTGGTCTCCGTGCAGACCACGCCTGCGCAGCGTGGCCCCATCTCACAGATCATTGCGGCGGATGCGGTGGTGTATCCGCTGGAGCAAGCCACTATCGCGCCGAAAATCACTTCGACGGTGAAGCATTTCCTCGTGCAGCGCGGCTCCCGCGTAAAAAAGGGACAGTTGCTCGCCGAATTGGAAAACAAAGACCTGGAAGCGGCCGCGCAAGCCAGCAAAGGAGATTTCCAGCAGGCCGATGCCACCTACAAAACCACCGTGGGTGCCAGCCTGCCACAGCAGATTCAAAGGGCCGAGCTCGATGCCGCGACTGCAAAATCAGCATTTGATGCGCAGCAAAAGGTCTACGACAGCCGAAAAACACTTTTCCAGCAGGGTGCGATTCCCCGGCGTGACCTGGACTTGGCGGAAGTGGCTTTCTTGCAGGCTCGCAGCCAGAACGAACAAGCGCAGAAGCAGCTCGCCGATTTGCAGCGTTTGGGCAAGGAAGAAGCGCTTAGAGCGGCTCAAGGCTCGCGCCTTTCTGCCGAAGGGCACATGCTTGGTGCAGAAGCACAGCTCAGTTACTCGAGAATTACAAGCCCCATCGATGGCGTCGTGACGGATCGCCCCCTCTATGAAGGGGATCTTGCAAATGCCAATCAGCCGATTCTTACCGTGATGAACACCTCCCGGCTCATTGCCAAGGCGCACATTCCGCAATCGGAAGCCGCGATTCTGAAAGTGGGGAACGCCGCGGAACTGAAAGTACCCGGCCTCGACGAGCCCATTAAAGGCCGAGTCAGTTTGGTTAGCCCGGCTCTCGATCCCGGCAGCACCACGATTGAAGTGTGGGTCGAAGCGTCCAAGCCGGACCCCGCGCTAAGACCGGGAATGTCCCTGGAACTCTCGATGACCGCGAAAACGGTGAAGGACGCCATTGTAGTTCCCACGGCCGCAGTGTTCAAAAATGCTGAAGGAGCGGATTACGTCCTCCTCGCTGGATCGGATCAAAAGGCCCATCAGAAAACGGTTCGGTTGGGCATTCGCAACTCAGACCTTACGCAAATCGCTGGTGGTATCAATCCCGGGGATCCGGTCGTAACGACGGGCGGCTATGCAGTTCCCGACGGGACGCAGATTAAAATTGAGAAACCTGGCGCTGACGAAAAAGAAGCGGCCAACAAAGACGAGAAGGACGCAGGGAAGGGCGGCGAAAAGGACGATAAGGCCGCCGAGGCTAAGAAGCCCGACAAGCCCAAAGAGAAGGCGGCACCCCCAAAGAACGCCGCTCCGGAAGGCAAGGAGTAACTGCGCATGGATTCTTCCCCAGTCGTGAACGGCGCAGGCCCGTCAGGTAAGAATAGTTCGCACACACTTTGGTTCTATCGGCTCTCGCGGCCAGTGTTGTTCCTGACCATCAGCATGGCGTTTGTGGGAGGCTACCTCGCTCTTTCGGTCCCGATCTCCGTATTTCCGAACACCGATTTTCCGCGCATCGTCGTCGGCGTGGACAACGGCGTCATGCCCATCGACCAGATGCTCGTTACCATCACGCGGCCCGTCGAAGAGGCGGTAAATAGCGTGCCGGGCCTGCAAAAGGTTACTTCCATAACGAGCCGTGGTTCCGCCGAAGTGGATCTGTTCTTCGACTGGAACTCCGACATGATTTTGACTCTGCAGCGTGTGGACGCCGTCGTCGCTCGTTTGCAAGCCGACCTTCCTCCTACGGCAAAGGTGGAAACACACCGGATGACCTTTGCGGTCTTTCCTATCATTGGTTACAGCCTGACGTCCGACACCGTGCCGCCAAACAAGCTGTGGGAGATTGCCACCTATGATCTTAAGCCGCGCCTCAACCGACTGAACGGCGTTGCGACGGTCATCATACAAGGCGGCCGCGTTCCCGAATTTCAAGTGACACCGGATCCGGCGCGCCTCCAGGCTGCGGGGATTACGGTCCCAGACATTTTGGATGCCATCAAGCGCACGAATCTCATCGATTCGCCTGGGTTGATCGAGTATAGTCATCAGCTCGTATTGGGTCTCATCAGCGGACAGGTGCGCACTCCCGAACAGATCGGACAAATTGTTGTCAAGAGTTCCCCAACCGGTATTCCCATACGTTTGGGAGACATCGCGAAAATCGCGCCGTCGGTCGCCCCCGTCTATACCATGGTGACCGCGAATGGCAAACCGGCTGTGCTTCTAAACGTGGATCGCCAGCCCGAAAGCAACACCCTGGACGTAGCAAACGAAGTGCACGCGCTCATTCAGCAACTCACCCCGGGTTTGCCTCCCGGAGTTCATCTCGAGCCGTTTTACGATCAATCCACGATCGTTCACGACTCCATCTCAAGCGTGCGCGATGCGGTGCTCATCGGGATTTTGCTCTCCTCGATCATCCTTGTGTTGTTCCTGCGCGACTGGGGAACTTCGCTGGTTGCGGGCTTGGTCATACCGATAACTCTGCTCATCACCTTCATCGTCTTGAAAATGACGAATCAGAGTTTCAATTTAATGACATTGGGCGGCCTCGCAGCCGCCGTTGGTTTGGTCATCGACGACGCGATCGTGGTCCTCGAAAATATCGTCTTGCACCGGGACGCGGGGCAAACCCGTTTTCAGGCCATCCAGAGCGCTCTGCGGGAATTGACCATACCGCTCATCGGCTCGACCATTACCCCTATCGTCGTCTTTCTTCCCCTGGTCTCTATTACTGGAGTGACCGGGAGCTTCTTCCGCGCCCTCGCCGTCACCATGACCGTTTCTTTGCTTACTTCGCTTCTTCTGGCGTTGACCTGGACTCCGACGCTGAGTCTTTACTTGGTGCGCCGGAAGGAAACTGCTGAAGCTTCGGCACCGTCCTCCGCGGGCGGTCCGGACGCTGCTGCTCTTCTCGCTGCCGAAGAAAAGGATCTCTCGGGTTTTTTCGGACGCATCGTCGAGTTTTATGCAGGCACCATGCGCGCCATTTTGAAGCGGCCTTGGGCGCTAGCCGCAAGCTCGATCTTGGTCGTTGCTCTTTCGGTACTGTGTTACAGCTTTCTCGGCGCGGACTTCCTCCCAGCAATGGATGAGGGTGGGTTTATCCTGGACTACTTCACGCCGCCGGGCAGCTCGCTTGCCGAATCCAATCGCATCCTTCTGCACATTGAAGAGATTCTGAAGTCCACGCCCGAAGTCGAGAACACTTCGCGCCGCACAGGACTGCAGCTGGGGCTGGTTGCCGTCACCGAAGCGAACAACGGAGATTTCACCGTCCGGCTGAAGAAAGATCGCAAGCGCGACATTGACGACATCATCGCCGATATCCGATCCGAAATTGAATCCACCGAGCCCAGCACCAAAGTGGAGTTCATTCAGCTCCTGCAGGACATGATCGGTGACTTGACGAGCGCGCCCGAGCCCGTCGTGATCAAACTTTTTTCGCAGGACGGCAAGCTCCTGAATGAAACCGCGCCGCGCGTCGCGGAAGCCATCGACAAAATCAAGATCGGGGGGAACCCGCACCCGGTCGTCGACGTTTTGAACGGGATCGAAAACACCATCAGCGGCCCGGCGGTGACGTACCAGGTGAATCCCACCGTTGCCGCGCGCGCTGGTTTCACTCCCGAGGAAGTCGCCGTCAACGCCGCGGCGGTTCTGGAAGGTGAGCCTGCCGCAACCCCCGTGATTCTCAATGATCGCGCCTATACGATTCGCGTCCGCTTTCCAGACCAAAACCGCTCCTCGCTCGACAGTATGAGCAACGCTTTGTTGACCAGTTCGAGCGGCCGCACGGCAACGCTTGGCTCACTAGCGGCCATCAGCATGGATCCCGGCCAGACGGAAATCCGCCGGGAAAATCTGCAGCGCCTGGTGCAAGTCACGGGGCGCTTCGAAGGTGTGGACCTTGGCACCGGGATCGCCGCCGTACAGAAAACGGTGAACAATTTGCATTTGCCTTCGTCCATCCGCGTCGAATACGGCGGTCTGTATGCCGAAGAACAGAAATCGTCCAGCGACATGTTGATGGTATTGTTTTTGGCCCTGCTGCTTCTGTTTGCTGTGCTGCTTTTCGAATTTCGTACTTTCGCTGCGCCCACGGCGATTCTGGCCGCTGCGTTGCTATCTAGCTTCGGCGGATTTCTGGCGCTGCTCATCACCAAGACTTCGTTTAATGTCGCTTCCCGCATGGGGATGATCATGGTCATCGGCATCGTCGCCAAGAACGGCATCCTCCTCCTCGACGCCGAGCATCGCTTCCGCGAACTTGGCTTCTCCGCTGAAGAAGCCATGATCCATGCCGGCCGCCGCCGGCTGCGTCCCATCGCCATGACGGCGCTGGCCACTGTCGCCGGGATGCTTCCTCTGGCATTCGGCATCGGGGCTGGCTCCGCCATGCTAAAACCGTTGGCAATTGCCGTCGTCGGCGGCATCCTCAGCTCCATGGTGCTCTCGCTCGTCTTCACGCCCGCGATCCATTTCTATCTCCAGCCGAAAAAAACCGCCGAGGCTTGATTTCGAGTCGCAGAAGTGGATGATGGATGCGTTCCCGGAAACAATTAGTTCAGATGAAGATCCTGGTAGTCGAAGACGAAAAGGGCATGGCGCAGGTGCTCCGGCGCGGGCTCGAAGAAGACAATCACGCCTTGCTCACGACGGCCCCTCGGCGCTCTCTCTTGCCCAGGAGGCGCAGTTCGACCTTGTTCTGCTCGATGTGAAGGTGCCCGGTATCAACGGCATTCAGGTCGCGCGCCGGTTCCGCGAACTTCAGCAGGGCATCCCTATTTTGATGCTTACCGCGCGTGACTCCGTCCCCGACATCGTGAAAGGGCTCGATTCCGGAGCCGACGACTATGTCACGAAGCCGTTCTCCTTTGCCGTGTTGCTCGCCCGTGTCCGTGCCTTGGAGCGCCGCGTAGCCGAGCCCCGAACCCACACTCTTCGGGTCTGCGATCTTGCATTAGAGATTACGCAGCGTCGCGTCTTCCGCGGAACTCGGGAGATCCATCTCACTCCCACGGAATTCCTCATGCGCCATGAAGGACGTGTCGCCTCTCGCCACGCCATTCTCGAAGCCGTATGGGGCCCGTCGGAAAATATCGAGGACAACACTCTGGACGCTTTCGTGCGCCTTCTCCGCTGGAAGGTCGATGAGAACGAACCGCTAAACTGATTCACACTATGCGTGGTTTCGGGTATTTTCTCGGCCCCGAAGCCTGACCATGAAACTTCCTCTTCGCGCCCGGATCACCGCCTGGTATTTCGCCGTTTTGGTTGTCGCTTTTGCGTCATTTGCCTGGATCAGCGATCTGGGATTTCAACACAGCATCGAAACGACCGTGAATGACGCTTCCGGGGCAAACCTTGAAAGCATTCAGCGTGTTCTAGCGCGCACCGCGCCAAAAGGCGATGCGAAAGTAAAAGAGGAATTGAACGAACTCGGGGGAGTGTCGCTCTGCTCGAAGTCTCAGACTCGGATGGGAAGATCATATTCCAATCTAAGCCGTTCAAGAAACCGTTCGGAACCGTTCCGCCCATCACGAAGGTGAAGTCACTTTCTACACTCTCAACCTTGACCGTTTGCAGTACCGCATCGCCACTGGGTCTACCGAGGTCAACGGCAAAACTTTTCGGATTCGGGCCGCCGTTCCAGATCCGGCAGCGCCCACGGCAACGACGTCACTGCTAAGCCGCTTTTCCAGGCGCTCTACGAAGCCAACGCCGATGTGGTGGGCGGCGGCCATGACCACGATTACGAGCGCTTCGCCCCGCAAACGCCCGATGGCGCTGCCGATCCCACGCGCGGCATTCGCGAATTCGTCGTTGGCACCGGTGACAAGAATCACCGCCCCTTCGGCTCCCCGAAGCCCAACAGCGAATTGCGCGATGCGACAGCCTTTGGCGTCTTGAAGCTCACCCTAAAGCCCAAAGCCTATGACTGGCAATTCATTCCCGAACCGGGGAAGAGCTTCACCGATTCCGGCAGCGGTGCCTGTCACTAAATTCAGAGATTTTCTTCGGACGCAAACCAACGCTTGCTCAACTCTTCCACGGTTCTCGTGCTCGTTTTCGTTTTGTGGCAAAGTAATGCGCGATGGCTGCATCCGAGAATTCTAGAGCCGCCGGGCGAGTCGCTTTCACTTATCCCAGTTTCGTTCTTTTCCAGCTGGCGCGTTTCTTCATCGTACTTGCCGGGGAGATGCAGTCGGTCGCGGTCGGCTGGCAAGTCTACGAAATCACGAAGAGGCCGCTGGATCTCGGCCTCGTCGGCCTGGCCCAATTCCTCCCGGGCATTTTCCTGTTCCTCGTCGCGGG
>QHZB01000089.1 GCA_003224525.1 Acidobacteriota bacterium | reverse complement strand
GGGTTTGTCGGCGAGATTCGAGAGGACGTGGCCCACAGAAGCGCGCTCGAGCTTGTAGAGAATGTCCATGATCTGGCGTTCGCGGCGGGAGAGGGCGTTTGGCTTGGGTTTTCGCGTCATGTGCTATTTTCCCAGCAGCTATGCTAGAAAACTAGCAGGCTCGCATTTTCGTGTCAAGAGAATTCTTCGGAATTAGATAGGAGGACAAGGCTCGATATTGTATCGGATCGACGGCGACTCGCCTTGACAAGTGTTAAGTTACAGGCTACACTCGGTTGTGCATGAAAATACGGAACATTGTCCATAAGGGCCTGAAACGGCTCTACGCGGAGGACAACGCTAAAGGCGTGCCGCCCGACACTGTGGCCAAGCTCCGCAAGATGTTGGCGTTTCTCGATGACATGCAAGAGCCGGACGAGCTGCGCGCCCTCCCCTCTTGGAAAGTACACCACGCTGACGGGAGATCGCAAAGGAACTTGGAGCCTTAGTGTTACACGCAACCGGCGCTTAACGTTTCGCATCGACGCCGCAGAGCAGGAAATCTGCGATTTGAATTTGGAAGACTACCACTGAGACGAAAGGAATAGAACCATGCCGATGAAGAACCCGTCGCACCCAGGTGATTTCATTCGCACCGAGATCATCGAGCCCGCCGGTCTATCAGTAACCGCGGCCGCAGTCGCACTTCATGTGTCTCGCCCGGCTCTATCGAGCCTGCTCAACGGCAAAGCCGATCTTTCGGGAGATATGGCGCTCCGCATCGAAAAAGCCTTTGGCGTGAAGATGGACACGCTCATGCGGATGCAGGCTTCTTACGATATCGCCCAAACTCGCAAACGCGAAAAGCAGATTCACGTCAAGCGAGTCAATCAACTTGTCCACGCTTGAGGGAGCTGTTTCGATCTGTGCCGTTGCCAGGACAACGGCGCGGACCCCAGACTTGCAGCAATTGCCACGCATTTGTCATGCATCGCTTGGGGGAACCCTCGTGCGAACCTCCATTTCCGCATTTCCTCGAAGCACAGTATTCTCTGCCGTTCGTCGAGCTTTGCTCTCAAACCACTCACCCTTCCGCAAGGCCAGCAGCCTACGAATTTGCTGAACGGCTTGATTGTGAAATTCACACAGATGTGTCGTCCGTTGGGAACTTCCGTAAATCAAGTGCTCCCTCTGTATCGGCCCTCGGCAGTCAGGTCCACTATGAGAACACGTCCTCCTAGTTGGACGCGGAAGTCTTGGTTTCGGAATTCTCATAACCACAAATGGTATACTGATTCCCCCATTCACCTGCTACCCCGCATCCCACGAATTCAAGTGGGTTCCGATTGCAAGCAATGAAGCAGAACCCCGGTATCCGCTCATCATGCTCTCGTCGATTAGAAGCGAAACTGAGCTACTGAAAATCGTGGGATTGCGTCTCCGCCGTGGTGATGGAGATCGGTCGCACTCGGGAAGCCTTTAATGGATATAGTGTGGTCCTGATTCTGAAGGACCCCTTCAACCCGAAGGAATTTCTCACGGTTGATCACCACGCGGTTTTTCTCGTAAAGGTCAGGATTCACAATCACGTTTGAAATTCCTGTTTCATCTTGCAGACTCAAAAAGACGAAGCCCTTCGTTGTTCCCGGACGTTGCCGAGCGATTACGCATCCTGCTACGCGCGTGTATTTGCCCGTCCGGTACGCGAGGCAAGGCGCACGCTCGTTTTACTTGCAGCTTGGATAGATCTGGTCGTTCTTTTCATACCACTTCATCGCCTTGGCCCGGTTGCTCCCCGCGATTGAAAGTCTGGTAAATCGCCAGACGCTCACGCGTGAAATTAACTTACTTCAATTGTTTCGCATGAGATAGATAACGCACCGGCTAATTCTCACAAGTGCTCGGAATCAGCCAAAACTCGAGGTTGAAATCGAAGAAGAACCTGCCGTAAACTATTGGCAGTGAAGTGTTTTGCTGCGCCCGTAGCTCAGTTGGATAGAGCGTCTGGCTACGAACCATGGCAGTGCCAAATCTAAGCTGTTGAATTGGCTCAAGTTCCCCTGTGCAACCCTCTCACTAAGTGCGCTACGATTTGCGATACAAAATGTCCTATGTTTCTTGTGTGTTCTCAGAGCCGCTTTCAATTGAAGCAAAGGCCGCTCTCGCCTACTGGTCCGCGTGGTCAACCTTAACAATCCAATATCCGCGAGCTGACCTTTCTCGGGTGCCGGAACACTGGCAAATTTTCGGTGCCCGCGTTTCTGCATTAACAGGCTCTCCTCGTCTTGCTGTGAATCCGCCCAATGCGGTTCTGAATTATCTTTATTCCGTTCTGGAAGCCGAGGCCCATCTAGCTGCAGCCGAACTTGGACTTGATCCAGGCTTAGGCATGTTGCATCGAGATACGCCAAATCGTGACAGCCTCGCATGTGATCTTATGGAGCCCATCAGACCCTTGTCGATGCATATCTGGTGTGCGATCTGATTCTGCTGTGCACAGCGAGCCCGGGCGTGAACCACAGTAAAAGCCGAAGTCCCATTTCGACCGGCATCGTAAGTGTACCGGCGTGGCAGGCTTCCTAGCGTTCAATTGATCGAGGCACTGGGCGGAGGTTGGGACTCGTCGCAGCTGCCCGCGCAGAAGGAACTGGTGGCCAGAACGCCACAGCCAATACACTGAGGCAAGGGCGCAAAGAAGTCTCAGGCGTTTTGAGTGTTGCCGAATCTAAATGCCCGGGCTGCGTTGTAAGCTCAGAATGGACCTGTCCACTCAGTGGGCTCGGGGATATCCACCGGGAACACGCGAGACGCCGACGTTTGCGCCAGAACACCCTCGCCTTGATGAAACGCGAAGAGTCGAAGTTGCTTGTGACTGGTCTCCGCGTCAAGGACGTGCTCAAGGGCCTAAAAACCTAGGCTGGCAAAACAAACTCGCAGTAGGGGAGCGCTGAAAGCGCAAGACTTCGATGCGCTACAATCTAGTTTGGAAAGTTTAGCCCGCGTTGAAGGGCGATAAATCGGGGACTTGTGCGCAACGAATCCAACTCCGGCTCAACGCGCAGAAACACGAGCCCATTCGAACGATCCCCGTATGCTTTTTCAAGCCAGTCCATGGCTGCGTCGTTCTTGGCAAGCCCGGCGTAAACCACGCCGATATAAAACGGCGAAACATACTGTTTTCGGGATTCTGCGAAAAGCAGCGTCAGCAACTCTTGCGCCTTTGCTTGGTTGCCAGAGAGCGCATGGGCGTGCGCCAGCGCCGAGACCATCAGAGGGCTTTGGTGGGAAAGATCGGAAGCTTTGCGTAGTTCGGAGATTGCCAAATCAAGCTGGCCTTTTTGCTCGTAAGCTTGCCCGAGAATCAGGTGCGCCCATTCGTAGCCCGGATCCATCTCGAGTGTGGTTCGAAGCTGCTCGATAGCGCGGTCGTACTGCCTCGCAAGGTAGAGCCGCCATCCATAGCTGGTATTGATACTGATCGAAAGTGGGTCAAGTTCGCGCGCCTTGTTAATTTGCTCAAAGCTTTCGTCAATGCGGCCCATCGCAATCAAGTAGAGCGAGTAGCGTTGATACGCAGTTGCATAGCTCGGGTTCAGCCTTATAGCTTTCTGAAATCCCTTTGACGCGGTTTGCCAGTCCCAATCGTAGTTGAACTCCGCTGTCGCGAGAGAAGTTTCCGCCTCGGCCAGCGTGGGGTCCAGTTCCAGGGCACGAAGCGCCGCTGCCTTTGCTTTCGGCCCTGCTCGTGCAGCCGGAGCATTCCCAAACATCGTTGCGCCAATAATGCCATAACAATCGGCGAGTCCCGCGTATGCCAGTGCGTATTGCGGGTCTTTGCGCGTCGCGTCTTCGAAGTACCCTATTGCTCTCTCGAATCCTTCTCCCGATCGTTTGTTCCAGTAATAGCGGCCTTTTAAGTAGTCGTCGTAAGCCTCCGGCACCAGAGTCGTCTTCTTCGAGAGCCGCTCTTTATCTTGCGAGGAAAGATTTATCCGAATTTCATCTACGATGGCGGATGAGACTTGATTCTGCAGCGAGAGAATATCCCGCAGTTGCGTTTCATACGTCTCGGCCCACAAATGCTGGTCCGTCGAAACCTGCACCAGTTCGGCCGTTATGCGCACGCGCGGCCCCGCTTTCAACACCGTTCCTTCTACGACAGCATCCACGTTCAACTCACGCGCTATTTGCAAAAGTGGCTTCCGCGTGCCCTTGTACGCCATTGCCGTGGACCGGGAAATCACGCGAAGCGAGCGGATCTTCGCGAGGTTGGCGATTAGATCATCCGTCATCCCATCTGCAAAATAATCCTGGTCCTTGTCGCCGGAAAGGTTCTCCAGTGGAAGCACCACAAGAGAAGTGCTCCGATCCGATTTCGGCTTGGTCACATCAATGCTCCGGGCGTAATGAACAGCGACTTGCGAAGAGACGCCGGCGATTACGGCTACGGTAATGAGGACGAATGCCAAGCGCCGCAGCACAAGCCGCGGACTGCGTTTCGTCTTATCGACCGAAACACCTTTTAGCCTGTCGCTCTTAGAGAGCAACGGACCTGCGGACGCGTCACTGATCGGCCCCTCCGCAGAATCCATGGACGCGGAAGACGTAGAAGTGACCTCTTCTACGGGAGCGATAAAACGATATCCTCGACGAGGGATCGTCTCAATGAACCGAGGGTTGTCCGACGAATCGCCCAGAGCCTCGCGCAGCCTCATGATCGCGGTATTCAGGCTGTGATCAAAGTCGACGAAGGTGTCGCTGGGCCAGAGGCGCCGTTGCAATTCCTCACGAGAGACCATCTCCCCATGGTGCTCCAAAAGGATAGACAAGATCTGAGAAGGCTGGTCCTGTAGCTTGATACGTATGCCATGTTTGCGCAGATCGCCAGAGCGGAGGTCGAGCTCATATCTGCCGAAACGTAGAGAATTCGTCGAGAGCGTCGAGTTTTTCATGGCGTCGATTGTGGAGATCGGGGGCAGTATAACGCGAGGACCATTGGAGGCAAAGGGGCGAATTTGTTACCAAGGGTTTTAAGTGGTTTGTTTTGTGTAGGGCAGCTTGTGACAAATAAATGTTTTCGATGTGACGCAATAAGACTTGCATTGCTTGGGACGAGCGAAGCAGAGTGCGGCTCATACTGGGAACGTCCGCGTAATGGCAATCAGGGGCTTGAACGGACAGTCGAGCGTCTGAGCAAGTGGTGCCTGCCACGAAGGAATTTGTTCGTGTTCGGAATCCTGTGTCTGGCAAATGAGGAGGATGAAATGAGCATCACTGGAAGACAGCAAGGCTTGGCACTGAGAATCGGCGCGGTCGTGCTGGCGCTCTTGGTCGCAATTGGCGGACTTGCTGGTACGGCACATGCCCAGGCGGTGGGAGCGGCGCTGTCGGGCCTGATTACGGACGAAAAAGGGGGCGCTGTGCCGGGCGCCACCGTGAGCATCAAAAACCTCGGTACCGGGGTCGTGCGAGAAGTCAGCACAAATGGAGACGGCTTCTACTCCGCGCCCAACTTGCTCCCGGGAATGTATGAAGTGCGCGTGACGGCGCAAGGATTTCAGACCCTAGTCCAAAAAGAAATCGGCCTCACGGTTGGCGCGCAGCAGGCTCTGAATTTGAGCCTAAAAGTGGGCCAGCTCAATCAAACCGTCGTGGTAAGCGCCGCGCCGCCAGAAGTGCAGACGTCCTCCTCCACCATAAGTGCCACGGTCGATTCCAACACTGTTCGAGAGTTGCCGCTGAACGGGCGCGACTGGACGTCACTGGCGGCTCTGGAGCCGGGAGTCACGAGTATCCCCAACCAGGCGGGGACAGGATTCAGCGCGAACAAAGGGAACCGCGGCTTTGGAAATCAGTTGAGCGATGCCGGTCACCGCGCCAACGAAAACAGTTACCGTGTGAACGGTATTAGCATCAACGATTATTCGAATGGAGCCCCAGGCGGCGCGACCGGACTGAACTTGGGAGTGGACGGGGTCCAGGAGTTTTCCGTCCTCACCAGTAACTACACTGCGGAGTATGGGCATACGTCTGGTGCGGTCATCAACGCCATTACCAAGAGCGGTGTCAATGATTTCCACGGCACGGCGTTCTTCTTTGACCGAGACAAGATTTTTGATGCCAAGAATTTCTTTGATCCTGCAGGACCCATTCCTTCTTTCCGGCGCGTTCAGTTCGGAGGGTCCGGGGGAAAGGCTCTCGTCAAGGACAAAACATTTGTGTATGGAACGTATGAGGGAGTTCGTCAGAACCAGCCTCTGTCCAGGTCCATCCTTGTGCCGACGCAAGAGGCACGCAACGGCATGCTGTGCGTCTCGTCCAGTGGCAACCCCTGCGCATCACTGACATCCGTTGCAGTGGACCCAAAGGTCGTGCCGTATCTGGCTCTCTGGCCGTGTCCAGCGGGATCCGCATGTCAAACTGCGACCAATTTGGACATCGTGAGTCTGAATGTTTCACTGCCCGGTGTCTCAAAGGAAAACTACGTCACGGGAAGGATCGACCAGAAAATATCCGAAAAGGACAATCTGTCAGGCAGTTACTTCTTTGATTCCGGTCCGCTTACCCAGCCGGACCCGCTACTCAATGCCAGGCATAGCGTCTTCTCGAGGAGGCAGATGGGCAGCGCCGAGGAGACCCATATTTTCAGTCCGCAGTTAGCCAATACGATTCGGCTGGGTATTAGCCGCGTGCGAGGGGATATTAACTTGCCGGTTTCCGGTGACTCAGTCGCAACAAACACCGCTCTCGCCGTGGCCCCAGGCGCGAAGGCTCCACCGCAAATTGGGGGGGCCGGCCTCACAACCGCGATCGGCTTGGGAGGACTTAATCGTTTTCTGCATCGCTGGACGTCCGGCCAAGTCTACGACGACGCTTTCTTGAATCGGGGGAGGCACACGATAAAATTCGGATTTGCTTTTGAACGAATGCTGTACAACGTTCTAGAGCAATTAAGTCCAAATGGCCGATTGAACAATTATGGCAGCCTCACAGCGCTGCTGACCAACACACCCACCAAGCTCAATGCACTTGCTCCGGGACACAGTCTTGAGGTCGCGATTCGGCAGAGCCTCTTTGCCGGGTACGTTCAGGATGATTGGCGACTGCGTCCGAATCTAACCGTCAACTTGGGCCTGCGTTATGAAATCACGACGCTGCCTAAAGATGCCAACAACCGGATTCAGGAAATCACAACTCTGGCGAATTGTTCAGCCAGCCCAACGGCGTGCGGACCGGTTCCCGTCAACAGCTTTATCGCGAACAACCCAACGACCAAGAACTTTGAACCACGAATCGGCTTTTCGTGGGACCCCTTCAAGAATGGAAAGACGGCCGTACGAGGTGGTTTCGGGATCTTCGACGTGCTGCCGCTTCCTTACGAGTTTGGCCTGAATACCGCAGCAACCTCTCCATTCCAGATCATCGGCCAAGATAAGCCGGGTGCATCGTCCACTGCCGCAAAAGGCAACTGCGCCGCCGACCCCTGCTTAGGAGTCACTCTGGGCAACGGCATTGACAACAACGTCGGATTTGCCCCGAACGGGGTCAGAAATCGTTATGTCCAGCAAGATCCCAAGCGTGCCGATGTGCTGAACTGGAACCTTAACATCCAGCGGGAGATCGCTCCGACTTGGACAGCCATCGTCGGATACGTCGGCTCGCGCTCGGTACATTTGTCTGTCGCGGCCGATGACATCAACCTGGTTCAGCCTTCGGTAAGCTCCGCGGGAATTCTCTTCCCAATAAACGGGACAGCGATCGATCCAAACTGGGCGGGGGGCACAGGCGGGGCTGGCATTCGCCCAGTCATCTTTGACGGCGCATCCTCGTACGAAGGCGCTCAAGCTCAACTCAAGAAAAGCATGAGCCACGGAGTTCAAGGCCAGCTTTCCTACACCTATGGCAAATGCAAAGACACAAGTTCCGCTCCCGTTACAGGCGATACTTACGTGAATTCGATCGCGGTACCTCTTCTATTCGTGAAGTCGTACAGGGTCGGTGCATGCGACTTTGACATACGGCAAACATTGGTCGGAACCTTCATCTGGAATGTTCCAGGTCCCAAGTCGGGGCTTGCGTCCTACGTAGCGGGCGGATGGGAGATCGGAACCATCTTGACTGCGACGACGGGCTCACCGTTTACGGCAACACTGGGAGCAGGGGGCGATCCGCTTGGCACCGGGTTTAACGGAGACTTTTCCATGGACTTCCCAAATATCACCAAGGGATGCGATCCCATCCACGGAGGCGTTCACTACCTCAACCTAAACTGTTTCACGCTGCCAACTGAGCCGACTTCGTTCGTAGGATGCGCGCCCAATTCCTTTCCCGGTGCGCCCGCAGCCCCCGCAGGTACACAGTACTGCCAGAATCTCGTGGGTAACGCGGGACGCAACAGTTTGTATGGGCCGAGACTCACTACAGTTGATTTCTCGGTATTCAAGAACACGCACGTCCCGAAAATCTCTGAGACTTTCAATGTGCAATTCCGCGCGGAGTTCTTCAACATCCTGAATCATCCGAATCTTGCAGCGCCCAACTTCTTAAATGATTCGAACAACTCGATTTTCAATCCGAACGGGAGTGTATCGGGAAACGCAGGTGTGATTGGTTCCACGTCTACCTCATCACGCCAGATTCAGCTCGGGTTGAAGCTGGTTTGGTAAACGAACGGACATGCCGCAGGCGGAGGGAAGTCGGCCAACCGGCGCTCCTCCGCCTCGCTTTCCGCGCTCATGAATGCCGTCGGGAGCATGGGCGGGGCTCACTCTTCGACGATTACTCCGTCCATCGCGGTGCACCGGGGCTAGCGCCACACTCTGGATCTTGCGGTGTTGATAACCGTTTGTTCCAGGCTCTTATTCTCGCTTGCAGATGCGGGCAGGAACATCGAACAGAGTTCCTCGGAGAGAGGATTGCCGATAGAAAGTTCCGGTACGTCGAAGTTTCCGTTGCGTGTGGCCAGAAAAAAGAAGAAATCGTGGCTCAGATTCATGGTGCGTTTATCCGTGACCATCGGTGGCGGATCCTTTTCGCAAGAAGACTTGATGTGGAGGACGCGTTTGCGAATGTGAGGCTACAGCGATGAGAGAAACTTTTCTTGTGAGTGCGGCGGCAGCAGGAGCTCTGCTTTTGGCCGCCGTAACAATGAACGCGCAATACAAAGAAGCGCTGAAACTCGTTCAGACGATTCCGTTGCCGAACCTAAAAGGCCGCATCGACCACATGGACGTGGACGTAAAAGGCAAACGCCTTTTTGTTTCCGGACTCGAAAATGGGTCAGTGGAAGTCGTTGACCTGCAGGCCGGCAAATGGACGCGGAGTATCCCAGGCTTGCAAAAGCCGCAAGGGATCGCCGACGTCCCGTCTCTAAACAAGGTGTTTGTCGCCAGCGGAGACGACGGAATGCTCCGCGTTTTTCGAGGTGACACGCTCGAACTACTCGATTCCATCAAGCTTGGCCTCGGTGCGAACCGCGTCACCTACGATGCGCGCAAAAAACTTCTTTATGTGGGATACGGCGGTAAGAACTACGGCGAAGTCGGAATTATTGATGCCCGGAAAGACAAGAAACTTTACGACATTCGAGTTGCCGCTCATCCAGCCGAGATATTGCTGGACAAACCGGGGAAGAGATTATTTGTGCTGGTTCCCGTTGCCAACAAGATCCAAGTGATCGATACGAAAACGCGAGAAGTTACAACGACGTGGCCGGTCAGCAGCGAGCGGCCCGGAGACGCCGCGTACGATGAATCCACGCAGCGATTGTTCTTGGGCACACGCACGCCCCCGCAGATGATTGCAATGGACACAAAGACTGGGGCGGAAGTGGCCAATCTGCCCACCGTTGACGGTATGGACGGCGTCTATTTCGATACGACGCGCAAGCGGATTTACATTTCGGGAGGCAGAGGATTCGATGCCGGATACGTGTACGCGTATCAGCAGAAGGGCGCAAACAGCTATGGGATTGCGAGCAAGATTCCCACGAAGCCAGGGGCCGGAACGTCGTTCTGGTCGCCGGAACTCAATCGCTATTACGTTGCGGCTCCCACTTACGACAACGATCTTGCGGCCGTTCTTGTATTCGAGCCGCAACCATAGACCGGCCGTGAGATTCGAACACAGATTCGGGGATGGAAGATCAGGCCAGATTAACTCGAGGAAAAACCATGAAGAAACTTTTTGCTGTGAGTGTAGCCGCATTCGCCGTTTCTAGCGTTTTGGCATTCCGCGGCACCATGACGACTAGAGCGCAATTGACAAGCCGTGACATTCTCCCGCTGCAACTCGAAGAACAAATTCCAGTTCCGAATGTAGCAGGCCGCCTCGATCACTTTACCGCGGACGTGAAGCGCAAGCGTTTGTTCGTATCTGCTTTAGGGAACAACACCGTGGAGGTCATCGACGTTTTTGCTGGCAAGGTGATTCGAAGCATTAAAGGACTTAGCCAACCGCAAGGGCCGCTGTACGTTCCCGGCTTCGACAAGCTTTACGTCGCGAACGCGGAAGACGGCAAAATGAGAGTCTACGACGGCGCCACGTACACTCTTAAGAAAACGATTGATTTTGGGACAGACCCTGACAACGTTCGCTACGATGCAGCTTCCAAAAGGATTTTCGTGGGCTTTGGCGAAGAGGACGGCGGAATCGCAATGGTCGACCCAGCCACAGACGAGCGGGTAGGCACAGTGTACAAGACGGAAGGGCATCCCGAGTCGTTCCAGGTGGAAGCTGCCGGAGAGCACATTTTCGCCAACGTGCCGGACGCAGGGAATGTGGTGGAATCGATTGATCGTAAGACGGGCGCGGTAACGAAGTGGCCCCTGAAAGGTCTAAGAGGAAATTACGCGATGGCATTGAATGAAGAAGACCATCGGCTGTTTACGGTCACCCGGAAAGTACCAATGCTGGTGGTTCTGGACACACAGACGGGGAAGGAAGTTGCGAGATTGCGGGCGGCGGGTGAATGCGACGATGTTTTCTTTGATGCTTCCCGGAAACGTCTCTACGTCATCGGCGGCGAAGGAATCATCAGCGTGATCCAACAGCAAGACCCGGATCATTACGAGTTGATCACCAACGTGGCGTCTGGAATTGGCATTCGAACTGGATACTACTTTGCCAAGCGCGACCGGTTTTACGTGGGTGTGCCGGCGAAGGGCAACGAGCCTGCGCAGGTCTGGACATTTGAGGCGGAGGATTAGGAATTGTGGAAGCAGAAAGAGTCCTGAATTTCAGTCAGATTTAGAATTTGAAGTTGAGTTGGTGATGCACGACTACGAGAAAGGCAAAGAAGCCGGGGGCCAGAAGAATTCGGGCAGATTCGCGATGAGCTCAAACAGAAAAATCCGGCACTAGCGAAACTCTTCGAACCAGCCGACTAGGACGAAGTGTAGCTTGGCCGGGGGCACGAATTGAATTTGCCTTGCTCCAATGTCGACGCCGAGTTCTGACGAAAATAGGGGCCTATGATTGCGCGAATGGAACGGAATTCAAAAATTTGGTCCGTGATCCGCGTCTCGAGTGGAAATTTTCTCGAGATGTACGACTTCATGGTCTTTGGCTATTACGCTGCCGCTATCGGACGAGCGTTCTTTCCAAACGGAAATCCCTTTGCCTCGCTGATGCTGTCTTTGATGACATTTGGCGCTGGCTTTCTCATGCGCCCGGTAGGCGCTCTGGTCTTGGGCGCATACACAGACAAACACGGCCGGCGCGCGGGATTACTGCTAACTCTCTCTCTGATGTCAGTCGGAATTTTCACGATCGCCTGCACGCCAAGGTACGCTACGATCGGCCTCTTGGCTCCGCTGCTGGTCGTTGTCGGAAGATTGCTACAGGGTTTCTCGGCCGGCATGGAACTTGGCGGCGTTTCTGTCTATCTGTCTGAAATCGCCACTCCCGGCCACAAGGGCTTTTACGTGAGTTGGCAATCCGGCAGCCAGCAAGTCGCGGTGATGTTTGCAGCCTCCATCGGCGTAGCGCTCAATTCCTGGCTCCCGCCGGAAAAAATGAAGGAGTGGGGCTGGCGTGTTCCGCTGCTCTTAGGCTGCGCTATAGTTCCTTTTCTCTTTCGACTGAGGAAATCCTTGGCGGAAACCGATGAATTTGCTGCTCGTAAACATCATCCAACCAGCTCGGAAATTCTGCGTTCCTTGGCGCAAAACTGGCGCATTGTTCTGGTTGGAACCTTCATGGTCACAATGACTACGGTTTCCTTCTACATGATCACAGCTTACACGCCGACGTTCGGAAGTTCTGAACTCCATTTGACGAGCATGGACAGCCTGATCGTGACCCTCTTTGTAGGTGCTTCCAACCTTTTCTGGCTGCCGATCATGGGTGCTCTTTCCGACCGTATTGGGCGTCGTCCACTTCTGTTCGGCTGTACAGTTCTGATGTTGATCACCGCTTATCCTGCGATGCTTTGGCTGGTGCACGAGCCTTCTTTTGGAAGATTATTGGCAGTTGAGCTTTGGTTCTCATTTATCTATGGCAGCTACAACGGCGCCATGGTGGTATTTCTCGCGGAAATCATGCCTATCGAAGTAAGAACCTCGGGATTCGCTTTGGCCTACAGTTTGGCGACAGCAATTTTCGGAGGCTTCACGCCGGCGCTTAGCACCTATTTGATTCATGTTTCCGGGAATCGCGCCATTCCGGGAGTGTGGCTATCGTTTGCTGCCGCCTGCGGCTTGGCTGCAACTTTTTTTGCTAGTCCATCTAGTCCGAATCTTGTCGTCGACCAGCTCATAGCGACAGAATAGTGACCCTGCTCTTTTAGCCGCCTAGCGCTCCCCGAGGCGTTTCCCTGTAGGTTTGGATGGGGGAAATATTGCTGAACATTTGCTGTACAATAGACTGCAGGATGGGCGGAGAAGGTGGGACTCGCTTCGAGATTCCCATGGCGGACATTTCGGAGCCGGGCTTTAATTGCGCTACGTGTGCTACAAAATCAGGAGAGCATAGTTGCAGCTTAGCGTCGCATCTCGGTATAGTAGAGGGACTTGCGGAACGCGCCCGTAGCTCAGTTGGATAGAGCGTCTGGCTACGAAGAAAAAGCTCAAATCCCACTAAGTCGTTTCTTTGGCGTCGTTTAAGCGCGCTCCGGTCACGAGTGGAACCCCTTCGATTGTCCCAACCGTTGTCCCAACTCCGTACCAACAATTGGGCGATTATCTACGAAATCGGCTCCAGTGCCGAAAGTCGAGTTCCGCGAAGAAGTCGCAAACGTTGCTCTTGCCGAACTTCTTGAGCAGTGCGGCCTGAGCGAGGGACGCTACGTTGCGAACGTGGTCGATGGGAAGGGGACAAGCCTCTAAAGCGTCTTCCGTCAATGTCTCAAGCGGATGGGCGGAAACTCTCGGATTTGACGGCGTTCAGTCTTCCATTCGCCGGAACGACGAAGTTATACGGATGTGCCACCTATCCCTACCCAAAATGCTATCCGTCGCGAATGCCTTTAAAATCAGCGACCACCAGTACAACCCGCGCTAACCCGGCGAAAGGATATAACAACGCTACATGCCCTGTGGCTGGAGAAATAACAATTCGCCAGCCACAGGTTTTTCGAAAACCAGGATGTGCTGCAATGGCAGTGTCTCCAACGTCTGCATGTGTGCAAGCCCGACAGCTTTCATCTCTCTTTTGACCTGCTCCACGGACATCTTGTGCACCAATTTAATGGGCACATCGGGATCCTCCTTGCGGTATTCGAGAAAGACGACGCGACCGCCGGGCTTCAGGGCCTCGCGGATTTTGGTCATGACTTCAAAGGGGTATGCTAGCTCATGGTAGACGTCCACCATCAGCACGAGATCCACGGCTTTCGCAGGCAGATTTGGATCCGTTTCGCTACCCTTCGCCGCCTCCACATTCGTAACTTTCAGCGCCTGCGCACGTTGACGGATTGTCTGAAGCATTTCGTCCTGGATTTCGACGGCCAACACCTTACCAGCCCTGCCAACTCTCGGAGCAATGCGGAATGTAAAATAGCCAGATCCAGCACCCAAGTCCACGACGGTCTCACCGCCCCGGAGTTTCAAAGCATCTAGTACGATTGAAGGTTTCTCTTGGTCATCGCGCTCGAGGCGGTCTAACCAGGGGATGCCTCCCGGTCCCATCACCTGAGCGATTTCTCGACCCATGTAGAACTTCCCCGTACCATTTTGGTCATGAATGGCTCGCGTCTCATAAAGAGGCCGGTGCGGCTCAACGGCAGCCTGTACATGCGGATCGACCGAGGGGGGAGTTGTTCAGAACGTAAATTCAGGAGTTTGTTGTTCGCCCGGAACGGCATGGGCGCCACCAGCGATCAATGCCAATGCGAGAGCGACAAGGACCCGACGGT
>QHZB01000323.1 GCA_003224525.1 Acidobacteriota bacterium | reverse complement strand
TCACCCTGTCCTGTTTCACCATCCTCCCCTCCGTTTCCCTGCCCACTTTTATCATGCCTCTGTGCCTCCTCCAACTATTCCACTGTCATCTGGAGTCTGCCGGAATCCAGGCTTCAGCGATCAAACACACATAGGAATGCCCTCTCGTGGCTGTTATCATCGCGGCTGCGGCTTGCGCCAAGCGCGGGCTCACGCGAAAGAAAACCTAAGGAGAACAAAACGCATGCGCAAAGGTATCGCGATCCTTTTGTTTGGGATATTTGCTCTGAGTGCACCACCGGCCGCCAATCGGCTGTGGGGACAAACGGAGAAGAAAGACGTCTTGCCCGATCCCGCCGTTAAGGTCGGGGACATGGCGCCGGATTTTACCCTCATGGACACCCATCGCAACCCGGTGTCCCTGCATGACTTCCGCGGCAGGAAAAGCGTCGCCCTCGCTTTTTACATCTTCGCTTTCACCGGTGGTTGAACCAAGCAGATGCAGAACTTCCAGCAGAATCTGCAAAAGCTGGAAGCTGCCGACACCCAAGTATTGGGTGTAAGCATGGATAGCACCTTCAGCAACGCCGCGTGGGCAGAAAAAATCGCCGTCACCTTTCCCCTGTTGAGCGACTGGGGAGGGGAGGTCACCCGCCAGTACGGTCTTTACAATCCCAAGTACAAAGCAGCTCGCCGCGTCAACTACCTTATCGACAAGAGCGGTAAAGTCGTCGAAATGCAAATCGACAACGATGCCGTCGACCCAACGAAAATCGTGACGCTCTGCGAGCGTCGCAAGACCAAAGAATAACGCTCCCGGTGGGCGCGATGAAGGCTCTTCACCAACCAGAACAGTGCTCTTGCTTTATGGCGAAGCGCGTTCCCTTGCGCCCTTTACTCTTTTTTGAAAATTCGTTCCATTTCCGCAGCGCTCCGCGGACAACACCCACTCGAAGCGTCTTCGCCTTAGTACCCTGTCGCGCTTGACCGCGCCATGCTTGGAATACGCAAGTGCCAGCTCCATTGGACTTAGGAGTTGAATACTTCCTCCACGCCGCGCCGAGTCCGCCTCCCGACGGCCCCCATGTCCCCGGAGGTGCCGCAAAAGTATTGCTTTCTCTGCCACGTCGATTTGGAATAGAATCCCCAGTGTGGGATGATGCATCTCCGCTCGAAGGATTCCGTGTCGGCCTAACCCCTCACGGGCCGCGTCCTCCGACGGAAGAGCTGACTTGTGGGGTATTCATGCGGAGCTACAAAGGATTCTCCTTGATTGAGTTGCTCCTCGTTGTCGCTGTGATCCTGATCATCGCGGCCATCGCGGTGCCCAATTTTCTCAAGTCCCGCCTCCGGGCCAATGAGGCTTCCGCGGTCGCCTCCGTCCGCGTGATCAACACCGCCGCAATTACTTATTCCATTACCTATCCCGACATGGGTTTCCCGGCGCAGTTGACCACCCTGGGTGGCGCAAATCCTTGTTCCGCCTCTTCTACGCAGGCCTGCTTGATCGATGACAGTCTTTCCCAGGGCAACAAGTCCGGCTACTCCTTCGTGTTGACAGGTGACGGCGCCGTTCCTTCGGTCTCCTACATCGTCGCAGGCACACCCCAGGCCATCGGCTCGTCAGGCCAACGGATGTTCTGTACAGATCAGACTGGCGTGGTCCACTATGACCCCACCGGCTCAGGTTGCACCAACGCCAGCCTCGTCCTGGAATAAGTTTTGCCACCTCCTGAAACCCATCTCTGCCCAATCTCTAGAATGGCCTGGTAATTCCCAGTTCTTTCGCCACTCCTTGGGTTTCATTTTCCAAAGCGCCAATTCAGCGAATCCTCCGGCAAGCGCGCCGCGTTCCCAGAACGGGGCGTCGCCGGAAACAAGTGAGGGTAACGACGTGGTGGACCGCTTAGCAGCGTCACGTGAAGCAGCTGCGGCGCCTGTAATAAACGGTTAGAGGACTGCCCATCGAGGAAAAACCCGCACCCCAAGACGGTACGCTGTCCTCTAGGACAGTAGACAGGTTTGCGCGGCCTGGCCTTCGAACAGCAAAATACAGGATTGACGCCCTACTCTTCAAAATTTAGTCTGTCGCGGGTGGCGAAGCAAGCCCCACGGTTAGGATTTGCTAGCTTCAGGGGGATTCATGCGAAAACAGCAGGGCTTTTCTCTAATCGAGCTGCTTATCGTCGTGTCGATCATTTTGATCATCTCGGCCATGGCAATTCCCAACTTTCTTCGTTCCCGCCTCCGTGCCAATGAGGCCTCCGCGGTTGCTTCGCTCCGCATGATCAACACCGCCGCAATTACTTATTCCATTACTTATCCCGACATGGGTTTCCCGGCGCAGTTAACCACCCTGGGTGGCGCAAATCCTTGCGCGACAGCCACTTCGGCGCAGGCCTGTCTGATCGATGATATTCTTGCACAAGGTTATAAGTCCGGCTACAGCTTTGCGTGGACAGGTGACGGCGCCGTTCCTTCGTTCAGCTTCATCGTCACGGGCACTCCCCAGGTCGTCGGCGGGTCGGGTGAGCGGATGTTCTGCACGGATCAGACTGGCGTGATCCACTATGACCCCACCGGCTCCGGTTGCACCAACGCCAGCCTCGCCCTGCAGTGACATTTCCTGATCGTCCTAGCTCGCTGGGTCTCCCCCACGCCACTCTGCAAGATCGTTCTACAAATTCTAGTGCAGGTACTGTGATTCGGAAGCGCGCCTGTGGTTGTGGCACGACTTACCCCAAAACGATCTACAGGATCGCCGCGTCAACTACCTGATCGCCAAGAGCGACAAAGTCGTCAAAATGCAAATCGACAGTGAGGCCGCCGACCGAACAAGATTGTGATGCTCTGCGAGCGCCGCAAGAGCAATAAATAACGCTCCCGGTGGCCGCGACCGAGCGCTCTTTCCGGCTCAGGCGTCAGCGCTGCTCCTCTTGCGATCCCTATGTCGCTGCTCGTTGTGCGCGGCTGAACAAAACTCCTGCACCGTCTTGCACGTTTGACGCATCGAATAAAAATCTGCGACGACTCGGCAGGGCACTTGCTCTCTCACGCTCCATCGGCGAATCGGAAGCGCAGAGCCGACGTCGTCGCGGTAAGCCAATTCCCGAGTTCCTCAATTCAAAGGAGCAAATCGGATGGAAAACTCCGCTGCAAAACAGCAATCTATGGCAGGAGGTAGCATGGCCACTGCCGAACAAACGTATTTGCGCACCGAACTGGAACAACGCCGCGAGCGCCTTCACGCGGCTTTGCATTCGCCAGCCGCCGATGCTTCTCTTTCTCAACTGCTGACGGCCGTGGACACCGCGCTGAGCCGTATCGATCAAGGAACATTCGGGCTCTGCGAGACGTGCCACGATACGATTGAAGCGGAGCGCCTGCTGGCCGATCCGTTGGTGCGGTTCTGTCTCGACCACCTTACGAGCGCCGAACAGCGTGCCTTGGAGAGTGACCTCTCCCTGGCCGCGCGCATCCAGCGCGCCCTCTTGCCGAAACCCGGCCTGGCGCCAGCTGGCTGGGACGTGCGCTACCACTATCAACCTGCCGGCATGGTCAGCGGCGATTACTGCGATCTTTTCGAAACAGATGGCGGCCTGCTCTTTATGCTCGGGGATGTTTCCGGCAAGGGTGTTGCCGCCTCGATGCTCATGAGCCACCTCCATGCAACGTTTCGCAGCCTCGCCGAAGCCGGTCTCCCGCTCGATCGCATGGTGGAAGACGCCAACCGCATTTTCTGCGAGAGCACTCTTGCGGGACAATTCGCGACTCTCGTCGTGGGACGAGCTGCCCAAGATGGTTCGGTCGAGTTTGTCAGCGCGGGTCACCTTCCCGTGCTTCACATCCATGGTGACGGGGCGACGCCAAAGAATTCCACGGGTGTGCCTCTGGGGATGTTCTGTAACGCCCGCTTCCCTCTCCATCGGCTCACCCTGGCTCCCGGGGACACTCTGTTCCTGTATACCGACGGTTTGACGGAGGCACGGAATCGCGCAGGTGCAGAGTATG
>QHZB01000515.1:1286-2674 GCA_003224525.1 Acidobacteriota bacterium | reverse complement strand
TCTTTGCAGTACTGTGTCTCTCCTTGCTTTTTTGTAATCCAACTCCGGGGCAAGAAAAAACAGTTTCGGCAGCAAAACCTAAAAATCTTGAGGCTGCCAATGAACTACGCGAAAACGCGAACCCCGCAGCGGCAAAGCTCCCGGTGCGGCGCGTGGTGCTATACAAGAATGGCGTGGG
The DNA here is from genome assembly GCA_003224525.1 of Acidobacteriota bacterium. Classification (GTDB taxonomy): domain Bacteria; phylum Acidobacteriota; class Terriglobia; order Acidiferrales; family UBA7541; genus Acidiferrum. The sequence continues at coordinate 2,496 of QHZB01000515.1, read as the reverse complement.
ATATTTCGAACATCTGGGACATGTGCGTGGCAGCCAGGATGTGCATGTCGATTTCACCAGCGCGCAACTGAATGACGTATTGAAGTCGCTGACAGTTCTCGATCTGTCCGGCGGACAAATATCCGGCGTCGATTACAACTCGGAAGCGCCGCTGGCCCGGAGGCTGGCTACGCTCCGTCTGACACTCGGCGAAAATCCCACGATGGCGGATTTTCTCGGCGCTCTGCGCGGCGCAAGGCTGGAACTGCGCAGCGGCAGTGGTGCAGCGATGGCGGGAAAACTTCTGAGCGTCGAACAAAAATCGCGCGAGAAAGACAAAGAAACGACCGAGTGGACGGAAATTTCTTTGGTAAGCGACGGCGGTGAAGTACGCACCGCGGAGGTGGAAAAGGATTTGCAGGTGGAAGTGGGGCGATACCTTGGCTTGATCGCTTCTTCGCGGGACCAAGATCTGCGACGGATGACCATTTCGACGACGGGCGCGGGTGAACGCAATTTGTATGTGAGCTACATCAGCGAAGTGCCGATCTGGAAGACGACGTATCGGCTGGTGTTGTCCTCAAAGACGGAAAAGAAACCTCTTCTGCAGGGCTGGGCGATCGTGGACAACACGATTGGCGAAGATTGGAACGATGTAGAGCTGTCGCTGGTGGCAGGGGCGCCGCATTCGTTTATCCAACAGCTTTCGCAGCCGTATTACGGAAGGCGGCCCGTCGTGCCGCTGCCGGAGAGCGTGCAATTGACCCCGCAAACGCATGCAGCAACGCTGGAGCCTTCGGCCCATCCTCTGGCAGGTGGCGTTGCGGGCGGAGTCATGGGTGGCGTGATGGATGGAGTTGCCAGTGGAATGGGAAGCGGCAGCGCACGTGGGATGATGCCGATGTTAGGTCCCGCGCCACCTCCGCCGCCAGCAATGCCAGAAGTAGCGGAAGTCGAGGAGGCACGGGAGGAGAGCGAGCCTGTCGCGGAAGGGAATACGCTAGGCGACCTGTTCGAATACAAACTGAAGGAACGCGTGACGATTCGAAAGAACCAGTCGGCGCTGGTGCCGATCTTGCAGACGGACATCGCGGCAGAAAGAGTTTCGTTGTGGAACGAATCGCTCGGAGAGGCGCGGCCGCTTCGCGCGCTTTGGGTGGATAATGCCAGTTCGCTGACCCTGGACGGGGGAAGCTTCAGCGTTTTGGATAGCAATACCTTCGCAGGCGAG
>QHZB01000515.1:0-1251 GCA_003224525.1 Acidobacteriota bacterium | reverse complement strand
CTTCTGGTGGACACCAAATTGGAAAGCAACCGGGAGCGCGTAACGCGCGTGCGGATTTATCGCGGCGCGATGACCACCACCAGCGAGGATCGTGAGAAAAAAACCTACATCGTTCGAAATGAAGATTCGACTCCGCGGACTTTGGTGATCGAGCATCCGGCGCGCCCGGAATGGAAACTCCGCGAAGACGGCGCCAAGCCCGAAGAGAAAGCGGCAGGTCTGTACCGTTTCCGCCTGGGTGTCGAAGCAAAGAAAACCGAAAGGTTGGTGGTGAATGAGGCCAAACCGCTCTATTCGCAATATACTTTGAACGGCGTGACCAATGAGGAGATCGATTTACTGCTGCGGCAGAAATCCATAAACGCGGATATCGAGAAGTCCCTGCGGACCATCACCGCGCAAAAGAAAGTTGTGGCGGACTTTGATGGAGCACTCAAAGACCAGCAAAAAGCCATGGACCAGATTTTCACGGACCAGGCACGGCTGCGCGAGAACATGAAAGCGTTGAAAGGCAGCGCGGAAGAACGGACTTTGCTGCAACGCTACACGAAGCAGCTCGACGAGGAAGAAACGCAACTCGACGCGATTCGAAGAACCAAGCAAGACACCGAGGTCCAGCAGAAGCTGGCGAACAGCGTGCTTCAGAATATGATTCAGGAACTCCAGATGGATGTGACTTTGTAAAATATTTCTCCACGCGCGGAAATCACACGTATTTCAAGGCGCGGTAAACTTCAAGCCGGCAGCGGTCAAATCGGTTGGCTGGCGGAAAAGCGCGGGATTCACCCGCTGAAATTAAAGCAGGCCTTGCCCTGCATGCGTTTCTTCAGTTCGGGAGAGATGCGTTTCTGCGAAACCCGGTTCATGTAAACCGGCATCAGGCGGTAGCTGACGTAGTTCTTGCCCATGCGGATCACCGCAAACCATACAGGCTTCCCCTCGTGGCAAGCCGAGCGAGTTTGGAGATAGTAGAACTCCGGCTTGTAGGGAACGACACTGAACTGTTTTTCGTACGGCTTCAGAATTTCTTGAAGCCGGCGAAGACAGCGGGAAAATCTCTTGCTGGCCTCTTGCGAGCCGCCTTCCTGGGGAGGAGGCTGTTTTTTATTTTTCATGCGAATTCCCTGCAGATGAGCTTTCAGGCGCCCGCAAGTATGGCGAATGGCACGGCGGATGGCCTCGAAGGGGCGTACCTGTCCAAGATGGCAGGTTGGCGGTGAAGCACATTCTCCGCGTACGACCGTTCGTCCT
>QHZB01000088.1 GCA_003224525.1 Acidobacteriota bacterium | reverse complement strand
ATTGAGTGCCTCGGCAGGTCCGTATATTGGCGATCAGATCGCGGCTGCCGAGAAAGCCGGAGGCCTCTCTGCGGCTGCCGCAACGATGGTGCGGTTATTGGAGACGGATCATTTGAACGATCAGTTCGCAGCCCTAGCGTGGTTGCGAAAACAGAGTTTCGTTCAACCGAGTCGCATCGCGGTGGCGGGAAACTCGTTTGGTGGCATCGAAACTGTGCTGGGAGTAGAACGAGGAGGATATTGTGCGGGGATCGATTCTGCGGGGGGCGCTCAGAGCTGGTCGCAGGCTCCTGAGTTACAGTCGCTTATGACTCGCGCAGTGCGAAATGCAAAAGCACCAATCTTCTTTTTTCAGGCCGCTAACGATTTTGACCTGTCGCCAAGCAAGACGCTCTCAGCAGAGATGAACTTGGTGAGCAAGACGTACAAACTGAAGATTTATCCTCCCTACGGCGAGTCCCCTCGGGACGGCCACAGCTTTGGCTACTTTGGATCGGACGTCTGGGCCGAAGACGTTTTCGGATTTCTAAACCGGCATTGCACCAAGTAATCGTCGCCCCTGCGACTTTGTCGACTAATTCAGCGAAACTGGGAAAATTCCAAAGTCTGAGAGGGCAAACGAACTCGGGGTGCAATCTTAGGCATGGGAAGAGGCGGAGATCAACGAGGGCCGGCGCACATGGAGCAGGCCTCCCAATTAAGTCGAGTCGCTCATGGAGGGCTCTCGTGGACAATTGGGGCAGACAGGCCATTTCACTTAATTGGAGTTCAGGCCTACCCGTTCTGGGAAGTTACCTTTGCCCGGATCACCTGGCCGTGACTTCGGCATCCCAGAAAAAGACACATCGCCAGGTACTCGCTAGGTACCTCTTTGCTTGTGTGCAGAGCAGTGGCGGCCATAAAATAGAAGAGCGGCCACGAACATCATCCGCAATTCCGCATGCATGCCGTGACTGTAATCTTTCGTTTCAAATTTACGTCATAATAATTTGCAAAGGACTTATGTCCCCTGAGAGCTTCTTATGAATCTTGCTGAGTTCATTGATGGTCACCGCGATCAGCATCTCGCGGAGCTGTACGAATTTCTGCGCATTCCCAGCGTCAGCGCCAAGAGCGAGCACAAGCCCGATATCGAGCGCGGCGCACGCTGGGTCTCCGATCATCTCCGCGCCGGCGGATTCAAGAACATTGAGATCGTCCCCACGGGTCTCCACCCGCTCGTCTACGCGGAATCTTTGGAAGCCCCCGGCAAGCCCACCATCCTTTTCTACGGGCATTACGATGTGCAGCCCGTCGAGCCTCTCAATCTATGGACGTCGCCGCCGTTCGAACCCACCGTGCGCAACGGCAATCTCTTTGGACGCGGTACCGCCGACGACAAAGGCCAGGTCCATATCCACTTGAAAGCGTTCGAATCGCTGCAGAAAGTAGACGGCAAGCTTCCCATCAACGTAAAGGTCTTGATCGAAGGGGAAGAAGAAGTCGGGAGCGTCAGCCTCTGGAACTACGTCCAGAAGAACAAGGAAAAGCTGAAGGCCGACGCGCTTGTCGTCTCCGATACTTCCATGCTTGGCAAGGGTGTTCCCTCCATCACTTACGGCTTGCGCGGACTGAACTATTACCAGATCGAATTGACCGGCCCGGAGCGCGATCTGCATTCCGGCGTCTATGGTGGCGCGGTCCCCAATCCGCTCACCATCTTGACGGAGCTGTTCGCGAAACTTCACGACAAGAATTTCCGGGTCACCGTGCCGGCGTTCTATGACCAGGTAGCAAAGGTTTCAAATGCCGAGCGCAAATCCCTGAATGCCCTGCCTTGGAAGAAAAAGGATTTTGAGAAAGCGGTCGGCGCACCAGGTTATTTCGGAGAGAAGGGTTTTACCACCGTCGAACGGCTCTGGACTCGGCCGACGTTCGAATTGAACGGCATCTGGGGCGGCTATCAGGGAGAGGGCGCTAAGACCGTTATCCCGTCAAAAGCCTTTGCTAAATTCTCCACGCGCCTGGTGCCCAACCAGGATCCGCACAAGATCGCCAAACTCGTGGAGAAGCATATTCGAAAGCTCCTCCCCAAAACGGTCCATTGCAAGTTTGAAGTCTTGAGCACCGGAAAACCGTGGGTGGCTTCGTACCACGATCCGATTTTCAAGAAGGCACAAACCTCTCTCGAGAAGGGCTTCGGCAAGAAAGCCGTTTTCATTCGCGAAGGCGGTTCCATCCCTTTCGTAACGCAAATGCACGACACCTTCAAAGTGCCGTGCGTTTTGCTCGGCTTCGGTCTACCCGACGAAAACGCCCACGCCCCCGATGAGCACATCGCGCTGGAGAATTATTTCGGCGGCATCAAGGCCATCGCCCATTTCTACGCGGATCTCGCTACCCTCTAAGTGGTTTCTCGTTCTAAGGGCGCAGCACTTATGGTGAGCGAAGCCGAACCATGCCGCGCACCTTTTTTTCGGCTCGGACAGGTTTTGATTCTTTGAACTTTCTCCAAATCGCTGTAGTTGCTGCCGTTGGCCCTTGCAGATTCGTCGCATGCGGCGCCCGCCGGCCTTTGCAAATTCGCCCCTTGCCGCGTCTGTCGGCCCGATACGCGCATTCGAAAGCCCGTTCAAATGGCCAGCGCGAAGCCCCAGAACCGCATTTTTAGCGGTGATTTCCACACACCCCTGAAAAATTCGCATTTTTTCAGCCTTTTTTGCGATTTTTCCTTGCGTTCCGCAATTCCCTTGGCTATAGTTCCTTGCGGCCCGAGTTTTTTCGTTGAAAATCAGGGGTAGTCAGCTCGCGGCCTGCTTCGATCGTATCGGAGTGGAAAGAAAAATCAGGAGGATAAGCAGACTAGATGGCAGCCAAGCCACTGAGCAAGACCAAGGTTGTGGGACACATCGCCGAGAAAGTCGGCACAGCGAAGAAAACCGCCGCTCTCTTCTTTGAAGAGCTGTTCAAGCTCGCCGTGAAGGAAGCCAAGGGCGCAGCGGGCAAATTCGTGATACCGGGGATCGGCCGCGTCGTGAAGGCGCACCGCAAGGCGCGCATGGGCCGCAACCCACAGACCGGCGAGGCGATCAAGATCAAGGCGAAGACCGTTGTTCGCCTGCGTCCGTCGAAGGCGTTTAAAGACGCCGTCCTGAAGTAGTCGCGGTTTCGTTCGAGTTTAGGCCCCCGGCAGCTTGAGCGATCAGGCTTTCGGGGGCTTTTCTCTTTCCAGTGTTCCTTTTTCAGCGATCGGTGTTCAGTAAGACAAAAACAAGATTGCCAACTAAGAATCGGCTTACCGAAAACTCGACGCCAAGAAATGTTCTCAGAAAACTAACAACTAAGAACTGAGAAGCGAATACAGAAAACTGAGGACTAAAAGCGCCGGCCGAAGAGCCAGCGAAATAAAGGTCAGAGTGTTTTAACGTAGGCGACGACGTCTTTGATTTGGGCGGGCTCGAGCGCCTCCTTCATGGGGGGCATCAGGGTGTCGCCGTTCTCGATCCACGTTGTCAGGGATTCCGTAGTGACTTTGTTGCCGTTCACGGTGAAAGTTTTGCGCTTGGAAATTCCCTTGAGTCCCGGTCCGATCTTCTTCGCGTCGCTGTCCGCGAAATGGCACATCGCACATTTCTTATCGAACACTTCCTTGCCCCGCGCCGCGGAGCCAGCGGCATCGTGACTCGCCGCGTTTTTCAGCGCTGCTTTTTTTGGCTGCTCCTGCGCTAGGAGTGCTCCGGCGACAGCCAGTGTTACGATCCCAAGAACCAGATAATCCCGCTTCACGATGCCCCCTCGTCTAATTGGTCGTTATCGCTCTTTGATGAAGCCAAGCTGGAACCCAACCATTCTCTCCATTTGCGGTCCCAATTTCCACTCCTTACCCGTCACAAGGGACAGGTTCCTCTCCTGCACGCCGGGACTTCCGTACTTTTGACCCTCGCAAAACCGTGTGCTAACTATGTGTCCATGAGCATGGAGACCCTCACACGGGCGTGGGAAGTCCTACAAGACGCTTATCAGGCGCAGATGGAAGGCGATTACGATCGCGCCGTGGAGCTTTATCAATCGTCTCTGGAGCTACATCCCACGGCCGAGGCCCATACCTTTTTGGGCTGGACGTATCATTTCCAAGGGCGCGTGGAAGAAGCCATTGCGGAATGCAAGCGCGCCATCGAGCTCGATCCGGAATTCGGCAATCCCTATAACGATATCGGCGCGTATCTGATCGAGTTGGGCCGCTTCGATGAAGCCATTCCATGGCTCGAGCGCGCCACCGAAGCGCTCCGCTATGAGCCGCGCCACTTTCCGCATTACAACCTGGGACGCGCGTATCTCGGAAAAGAGATGTACAGCCACGCCACGCGCTGCTTCCAGGAAGCTCTAGAGATCGAGCCGCGCTATTCGCTGGCGCGCCAGGCTCTTGATTCACTCCGCCGCATGGTGAATTGAAATAGGTACTCAGTTCTCAGTGATCAGTTTTCAGTTCAGAAAAAGACCTCCCTTCTAGATATCCCATGATTCTCCGAGACAGTATGATGAATGGAAGAAGTGCCTGGTGACTCCTGACTGGTGCGAAGTTCACCGTCGGCGATGCAAGTTGATGGTGGAAACTTCAAAGCCAGACAAAATCCTCCAAGATATGCCGGCACGGTGCAAAGTCATGACGAGGGCTCCTGTGCGGATGGTTTGACGACGCGATCGTAAATCCACAACAGGAGAGTGGTGGCGAGGCCGATGGCGGTGAGCGCCCACCAGAAACGCTGCGGTTGGTGCTGCACTTCACCGAACTGGTGGAGAAGCTTGCCGCCGATGCGCCCGGCGAGAAAAGCGCCGATGCCGAGCGGCAAGAAAGCGAATCCCATGAAGGTGCCCTGCTGCCCGGCTGGGGCGAGGCGCGAAATGTAATCGTAGTACCGCGGTTGCTGCGTCAGTTCGCCTAGGGCGACGACGACGAGAGTGACGTAGACAGCGAAAACCGTGGGATGGATGGCAAGAATGGCAAAAGCGATCATAGCGATGAACGTGCCCAGGATGACGGCCCGGAATGCAGCGATTTTCTGCGTTAGGACGCTGACTGCGACGGTGAGGGCGATCACAACGAGAGGGCCGGTGATGAGCATTTTTTCGGTGTCCGCCTCTCGGTCGATGTAATCGTGAACGTAGATGGGAAGAGTGATGAACTCCTGCCAGTAAACGATCCAAAATCCTGAAAAAATCAGAAGAAAAAGCATGAATCTGGGGTTGGCGACGACTCCTCCGAAATTGCGCAGAGTCTCGCCAAGATGCGCGGTCTGTTTTTCGTTGGACCGGGTGGGCTCCTTGAAAAAGAAGAGGACGGCAAAAAACATGAGAAAAACGCTGGCGGCGGAAACACGGAATACATTTTCAACGCTGAGATTTTTGTGGACCCAGGAAGCGACGAAGGGCCCGAGCGCACCACCGATGTTCACGAGCGTGTAATAGATGGAGTAACCGATGGACCGGACATTCTCCTTGGAGGCGCGAGCGGTGGTACCGACGACGCAGGGTTTGACGAGGGCGATGCCGACTGCGGGAAGCATCAAGACCACAGTAACAAGCACGACCAGAGGAACCGCATTGCGGACCGGGGCAAGCCACGGGGCACCGAGAGAGCCGAGGAGGAAATAGGAGCCTGCCAGAACGAGATAAGCGAGGGAAAGGGCGCGACGAAAACCCAGGCGGTCCGCCACGGCGCCGCCGAAGATGGCCAGAAACCAGACCAGACCGCCGAAAAGCCCGGCGAGATCCGCAGCGCGCTCCGTAGGAAAGGCGAGCGTCTCGTGAAGGTAGCGAGCGAGCGAGGCGAAAGCGGCATAGTAGGAAAGGCGTTCAAACAGTTCCGTGATGTTGGCGACCCAGAAGGGGCGCTCGAAGCCGGTTCGTATCTCCTGGAGGCGTTGACTGAAACTCATTTCTCCCCCGGATGGAAGCGCAGCGATTGTACTGGAGGCAGGCGAGGAAGCAAGGGAGTAGGGCACAAATGCGGGGGATTATCTGAACGTGCGTCTGAAAGTCGAAACGCGGAAAGACGAGGCCCCCACCCCACTGCGTTTTTGTAAGTGTTGCAGCTAAAGGACTTAGCCCTGTCGTAAGTCTCTTGTTGGCCCACTTGCGGCGAAATTCATAAGTGTTGCAGCTGAAAGAGTTAGAGGAGCGAGCTGTTGGCGAGAAGGTAAACGACGAGAGATGCCCAGAGTTTGTAGGGGTTAGAAGGACCGCGCTCCATGGGGCGACTACTGATGCGGTGCTTGAGCGTGGTGCCCTCAAGGTATTCCATGGCCATGAACGCCTGGGCCTTGTCTTCGCCGACGTCGTAAATGGTACAGATGTTGGGATGATTGAGGGCCGAAGCCGCTTTGGCTTCGCGCCGGATCGTTTTGTCGCTCTGAAGTTTCTCCCAGACGATGTTGCCAAAGAGCCGAGCCTTTCCGCGATACGGTAGTGGGAGATGGTCTGGCCAATCAGCGGAACGGAGTCAGGCGCACATCTTAGGTTGTGTCAAAAGGCAGGTCAACGATGACGACCTCTGTAATAACTAACACCAGCTAGGATTTTGGGCGAAGGGGCCACCTACCGTTCGTGAGGTAGAATGCGCGACGGGATTGCCCCAGAAATTTGTCGAAGTCCGGGAGGTGTTTGTGAAAAGACTTGCAGTTGCGGCCATGATGATTGGGAGTGGAATGTGCATTTGCGAGGGGCGAGCGCAGAAGCCGCCGCTGCTGCCGGAGAAAGAGGTGGCGGCGCTGGCGAATGAGTTGAGCGGGGAGACGGCGAAGAGGAATTTGGAGGGGATTGCGCGATTTCACCGGCAACGCGGGTCGCGCGGATTTCATGAGGCGGCGGAGTTGGTGGCGGAGCGTTTGCGGGCGTATGGATTGAGCGATGTGGCGATTCTGCAATTTCCGGCGGATGGGAAGATTTTTTATGGCACGCAGAGGTCGCGGCCGGCGTGGGACGCGGAAGTAGGAGAGCTATGGGAGGTCAAGGAAGTAAAGGAGGTTAAGGAGGCAAAAGACAAGAACGAGAGCGGGGACGGGCAGCCGGCGCAGAAGATGGCGAGTTACGAAGCACAGCCGATCGTACTGGCAGAGGACAGTGAGAGCGCCGATGTGACGGCGGATTTGGTGGATGCGGGCGAGGGGATGAAGGAGAGCGACTACGCGGGGAAGGACGTGAAGGGAAAGATTGTGCTGGTGAGCGCGCAGCCGGGGGCGGTGCAGGATTTGGCGGTGGGAAAATTCGGAGCGGTGGGAATTGCGAGTTATGCGCAGAACCAGAAGACGGCTTGGTGGGGCGAGGATGAGAATCTCATTCGGTGGGGGCATCTGGAGACGTTTTCGACGAACAAAACGTTTGCGTTCATGGTATCGCTGAAAACGGCGCGGGGCATGAAGGAACGACTGGCGCGCGGTGAAGAGATTCGGCTGCATGCGGTGGTGAAGGCGGGGCAGCACGCGGGGAATTATGAGGTGGTGACCGCGACGATTCCGGGGTCGGATGCGAAGTTGAAGGACGAGGAGATTGCGTTTTCGTGCCATTTGGATCACCAGCGGCCGGGGGCCAATGACAATGCCAGCGGGTGCGTGACGATACTGGAAGTGGCGCGGACGCTGCAGAAGTTGATGAACGAGAGAAAGCTGGCGCGGCCGGCAAGAACGATCCGGTTTTACTGGCCTCCGGAAACTGAGGGAACGATGGCGCTGCTAACCTCTCCTCCGCGCACCTACAAAATGGAACTCGATACGAAACGGAGCTTCGACGGCGCGGTTCCACTCCCACAGTCCGGCGGGGGCTCCTTAACGCAAACAGGCCCAACTTTAGCCAAGCGAGTCAAAGCAGTGATTCACATGGACATGGTGGGTGGCGCGCCGGAGACGAAGGCGGTGTTCCACGTGACACGCGGACCGATGAGCTTGCCGAGTTTTGCGCATGACGTGGCTTGGGCGTTTGCGGAGTTTGTGAATGAGGAGTCGTACAAGTTGGCGGCGACGGGGAAGGCGGATTATCCGTTTGTTGCGCCCGAGGGAGGGAAGGAGTCTCTGCGAGCGGAGTATTCGCCGTACACGATGGGGAGCGATCACGATGTGTATCAGGATTCGTCGTTCGGGATACCGGCGATTTATCTGAATGACTGGCCGGACCGGTACATCCATACGAATTTCGATACGGCGGCGAATATCGATCCGACGAAGCTGAAGAGGGCCGCGTTTATCGGGGCGGCGAGCGGGTATTTTTTGGCCATGTTCGGGATCGAGCAAGGGCGCGAACTGGCACGAAGAATCGAGAGCCAAAGTGTGGTTGACAAGGAAAAGGAGGAACTGCGCGACCGTTTTTTTTCGTTAAGGGATCAGAACGCTCTCCATGTTGCACGAACGGCTTACAGTTTAGAAGCACTTCTCTCACTTTCGAGATTTCTCCCTGGAAGTGTTTCCAAGGACGAGATCGAACACGCTGCCGAGGTGTCCATATCTAGCATCGATAAGGATCATCTAGACAAAGACCGGTTCGCTGGTTTTGGGATTTTGAAATTTCGGCGAGAAACAAATCCAAAGGGGCCGCTGGTGGTTTTTGGGTATGACTATTTTGCGGAGCATGCCAAAGCGGCCGGAGTAGCGACGCCAAAGTTACTGAGTTATGAAGGATTGTGGGGCAGCGGGGAAGAGTATGCCTACGAGGTGCTGAATCTTACGGATGGGAAGAGGAACGCGCAAGAGATACGCGATGCCGTGTCGGCGGAGTATGGGCCGGTGCCGTTGGAGATAGTGGAGGAGTATTTGAGGGCGTTGGAGGAGATTAGGGTCATCGAACAGGTGAAGTAGTCGAAGGAGCGAAGAGGGGCACGATGTATCGTGCCCCTACGGTTGCCGATGGGATGTGGTGTGCTAGCATCGAGATTTGGGTGTTGAGTGAGGAACGACGTAGATGACGGCGACGATGAAGGCGTTGCGGAAGATGCAGGCGGCCCGCGGCTTGCAGATGGATACGGTCGCGGTGCCTTTGATCGGGCCGACCGACGTGCTGGTGCGCGTAAAGACGACTTCGATTTGCGGGACGGACCTGCACATTTACGGGTGGGACCGCTGGTCGCAGGGGCGCATCAAGCCGCCGGTGACGCTGGGGCATGAATTCTGCGGCACCGTCGAGCGCGTGGGCGATGAGGTGCGCGCGGTCAAGCCAGGCGATTTTGTAAGCGCGGAAATGCACGTGAATTGCGGACATTGTCGTCAGTGCCGGCTGGGGCAAGCGCACATTTGCCAGAACCTGCGCATTATCGGGATCGATCAGGACGGGGCGTTCGCGGAATTTGTGAAGATTCCGGCTTCCAATATCTGGAAGCTGGATGCGGCGATTCCCGAACATTACGGGGCGATTCTCGATCCGCTGGGCAACGCGGTGCATACCGTGCTGGCCGGGCCGGTGGCGGGACAGACGGTCCTAGTTACCGGCTGCGGGCCGATTGGATTGATGGCCATCGCGGTGGCCAAGGCTTGCGGGAGCTCAACCGTTTTTGCGACGGAAACAAATGACAAGCGGCGCGCGATGGCGAAGAAATTGGGCGCGGACGTGGTGCTAAATCCCGCGGCGGAAGATGCGGTTGCAAAAATTCTGGCGGAAACAAATGGCACGGGAGTCGATGCGCTGCTAGAGATGTCCGGGAATCCCACCGCGATTCAGCAGGGTTTCAAGGCGCTGCGAGCCGGCGGGCGCGCTTCGTTGCTGGGGATTCCCACGGAAAATGTGCCGCTGGATCTGGTGAACGATGTGATTTTCAAGGGCGCGACGGTGCAGGGCATCTATGGGCGGCGAATGTACGAGACCTGGGTGCAGATGACGGCGCTGCTGAAGGCGGGGCGGCTGAATCTCGAGCTGCTGTTCGGCGAGCGGGCATCACTGGACAAATTCGAAAGCGCCTTCACACTGCTTCAGGGCGGACTTGCTGGAAAGATCTTGCTGTATCCGAATGGCATGCCGCGGTGAGCGAATTGACCTCTCTGCTTTGCATTCAAAATGTTTGCTCGCAGCCGCGAGCTGACGCAAAATGGTTCTTCCCCCAGCCGAATCCACGTTAGGAGCGCCATCATGTCCGAGACCGCAACGATGACATCGAAACAGAACCCTTTGCAGTACGTTACCGACCAACTGAAGGAGATGCGCGAAAAGGGCGTGGCGTGGAAGCTGCGCGTGCTCGAAGGCGAGCAGAAGCCGGTGTGCATATTCGACGGGAGGGAAGTAATCAACCTTGCTTCGAATAACTACCTGGGGCTGACCACGCACAAGGCGCTGCGCAAGGCGGCGCTAGACGCGGTGAAGAGATACGGCGTGGGCGCCGGGGCGGTTCGAACGATCGCCGGCACGATGAGACTGCACATCGAGCTGGAGGAGCAGATTGCTGCCTTTAAGAACGTGGAAGCCTGCGTGGTGTTTCAATCGGGTTTTACGGCCAACGCGGGAACTGTCGCTGCGGTGCTTGGCAAGGAAGACCTGATCATTTCCGACGAGCTGAATCATGCTTCGATCATCGATGGTGCGCGGCTTTCGAAAGCGACCATCAAAGTTTTCAAGCACAAGGATGTGAAGGACTGCGAGCGCATCCTGCAAGAGAACGCGAATTTTCCGGGAAAGAAGCTGATCATCACGGACGGCGTTTTCTCGATGGACGGCGATATCGCGCCGCTGCCGGAACTGTGCGAACTCGCCGAGAAATACAACTGCATCATGATGGTGGACGACGCGCACGCTTCGGGCGTGCTGGGCCGCGGCGGGCGCGGGACCGTGGACCATCACCAGTGCCACGGCCGCGTGCATATCCAGGTAGGAACGCTGAGTAAAGCGATTGGCACGATGGGCGGGTACGTTTGCGGCTCGCGCGACCTGATCGATTTTCTGTATCTCCGCGCGCGGCCTTTTCTTTTTTCGACTTCGCACCCTCCGGCCACGGCGGCGGCTTGCCAGACGGCATTCGCGCTGCTCGATTCTCCGGAAGGCGAAAAGCTAGTGAAGAAACTCTGGGCCAATACGAAGTTTTTCAAACGCGAATTGAAGAGGCGCGGTTTTCAGTTCAAGGTGAGCGAGACGCCGATTATTCCGATTCACGTGGGCGAGGCGGCGAAGGCGCTCGAATTCTCGAAGAAACTCTTCGAAGCGGGCGTCTTCGCGCCGGCCGTCGGTTACCCGATCGTGGCGGAAGGCAAGGCGCGGCTGCGCGCCATCGTGAGCGCGGCCCATAAGCGGGAGCAACTTCTGCGCGCCGCAGACATTTTGGCCGAAGTGGCGAAGCCGCTGGGCATCGTCTAGGCTGGTTCCCGGGGCCCTAGCGGCAGCGCGGCGACCCTGTAAATCTTGCGTAGTACCCGTCATTTCTCCGGGCTGTGGAAGCCCGCTCGGCCAATTAACTAATAGAAAACAATCGCTTTACACGGCGGCATAAGCCTTGCCACTATCAAATTGTCTTGCGACGATACCCGTATGTTTACAGGTAAAACCCAGCTCACATTTCAAAGGCAATCTTGGGGAGGTTTTACGATCATGAATCGCACAGGGTTGGCAATCGCGCTGGGGGCTCTTTTCTCGGTAAGCGCTGCAGCTCAATCACAATCGGGCGCGCAGAGCAGCAGCCAAGCATCAGTCGAGGCTGGCCACAGGCAAGCGCAGACCTCAGGCAATGCATCGGCGTCAACTTCGGCGTCGGCGCAGAACGGGCAGGCGAACGGTTCACTGGCGACTGGCACGGCGTTCAACGCCGCGCTGAGTTCGCCAATCGATTCGAAAAAGTGCAAGCCGGGTGATCCTGTAAATGCGCACAGCACGGAAGCGGTTAAGTCCGAAGGGAAAACGGTGATCCCCAAGGGTTCGAAACTTGTCGGGCACGTGACCCAGGCTTCGGCGCGCGGCAAAGGCGAATCGGAATCTTCGCTGGGCATCGTGTTCGACAAAGCGATCCTGAAAAACGGCCAGGAGATTCCGTTGAACGCGGGGATCCAGGCGATTGCCTCGGCACAGAGTAGTGCGTCGGCCGCTGGATCGGACTTGGACACCATGGGTGCTTCGGCAGCCGGATCAGGGATGGCCGGCGGACGCAGCCCACTTGGCGGCGTGGCTTCCACCGTGGGTGGTGCCGCAGGCACTGTGACGAACACGGCGGCCAACGTGGGAGGAGTTGCGGGCGGAACCGTAAACTCCGCGGCAAACGCAGGCGGGAGCATCGCCGGTACCTCGAAGGGAGCGGTCGGCGGCTTGAACACCGCGGGTCAGTTCAGTTCAAACAGCCAAGGCGTCTTTGGCCTGAATGGTCTGAACCTGAGCGCGGCTGGCTCGAATGCCACAGAGGGTTCGGTGATCACTTCCGCAGGGAAGAACGTGCAGCTGGAAAGCGGCACGCGGATGCTCCTGGTTTCGCAGGCTCAGGCCGGTGAACAGGGCGTATCCAAGCAGCCCGCGGCTAACAAACCGGAACCAAAATCCGAGCCGAAGTCCGAGCCTAACAAGCCCAACAAGCAATAAAGACTGACAGTTGCCTGCAAAACCGCGCGGGGATGCAAATTCTCCGCGCGGCTTTGTTTTCATGTTTGAGCAATCTGGCGCTTCAGGCTTTCTCCTGTCGCCAAGCACGAAACCCGAAACGATCTTGCCTTCCCGAAACTGGAAGATGGCAGTGCCCTGATATTTTCCTTTCTGTGCCGGAGAAACCGAATAGTTCTCCTTGATGTGTGCCCGTGTAGGTGAGGCGGGCGACGATTTTACCTCCCTCACCGATGAGTTCTTCGATGTGATTGTGGAAATCTGGAAACGCGGCGCGGATTTTGCTCACGTACTGTTTGAACTCTTCAATGCCATTCACGGCAGTGCCGATCGAACCGCGGAAAACGATGTCGGGGGAGATGAGTTCTAGGAGAGCTGTGGTGTTCCACGCATTCCAGAGTTCAGAGTAGTATCTGCGGATCAGTGACTTGTAGTCAGGCAAGAGCGGAATCCTCTCGCCTATGGTGTCTTTCCGACACGCCGCACTCAACAACCAATTTGGGCGCCACCTGCTGAAAAAATCCGACAAAATCACATGAAGCAAACCGGCCATCGGAAGCAGTCATCCGCCTCCAGTCCCTTCTTCATCCTTTGCTATACTCGCCGGCATGCCTTCTGCTCCGAAGAAACTCTTTCTTGTCGATGCCATGGCGCATATCTATCGCGCGTTCTATGCGCCGATGAACCGCATGAACGCGCCCTCGGGCCTTCCCACGAAAGTGCCGTTTCTTTTTGCAAACATTCTGCGGCGGCTTATCAAGGACTATCAGCCAGACTACCTGGGCATCGTCTTCGACACCAAGGGGCCGACGTTTCGCGACAAGCTTTTCGAGAAATACAAAGCGCAACGCCCGCCCATGCCGGATGATCTGTCGGTGCAGATTCCTTACGTTCGAAAACTGTGCGAAGCAATGCACCTGCCAGTTCTGGAGTTTGAGGGTTACGAGGCTGACGATGTTATCGGCGCGCTAGCCATGCAGGGTGCCAAGAAACAGCTCGAGGTACTGATCGTCAGCAACGACAAGGACATGATGCAGCTGGTTGGAAAGAGCGTTCGAACGCTGCGTACGGGCTCCGGCGGCGCGAAGGCGGACACCATCGTAGACGCAGAAAAGGTGAAGGAAATCCTCGGTGTTCCGCCAGAAAAGGTGATTGATTTGATGGCGCTGCTCGGCGACACCGTGGACAACATTCCCGGCGCGAAGGGCATCGGCGAGAAAGGCGCCACCGAGCTGATTCAGAAATACGGAAGCGTGGAGAACGCGCTGGATCATGCTGCCGAAGTCTCCAACAAGCGATATCGCGAAGCGCTCCAGCAACAGCGCGAGCA
>QHZB01000322.1 GCA_003224525.1 Acidobacteriota bacterium | reverse complement strand
ACTACCAGCGCGTCCTGGATACCTTTCCGAACGGAAAATACGCGTTCAACTGCGAATGGCGTATCGCCTGGCTTGCCTATCTAAATCGCCAGCCCGATGCCGATGACCGGCTCACCACATTTCTCCTGAAGTATCCCGTGTCGGCCAATTCCGTTGACGCCCTCTATTGGCTTGGCCGCAACGCGGAGCGCGGTGGAAACCCTGCGCGCGCGCGCGGCTATTACGGCAAAGCTGTCGAGCGTTTCCCGCAAACGTACTTCGGCAATGCCGCGGCTGCCCGCCTCGCAAAGCTTGGTCCCGGCGAAGAAAATCCCGCGGAGCTTCTGGAAAAAATCCCGCCGCCGCCTTCGCTGCGTCCTTTTGATGAGCCGGTCCCGGTTGCCGCCGCGGACCGTTGGGCGCGCGCGCAGGCGCTCCGCGCCATCGCTTTCGATGCCTCCGCCGAGCAAGAACTGAAGAACGCATACTTTGCGACCTCTTCGCCGCGCTTCCTGCTAGAAGCCGCGCAGGCGGCTTTCGATCAAGGTCACTACGGCGCCGGCATGGCCTACGCCCGCATCATCGTGCCGAATTTCGATTCTCGGAAGATCAGCGATCTGCCTGTCGCCACATGGAAGGCGCTCTATCCGCTCCCCTACGAGGCGGCGTTGCGCCGCGAAGCCGCCAAAAACGATTTCGATCCCATGTTTGCCGCCGGCCTCATCCGCCAGGAATCCACGTTTCAGGCGGACGCCGTCTCGCACGCCAACGCGATCGGCTTGATGCAGGTTCTTCCGAAGACGGGAAAGCTCCTTGCCAAGCAACTCAAAGTCCGCTACACGAAGAACAAACTTTTCGAGCCAGACTACAACATTGAACTTGGCATGGTTTACATTGCGAGCCTGGTGCGCCAGACGGGTGCGCTGGAATACGCGGCCGCTGCCTATAACGCCGGCGAAGACCGCATTGCCGCCTGGAAGGCCGAGCGCAACTACGATGAGATCCCGGAGCTCGTCGAGTCCATTCCGTTCACGGAAACCCGCGAGTATGTGCAAGTCGTCTTGCGCAACACCGAAGTCTACCGGATGATTTATGGGCAACCGAGCGTGGCCACGCAGGCCGCCACTGGCCACGCCCGTTGACACATTGTCCGTATACCGTGGTCGTTCCTTGCAAGGGCGCGGCATGCGCGCCCGCAAGGATACGATTTCATCGTTCTGAGAAGGTGCAATGACCGCTCCTGACCTCTCCATGGCACAAATCTCCCGCCGCATGCTTTCGGCAAAGGCTGAGCAATTCACCGAATCCGTTATCCGGGAAATGACTCGCCTGGCCTTGAAGCATGGCGCCGTCAATCTGTCCCAGGGGTTTCCCGACTTTGCCGCGCCCGAGGAAATCAAGGAAGCCGCGCGCAAAGCCATCTCCGATGACATCAATCAGTACGCCATCACCTGGGGCGCGAAGCCGCTGCGCGACGCCATTGTCGAAAAATTTGAGCGCACCCAGGGCGTCAAGTACGATCCCGAGCGCGAGATCACCATCTGCTGTGGCTCGACCGAAGCGATGATGTCCGCCATGATGGCCATCATTAATCCGGGTGATGAGATCGTCGTCTTCGAGCCGTTCTATGAAAACTATGGACCAGATGCGATCCTGAGCGGCGCCACGCCGCGCTTCGTCAAGCTGCGCACTCCCGATTGGTCCTTCGACGAAAAGGAACTCGCGGCCGCCTTCGGCCCGCACACCAAAGCGATCATTCTGAACACGCCGAATAATCCCACCGGCAAAGTTTTCAAGCGAGCCGAGCTCGAGTTCATTCGCGACCTCTGCGTCCGATGGAATGCCTATTGCATCACCGACGAAATTTACGAGCACATCCTCTACGACGGTGCAGAACACATCTCCATGGCGCGCATCGATGGCATGCGCGACCGCACCATCGTCATCAATGGCCTGTCGAAAACGTACAGCGTTACAGGATGGCGGGTCGGCTGGGTGCTGGCGCCGCCGGAACCGACGCAACCGATTCGCAAGGTCCACGATTTCCTGACCGTTGGCGCTGCCGCGCCGCTCCAGGAAGCCGGCGCGAGTGCCCTGCACTTTCCGCAGAGTTACTACGACAAACTCGCCGCAACTTACGCGGCCAAGCGCGAACGTCTGCTGAAGATTCTCACCAGCGTCGGCTTCACCGTGTTCAAGCCTCGCGGCGCGTACTACATCATGACGGATATCGCGCGCTTTGCCGATCCCGACCCTGTTCATTTCAAGGTCGGCACAAAAGACCTTCGTTTCGCCAAGTTTCTCGTCGAAAACATCGGCGTCGCCGTCGTACCCGGCTCCAGTTTCTACAACGACGCCCGTGACGGTGCCTCGCAGGTCCGGTTCACGTTCTGCAAGAAAGAAGAGACCCTCGCCGCCGCCGAAGAGCGCTTGGCCAAGCTCCACGCCTAGGCAGCCTAGGCTGGCTCTTCTCGCATCAGGATTGCCGAGGACATCGTTTCAGCGGAACGCGGAAACTCTGTGTTAGAATGCACCCGCGATGAGCACTCTACCAGGGAAATTGGATCTCATTCCCGTCGGCACACGATTGGAGGCCACCGGCGACGGCGCCGCGTTCGACATCTCTGCAAGCGCCACGCGCACGTTTCTCTGCCGCCTCACCCTCACTGATCAGATTGAGCAGGAATCTCTCGATGTGTCGATCTGGGGTTCCTCCGACGGAGAGACCTGGAAGAAGAAGCCGCTCCTCAAGCTGCCGCAGCAGTTCTACCGCGGCACGACTAAGATGATCCTGGACCTCTCTCTGCGCCCGGAGACCAAATTCATTCGCGCTCGCTGGGAACTGAACCGCTGGGGCAGAGTAGCGCCGACACCCATGTTTGTCGCCAGCTTGGAACTCGCGGAAATCCCGCCAATGTCCCGCGAGACCCCGACAACCCGAAGGGCGCTTGCAGCCAAGTAATTCCGCAATGGGGGACCCTGGATATGTACGGAGACGTCCGCCCCTGCCATTTTCAGGATTGATTTTTCGTCTCTAAATTTTATATAAATTACGCAGTTTTCAAGCGTTCCAGGGCTTTAGGGGTAGGAGACTGACGGTCGGTTGCCCTGTGGTGGTTAGCCTCCTACCCCGCGAGTGGTCTTGCCTGTATAGACGAGGTGAGCCATCAAATAGTTTCCTGACTCCATCAAAATAATTCGTCTAATTTGTGGCCCTTCCAGGTCCTATTCACCCACGGGCACGGTATCCAGATACCGCGCCACCGCCGCCTTCCAATGAAACTTTTCCGAGATTGCTGCCTGCAGCGTTTGTGCCGCGGCCGGTTCGCCATGGGTCAAGTACGTTTGCTTCGGGGGCGCTGGCAGCGCCGTCAGCCAGCGCAGCAATTCGCTCTTCCCCGCGTGGGCGGAAAACTGCCCCATCTCCACAATCTCCGCGCACACCGGCACATCCTGGCCGTAGAGCTTCAGCGACTTCGCGCCCTCCTGCAGGGCCCTCCCGCGCGTGCCCTCGGCCTGGAATCCCGCCAGAATTACCGCATTGCGCGCATCCGGCAGCCGCTGCACGAGGTGATGCAACACGCGTCCGCCGCTCACCATCCCGCTCGCCGAAATGATGATGCAGGGTGTCTTGACGTTATTGATAGCCTTCGATTCTTCGACCGACCGGGTCAGATGAAATTCATGCACGCTCAAAGGATCGCCTTTTCCGCTGCTGCCTTCTTCCCGCGCATATTCCAGGTCGTGATCCTCTTTATGCTTCAAATACAAATCCGTAGCGCTCAGCGCCATCGGGCTGTCCACGTAGACGGGCAAGCGCGGAATTCGCTGCTGGTCCTCCAGTTGCCGCAGGTAATACATGAAGGTTTGCGTCCGACCGATCGCAAACGCCGGAATCACGATGGACCCGCCGCGCTTCACCACGCGATTCACGATTCCCGCCAGCAGTTCGGCAGCATCGCCTTCTGGATGCTCACGGTCGCCATATGTTGATTCACACACCAGGACATCCGCTTTCGACGACGGTGTGCTGGGGTCATTCAATATGGGTTGGTCGTATCTCCCGATATCGCCGGAAAACACAATGATCGTCTTTTTGCCGCCTTCGGCAATCGTTAACTCCAGGCTGGAAGAGCCGAGAA
>QHZB01000321.1 GCA_003224525.1 Acidobacteriota bacterium | reverse complement strand
GACATGGGCAAGAGTGAGGTCTGGCTGGATGCCTTCGCTCTGATGAACTCCCGCCCTGTCATCCGCCTTGCTGTCCAAAAGAAAGAAGACGCGACCATCCCATCGGGATCGGCGCTTCCAGCTAGGCTCCCCTCCGGCTCCGGCCGCTACCGGCACACTCAGCTGTTGACAGGTCGCTCCATGTCAGAAATATAGTTTCAGCGCGAGTTGCAACTGCCTCGGAATATTCAGGATATCGGCGTTGCTCGTCAGGTGGCCAAAGTTCTGGTCCTGTAGCTGAGTTGCACCGGTACCAAACCGCACCCGGTTGAAAATATTGAATGCCTCCGCCCGGAAATCTATCTGGAGCCGCTCGTGGATCGGGATGGTCTTGGCCAGCGACATATTCTCGTTCAAGCTGGGGAAGTACCGGACCTTCGGATTATAGCGGGTAACGTTGCCGATGCCCGTGTAAGGCGTGCCGGGCCCCTGGATAGGGAATGGTCCCGAGCCGTACGGAACGAAAAAGTTGTCCACGGACGGATCGAAGCTCCCACTCCAGTTCGGCTGCCAACCATTGTACGACGTCACATATGGCACAGTCCGCCCAGCGAAGATGGGCTGGGATACGCTGGTTGAAATGCTGACGGGCGTGCCCGTCTGATAGATGTTGACCGTGCTCACGCGCCAGTTGCCAAGAACGGCCGACGCAAACCCATGGTGCAGCCACTGTTTGCCTTTACCAAACGGCAGTTCGTAAATCAAGGCGAGTTTGAAGTTGTGCGTGATGTCGAACTGGCCGATGGATTTCTCGAGGCGCCGGTTGTACTGATCGGCCGCCGGTAACTGGGGCCAGGCGCTGTCAGCATCTGTCAGCAACTTAGAGAACACATACGACGTCTGGAACGTCAACCCGCTCGCGTAGCGCCTCTCCAGTTTGACGAGACAGGCATGATATGTCGAGTGTCCACTGTGATCCCCTTGCCCCCCCGCAGTGTCGATCGTGGAGTACTGAGGGAACGGCCGCAATGCCTGGGCCACTGTGGCGCGCTTGCCCCAGAGTTGCTGAAAACCAGGGAACGGCGCCGTGATGCCCGCCGCGATTGCCGCCGACGAATTAATTGGCGAGGTGAGCAGGGCCGCGCCGTCTTTCGCCAAGTAGGCGGGGTTGACCTGGTTATAGTTGAGCACACCGTCCTGGAGGTGCGCGCCGATCACCGCGTTGTATGAGGTCTCCAGTACCATGCTCGAACTCAGCTGCCGCTGGATTGACAGGTTGACGTTATAGGACGCAGGTGGCCGCGTCGCCTCCCTGCCTTGCCACCACGACACACCCGCCCCGTTCGACACCGATGGATCCACGAACGGCGGCGCAGTCCAGGGGGGCAGACCCTGGCTGAGCAGGAAACTGGGCTGAATGCCATTGCTGCCATTGGGGAAGGTCTCGGTAAGTGTGAAGCCCATGTTGTGGGTCGAACCGGTAACTGTCTGAATCGCCATGTAAGAAACGCCGACACCGCCGCGAATCACCGTCTTGCTGTTCCACGAATACGCGAAGCCAAATCGCGGTCCGAAGGCCTTGTAGTAGGAGTCGGCCAGATTGCGCGATCCCTCGCGTCCGGTTCCGGAGCCGGCAAAGATCACCGCACCGGGAATGTTTCCCGCATTGGGATTCGGGCGTGTCGGAGAAAAGTCGGCCCATCGGTCATCCAGCCCCGTGGGAGGAATTTGAGTCTCCCATCGCAACCCGATGTTCAAAATCAATTTCGAGCTCACGCGCCAGTCATCCTGGAAATAGCCCGCGAAATACGGCCACTGCTGGCCGATGAAGCGAATCGTGTCCAGTTGTCCGTTGTCCGCCCAGCCCAGCAGAAATGAGGCAAAGGGATTGCCACCGGCGAAGCTGGTGTTGCCGGGCACGCCGGTTTCGGTGAAGCTGAAGCTCACACAGCCCGACACGCACTGGCGGCCGAACCCGTTGTAATGTGTCAACTGGAACATGCCGCCAAACTTGAACGTATGAGCACCGCGGATCCAACTGAAGTCGTCGTTGTAGCCATAGATCGTGTTCTCCGATCCGTTGTTGGCATTACCTCCCCATCCCCCGTACCCATTGCTAAAAGTCAAGTTCACCAGGTTCTGATTGCAATCGGGCACGTTCGGCAAGCAGAACTTGTCCTTCCAGTTGCCGATATACTCCTGTGGCGGGTTGTGATTCTGCCGCCAGTTATTGCCGCCTGCATAGAAATGGTTGAACTTAGTTGGACTGAAGATATGGTCCCAGCTAAACCGCAGGACGTCAGTATTCTGATGCAGATCGTTATAGTTCGCATACAAACCGGGCAGCGCTGCCGGTCCATCCGGGCCGGGGACAATCGCTTCGCGATCGTAGCCGTAGTAGCCGGAAATGCGGTCCTTCTCCGAAAAGCTGTGATCGCCCTTGATGCTCCACTTGTTGATCGGGCTGACGTTCGAACCCTTGGTGACCACATAGTTGTTGGTTACGTAACCGACTGTCCCAGGAGCGGCGCCGGTGTTCGGCGTTAAGACGCCGCTCGCCTGGAACACGCCAAGCGCCTTCACCGCCAACGGATCGAACAGCGCCTTGGGAATTTGATTGTTGGGGAAGGGCTTGCGCGTCACCGTTCCGTCGGCGTTGGTGACCTGCGTGGTCGGATCGTAAATGGGAATCTGCTTACCGTTCTTGTCCACCCAGTTACTGAAATCGCCGTTGTACATTTCGGGAGTGGGGACTGTGGTTGTGAATGCCGTGGCGCCTTGACGATTGCGGAAGCCCTCATAGGCGAAAAAGAAGAACGTCTTGTTGCGGCCGTCATAAACCTTCGGAATCCAAACCGGACCTCCCAGGCTGGCACCGAAGTCGTTCTGTTTGTATATCGGCCGAGGGATACCTTTCTTGTTGCTGAAGAAATAGTTGGCGTCGAAACCGTCGTTGCGAAGAAACTCGTACGCGGAGCCGTGGAAGTCGTTCGTGCCCGACTTGGAGACAAAGGTCATCACTCCTCCGCCTGCGTGACCGAACTCAGCCTTAAACCCGTTGGTATCCACGGTGAACTCGGTGACCGCTTCGAGTGACGGCGCGTTGGAGGATACCCAGCTCACCTGCAGCGCCCGGGACGTATTGGCCGAGATACCGTCAAGTGTCGTGCCGTATGCAGCGGCCTGCCCGCCGCCTAGAAGGAATCCTGTGTCGCCGCCGACGTTTTTTGATTCGGGCGTGAGGGCTGCCAGATCAAACGGACTGCGCAACGCACCGCCGACCACCAAAGGCAACTGGTCCACCATCCTATTGGTCACTGTTGCGCTGGTTTTCGCGTCTTCGGTGTGGAGTTGCACAACTGTGGCCTGCACTTCCACCAATTGTTTTTCTGTACCGACCTGCAGCGTGACATCGGCGCGCACGTTTGCTGCAGCGTTCAATGTCAAACCGGTAATCTGAGCAGGCCGGAAGCCCTCCTTTTCCACCAGCACGTTGTAGAGGCCTACGGGGAGACTGGGGATGGTGTAATCGCCAGTCTCGTTGCTGGCCACGTTGATCGCTGAGTTGGTTCCTATGTTGGTTGCGGTTACCCTGGCTGCCGGGATTACAGCGCCGGAAGAGTCATGAACCGTGCCTGAGATGGTTCCGCGCTCCGATTGCCCGAATACAGAACCGGACAGCGCGGCGCACAGAACCATCGCAGCAAATGAAAAGCGCACACGCATATTAAGCCCCCTTCCGACGAAGACGAAACAAAGCGATGTTTGCAGTGCCGCGAAATATGACTTCAGTACGCATGATGCCCCCAATCCAAACACGGGAGCGCTAGGCTGGTCACGGCTGTAATGTTGGATGGCTCGTCAGTCGCGTGCCACCACCCCATTACACGAACTAATCGAACGTGCGGCTTTTCTCTTAACACGAAGGTTTAAAACTTGTCAAACCTATTTACTCAGGTCATAGACATAGAACGAAATGTTTGCGACAGTGTCAGCCAACTGAGGGCTGAAATGCAGAGAAAAACGTGGCGGACGAATGTTGACGTGAGTCTCGTCGCTATACTGCTGGTTGTTGGCATGATTGTAGGCACAGCAATCGGGCAGCAAGCGCCGTGTGCTACTCCCGATATTCCGAAGCCGTTCCGCTGGCCAGACGGAAAGCGTGCGGCCGTCAGCCTAAGCTTCGATGACGCGCGGGTCAGCCAAATTGACGCTGGGCTCGCCCTTCTGAACCGGCAGCACGTCAAAGTCACCTTTTTTGTGCAGGCGGAGAACATCCGCAAACGCCTGGACGGATGGAAAAAGGCCGTCGCTGAAGGGCACGAGATCGGCAATCACTCGAACACGCACCCATGCACGGCAAACTATAGCTTCTCACGGCTCAATGCGCTCGAAAACTACACGCTCGAGATGATGGCAGCGCAGCTCGATGGCGCGAACGCTGAGATTGAGACCCTGCTTGGAGTGAAGCCCCGAACTTTTGCCTATCCTTGCGGGCAGAAATTTGTGGGAAGGGGGCTTGACACGAGGAGCTATGTGCCACTCGTTGCCGATCGCTTCCTGGTTGGTCGCGGCTACTTAGATGAATCCGCAAATGACCCAGAGGTCTGCGATTTGGCGCAAGCCATGGGCACTCCGTTCGACGATATGGATTTTGAACAGATCAAGACTCACGTGGAAGACGCTGTCAAAGATGGCCGATGGGTGATTTTCGTCGGCCACGCGATCGGAAAACGAGGTTATCAGGTGACGGACAC
>QHZB01000087.1 GCA_003224525.1 Acidobacteriota bacterium | reverse complement strand
CCGCCCAGGTTCCCGCATCGCCGCGTCGCAGTTCGACATCCCACAAGAACGAGGAGTTCGCTTCCACACAGAGCAGCGGGTCATAGGAGCGCTTGCCGCGATAACGCGGATTGTAGCCAACCTCGGCACCCTCCTGATGGCCAAATACGGTTAGCACCGTGCTGTCCAGATCGAAGATAAGACGCGAGCGATGCTTCGGCAAGTGGATGAAGCGTTGCAGCAGTCGATCATTGGCACGGTGTAATTGCTCCCGGAGGTCAGCAGGGGCATTCAGTAAGAAGCGCCGTAGAGTCTGTGGATCGGGGAAACTCTGCAAACCAGTCAAGTACTGGAAGGTTTCGTCAGTATGTAAGAGTGCCGCCGTCTCGATGCGATCCAGTCCCAGCAGGATTGGATGGACCAAAGCCAAGAGCATTTGCGAAACGCTATAGTCCCGGTTGCGCCGAGGATAATGAATCTGTCCTGCTACATAGTTTCGAAAATGCAGCACTCGGAGGAATTCATGAAAGAAGTAACTTCCGCCAAAGTGGCTCAGACCCCGATGATTATAGGTGATTCTAACGTTTCGCGGTGACCGACGAACTTGCGGCATATGCTAACCACCAGTTAGGACAAGCCGCAAAACACGAACATGCACGGAATGCCCATCAGATGGGCCTATTATTGCATATTCAGGGCTGCAAATGCGCCGGATTTAGGTATTAGGCCCTGTCGCGCTTGATTTCTTGGCGGCATGGTTCTAAACTCCTCTTCGTCTGAAAGACCTATGGGCGGGCAGCCCAAAAGTGAAGCCTCTTCGTGGTCCTCGCCGGATGTAAGGGCGCTGTGGGAGGAACCCACCGAAGCCATCTCGCAGAAACCAGCGAGAGGCTGTAGGAATCCTCTTCCTTCGGGGAGAGGAGGATGTCAAGGAACACTGAAAACAGAAAACTGACATTACTGGCCAATCATGATGCCCGCGAAGGCCTAACTCATTCTCCGCTTGCTAATTAGCAGCGCGTGCGCAGATTGGACCAGTAATGTCGAAAAATACCGGCCAAACTGTTTGATCCCAGGGCACTTACGCGCAAATCAAGGTGCAAACATGATTTGGGCGGTAATTTTTGGGCAACCCAGGAAGGAAGTTATTCCTCATTCCTTCACGAGATACAGTGCCCGCTCTAGTTCCAATTCGAGTTTCGCGCCCTTAGGCAGGTTCAGCTCGTGGCCGCGGCCGACCTCCATCAGATACGCCGTGAGCGCCCCCAGTGCAGCGCCTTCGGCTGCCTCTTTCTTGTCTTTGTCTTTGACGCCCTTCACGGCGCCGCCTGCTGCGCCTGCCGCAGCCGCCTGCGCGGCATCCTGTTGCGTGCTGCTGCGGCCCTCTATGAGTCCCTCCTGCCGCGGACCCGATTTCACGCTGTGATCCCCCGGGACGCTCACGACTTCGGCCACGATTGGCAGATCGCCGAACCTGGTGTGGATTTCATCAAACGTCAGCCAGAGTTTCGCGCGGCCCGCCACTCCTGCCGGCTCGACATGGCTGATGTGACCGCGAATCTCCGCTCCAGCCGGGAGATAAATACCGCTCCCCGCTTCGAGCGGCTCGAGCGTCCTTACCCGGAACTTCGCGTTCACTTGCGTTCCTTTTGTGCCCAACTCTTCATCCACCCGCACCAGAAACTTGGTGCCCGGGGCCACTGCGTAGGTTTCAATCGGCAGCCCGTGCCGCTCACCATCGGCCTTATGACGTTGCTGGTCTGGCGCTGGTGGTTGTGCTTCTCTTGACTGATCCTGACTCTGCTCCTGCTCCTGCGCCTTGCACGTGACTCCCAACGCAAGCGTCATCGTGAAAATCGCCAAGCTGGCGAATACACCGCTACATTTCGTACGTTCCATAGATCCCTCCCGCGGAATGCTGAGCAAGAAGGGAATGCACATGGGGAACCATAACCGGCCGTCGAGTGGGGCTACAAAGCATTGAAAAAGATGCACTTGGAGGCTCCGCCCGACACCCAACGTGGGCGGCAAGACTTCTGTCCGTGAATCCCGCCATCGTCCTGCAAGTATTTTCCGACACACCCCAATGGAGAAAGGCAGCCGGTAGAAACTATTTTTCGAGGAAGCGCCGGATTCGGTGCAGGACGGAAGAATACATCGCGGGTGTGACGCGGCCGGTCTGCGTATTCTGCTGGCTCGGGTGATACACGCCGTACAATCGAGGAGCGCTCGGCGCCACTTCCGCTTCCGCGCCGTGGGCGAATTTGTAGAGCCCGCGCGAAGCTATCACCCCGCGTCGCTTCAAGGTTTCGAGGTACCCGTCCCAGGCGATTCTCCCCAGCGCCAAGATCGCTTTCGGCTGCAAGATCTGGAGTTCGCGCTCCAGGTAACCGCTGCAATTCGAGGTTTCTTCGGGAAGTGGTTTGTTCTCCGGAGGCGCGCACCGGCACGTCGCGCTGATATACGCATTTTTCAGACGCAATCCGTCATCCCGGTCGAGGGAAGTAGCCTGATTTGCAAAGCCCGCTTTGTGCAGCGCCGCATAAAGAAAATCACCCGAGCGGTCACCCGTGAACATCCGCCCCGTGCGATTCGCTCCATGCGCCGCCGGCGCCAGTCCCAGAATCAAAAGCTGCGCGCGAGTGTCTCCGAATCCCGGGACGGGTTTTCCCCAGTACGTCCACTGGCGATACGCCCGACGCTTTTCCCGCGCCACTTTCTCGCGGTAGCTCACCAGCCGCAGACACTTCCGGCAAGTCACGATTTCATCATTCAGGGCACCAAGCAATTCAGGTTTTTCAGGCATGAAGTTAGGAGATCTGGCGTCCCATCATCCGGTTCAAATCTGCGAAGGGGATCGCGCCATCGAACAGGGAATCGTACGTTCCTGTTTCCATCAATTCTTTCCCGATGCGCCGAACGAGTCCAAGTGTTGCCCGCATCACGGCGGAACCTGCGCTTACCCGTGCGACTCC
Source organism: Acidobacteriota bacterium (assembly GCA_003224525.1). Taxonomy (GTDB): domain Bacteria; phylum Acidobacteriota; class Terriglobia; order Acidiferrales; family UBA7541; genus Acidiferrum. The sequence goes on along the minus strand of QHZB01000087.1, from coordinate 19,328 downwards.
CATCCCTTCCAACTCCGCGAGAGAAGGGCAGCCGCTCGAGATCAGAATGTTGAGCGGCGCGGCAATCGCCTTCACTAACTCGACGATAGTATCTCGGTCGCTGACTCCTGGAGCGAAGACGCAATCCGCCCCTGCTTTACGATAAGCGCGCAATCGTTCCACCGTTCGCTCGAAGCGCGTGGCGGCTTCACCGATCGGCTTCAAGTAAGTGTCCGTGCGAGCATTCAACACCAGCGGAACACCCAGTGACGCAGCGGTATCGCGAATGGCGCGGATTTTTTCCACTTGCATAGCTAGGTCAACATGTGAACTCTCGTCATCTGCTGTAACATCTTCGAGGTTCATTCCAATGGCTCCCGCGGCAATCACTGCTTTCGCGGTTTCCTCCATGTCTTTCACCGTTGTGCCGTAGCCGGCTTCCATGTCCGCGGTCACCGGAACGCGAACCGCGTGCGAGATCTGTCCCACTACCTCCAGCATCTGATCTCTGGAAACGCGCTGCCCGTCTGGATGCCCGAGAGAGAAAGCGATCCCGGCGCTGCTCGTGGCAATCGCCGGATAACGAGCTTCTTCGAGGATTCGCGCACTGGCCACGTCCCAGGCATTTGGGAGCGCCAGGATACGCGGTCCCCCATGCATCTTTCGGAACCGCTCGGCTTTCTCAGCTTGTATGCGGACGTCCATGACGCCACCTCACTCCAGAATCTTCAGCACCTGGTCGTGAATCTTTCCGTTCGTGCTGACGAGTTGTCCCGAATAGATCGTTCTCTCTCCACGCAGATTCGTCGAACGGCCCCCCGCTTCCTCCACGATAATTCCCAGCGGGGCAAGATCCCATGGCTGAGAGGTCAGGTCCACCGCAACTTCCGTGGCACCCTCGGCGACAAGCATGTGTTGCCAGAACCCGCCAATCGAGCGTCCATTTCGCGCCATATCGGACAGCAAGCGCAGTTTCGCCCGCATTGCTGGATCTTTCTTGGGTCCAGTGCCGGTTGTGAAGATCATCGCCCTGCTGAGCTCGTCCACACTCGAGACGTGAATCCGCTTGCCGTTCCGGTAAGCGCCTTCCCCGCGATAAGCCCACCACCGCGAGCGCAATCCCGGAGCGCTCGCCATCCCGGCAACAATCTCGCCGTTCAGCTCGATTCCCATCAGCGTCCCAAATGTCGGAATCCCACGGGAAAACTCTTCCGTGCCGTCGATCGGATCGATAATCATTCGCGCGCAACCCGAAGTGCTCGCAGACTGCGCATCGCCGCCGCCCATTTCTTCACCCAAAACGTCCAGCGCGAGCCCGCTAGCTGCTACTCTTGCCCGCGCCATTTCTTCCACGCTACGGTCGGCCTCGGTTACCGCCGTGCCATCGCCCTTCCGGTCGATGCGCAGCTCCTCCGCTCGGAAATACCGCATCGCAATCGCATCGGCCTCCTCCGCGATGGCCTCCAGCAGTGACCCAAACGTTTCCGCGTATCCCATTCGTTCTCCCTATTCAAAGTACATCATCGGGCTGGCATTTTCAGTCCCTAGTCACGAGTCACCTGATTTGACTCTCTCCTCCCGCACCCCTAGCATACAAACTACGCCAATGTCTGCTCAAGCCAACACCGGAACCGTCCTCGATCGGATTCTCGAGGCTCGCCGCGCCGAAATCGATCATCGCAAACGTGTCTTACCCGAGACCGCGCTGAAGTACGGCGTGAAAGCAGCCACTCCGCTCCGCAATTTTTCCGCGGCCCTCTGCCGCGATACTCTAAACGTACTTGCCGAACTCAAGCCGGCCTCGCCTTCACGCGGCGTTCTCCGCGATCCCTTCGATCCCGTGGCCCTCGCGCAATCGCTGGAAACTGCGGGCGCTTCCGCTCTCTCCGTTCTGACTGAAAGCGAATTTTTCCGCAGCTCGTTGAAAAATCTCCGCGACGCCCGCAAGTCGATCCAGCTCCCGGTTCTGCGCAAAGATTTTATCTTCGATCCCTGGCAGGTCTGGGAAACTCGCGCCAACGACGCGGATAGCTTTCTGCTCATCGTCTCCATACTTGAAGATGCGCTGCTTCGCGACCTCATTGCACTCGGCCGCGAAATTGGCATGGAGCCGCTCGTCGAGGTCCACACCGCGCATGAACTCGACCGCGCCCTCGCCGCCGGGGCGCGCATCGTCGGCGTAAACAACCGCAATCTCAAAACGCTCACCGTGAGCGTCGAAGCATCCTTCGAATTGATCGGCCGCATTCCCGACGACTGCATCGCCGTCAGCGAGTCCGGTTTGCGCACCCACGACGATGTCGTGAAGCTTCGCGCCGCCGGTTTCGACGCTTTCCTCGTCGGCACGCATCTCATGCTTTCTCCCGATCCCGCCGCGGCTCTTTCCGCGCTCCTCAATTCCCCCCCAGGAACATTGTAGGTGGCCATGATCCGCGTCAAAATCTGCGGCATCACCAACGCAGCGGACGCCTTCGCGGCCATCGAAGCCGGCGCCAATCTCCTGGGGTTCAATTTCTACCCGAAAAGCCCCCGTCACATCACCGAAGACGAAGCCGCAAAGATTCGCCGGCAACTTCCGAAAAAAATCAAAGCTGTGGGCATTTTTGTCAACGCCCCACCGGTTGACGTCGCCGCGCTTTGCAAGTCGATGAAGCTCGATGCTGCCCAGCTTCATGGCGAGGAGACCCCAGAAACCGTTGCCGAACTGGCCCGCAGCCTACCTGTTTTCAAAGCCTTCCGCGTCGAGCCTGAGTTTCGCTTGGGGACTCTCGATGAATACCCCGAGGCGTTTGCCTTTCTGTTTGACGCCGCGCACACAGGCCAATATGGTGGTACGGGGCGCACTACGGATTGGGATGTTGCGCGGTGCGCCGCGGTTGGTCGCCGTATCATTTTGGCAGGCGGCCTGAACGTCGAAAACGTAGCTGCGGCCGTGCGCATTGTGCGCCCTTACGGAATTGACGTCGCCAGTGGCGTAGAATCAAAACCCGGAAAGAAAGATCACAGCCTGCTCCGCGAGTTCATTCAGGAAGTCCGCCGCGGCGAGCGGAAATAGAATTATCTAGCGGAAGATTCACGGAAATCCATGAGGTCCATCCTCCAGTCACCAACGACGACGCCGGGACGATTCGGCCCCTACGGCGGGCGCTACGTCCCCGAAACGCTGATGGTGCCGCTCTTCGAGCTCGAACGTGCCTATGAAGCTGCGAAGTCGGATCCCTTGTTTCAAACTCGCTTCAACGATCTTCTAAAAAATTTCGCCGGCCGCCCGACGCCGCTGCAGTTCGCTTCGCGGCTCACCGAAAAACTCGGCGGACCACGCATTTATCTGAAGCGCGAAGATTTGCTCCACACCGGCGCGCATAAAATCAATAACGCCATCGGCCAGGGCCTGCTGGTCGTGAAGATGGGCAAGCCGCGCATCATTGCCGAAACCGGCGCGGGCCAGCACGGCGTTGCTTCCGCCACCGTCGCCGCGCATCTGGGCCTCGAGTGTGTCGTCTACATGGGCACGGAAGACATGGCGCGCCAGGCCCTCAACGTCGCGCGCATGCGCATGCTCGGCGCGGAAGTCGTCGGCGTCGATTCCGGCAGCCGCACGCTCAAGGATGCCATCAACGAGGCCATGCGGGATTGGGTTACCAGCGTTCGTACCACGCACTATCTCCTCGGCTCCGTTCTCGGCGCGCATCCCTATCCCACGATGGTGCGCGATTTCCAGGTGGTCATCGGCCGCGAGGCCCGCGAACAAATCCTCGCTGCCGAAAAGCGCCTTCCCACGCACCTTTTCGCCTGCGTCGGCGGCGGTTCGAATTCCATCGGCCTCTTTTACAATTTTCTCCGCGATGCCGATGTGAAAATGATCGGCATCGAAGCCGGTGGCCGTGGCGGTGAACTCGGCGAACACGCGGCTCGCCTCGGCGCCCATCAGGGTTTTTCCGGCGCGCGCCCCGGTGTTCTCCAGGGCACTTACACTTACGTTTTGCAAAATGAAGACGGCCAGATCGCCACGACGCATTCCATTTCCGCCGGCCTCGACTATCCCGCCATCGGCCCCGAGCACGCCTGGCTCGCCGATCAGCGCCGCGCCGAATATTTCGCCGTCTCCGATGAAGCCGCTCTAGATGCCGCGAGCCTGCTCTCGCGCACGGAAGGTATTATTCCCGCGCTCGAATCCGCCCACGCCATCGCCGGCCTGATGGAGCGCGTCCCGCAATTGAAGAAAGATGATCTCGTGATCCTCAATCTCTCCGGCCGTGGCGACAAGGACATGGACACTTACCGAATGCATGGAGCCGAATAGCCTCAAATAGATACGTCAAATTGGGATTTGTGTTTCGCGACGTCGATTACAATGCAGCTAGAGATTTACCCATGAACGAAAAGAGAGCAACGCTCACCCTCATTCTCGCACTGGTATTTCTGTCTGTTTCCCCTGGAGGGATCGGCGGCAGTCCAAAGAACAAGCTGGAAGCCTATACGGATTCAGAAGGGTATGCGGTATTGTCCCAGTTGTTAGATTCGGATGCCAAGGGCTGGAAGAACACCGTGATTCGACTGGATGGTCTGACTGTTTCTCGAACGGAAATGGCTCACGAGAGTCTCAGGAGGTGTACCGAGCTTGCTGGCGAATTTCAGGCTGCTGCCAAGGATTTTGAGGGCAAGACGCAGCAACGCTTTGCTTTGCGGAAAATGTTCACAACCAAAATTCACCACACCCTATTAAAGGAAAAGAAAGCCGTTCCTGACGGGATTAGCGGCGGTGTGTACTATGTCTCCCCAGTGGGCTTCGACCAAGACAAGACGCACGGGATCGCTTTCGTCGATTATGTCTGCGGTGGTCTTTGCGGAGCCGGTAGTTTCAATCTCCTGGTTAAAGGCGCAGGTGGTTGGGAATATCTCGGGGGCTGTTCTTGGCCGTATTGAATCTATTGAAAAGCATTGAGGGTAGGTGCGGTTGGTGGGTATAGAGACGCGAATTCGTTCGGCGTTTGAGGCGCTACGGAGCTGCGGCGAGCTTGGCATGGTGGCCTATATCACGGCAGGCGATCCGTCGGTCGAAGCCACGCTGAAATTTGTTCTCGCGCTCGCTGAAGCGGGTGCAGACGTTATCGAACTCGGCGTGCCCTTCAGCGATCCTCTCGCCGACGGCCCCACGATCCAGCGCGCCTCCGAACGCGCGTTGAAATCCGGCACGACTCTTTCCCGTGTCATCGATCTGGTTCACCGCATTCGCTTATCTTCGCAAGTTCCGCTTGTTCTCTTCAGCTACTACAATCCCATTTTGCAGATGGGCCTCGAAAAATTCGCTTCTGCCGCCGCGAATGCGGGCGCTGACGGCGTCCTCGCCACCGACCTCACGCCGGAAGAATCGGAAGACTATCGCCGCATCCTCGCCGCTCATCATCTCGACACGATTTTTCTTGGCGCGCCGACTTCCACGGACGAACGCCTGGCGAAGATCGCGGCCTGTTCCTCCGGTTTTCTGTACCTCATCTCTCGCACCGGTGTTACCGGCGCGAAGGACGCCCTGCCCGACGATCTGCCCGCGCTCATCCGCCGCACGCGTGGGGTCACAAAGCTTCCCATCGCCGTCGGCTTTGGCATCTCACTTCCCGGCCATGTGTCAGTTCTAGGCGGCCTGGCCGACGCTGCCGTCGTCGGCTCCGCCCTCGTCTCCGAAATTGAAAAAGCGCCATCCGTCGACGCCGCGGCGCTTGCCCTCGGCGAGCGCATCCGCGCGCTCAAGCAAGCCGCCCGCAACGGCCTCTCCCGCCGCGAGGCCCCGATGCATCGGGGCGAGGTCGCGCCGTGAATCTAAGTGATTGGCGTCGCCGAATCGATGAGATTGACAAGAAGCTGGTCGAGCTCTTGAATGAGCGCTCGCACTGCGCTCTGGAAATCGGCAAGCTCAAGCAGGAGGCGAAGATTCCGCTGTACCAGCCGGATCGCGAGAACGAAGTGCTCGCCAACGCCGAGCGCAACAATTCCGGTCCGCTGACCGACGCAGCCATTCGCCGCCTCTTCGAGCGCATCATTGACGAGGCGCGCGCCGCGGAACGCGACGCCATGCATTCCGGCGGCAGCCACCGCAAAGGCGGGAATCAGTGACCGGCCAACGCAGTATGTGTAGATAGGGTTGTTGTAGCGGCCGGACTTTGGCCCGGAATTTCCGTTTTGAGCATTTGTAGTGGCGGGACTTTAGTCCCGTGCTTTTCGCTTCGAATCGCTTAGAGAAGGAAACAGGAAACTCTCATGGTCATCGTGATGCAAGAAGGGGCCACTGACGCCCAAATCCAGCATGTCATCGACCGCCTCGTCGCCAGCGGCTTCAACGTGCACCGCTCCACCGGCGAATCGCACACCGTGCTCGGGGCCGTCGGCGTGCACCGCGATTTTGATCATCGCGACTTCGAATTGCTCGACGGCGTGCGCGAAGTCATGCGCATTACCCAGCCGTTCAAGCTCGCCAGCCGCCAGTTCAAGCCCGAAGGCACCATCGTCGATCTCGGCCGGGGTGTCCGCATCGGCGGCCCAGAAGTTGCCGTTGCCGCGGGCCCGTGTTCGGTCGAATCTCGCGAGCAAATTCATTCTATTGCGGAAAGCGTCGCCAAGGCCGGCGCAAAAATTCTGCGCGGCGGCGCTTTCAAGCCGCGCACTTCTCCTTACGCCTTCCAAGGCATGGGTGAACCGGGCCTCCAGCTCATGCGCGAAGCCGCCGACAAATTCGGCCTCTTCACCATCAGCGAAGTGATGGACGCGTCGCAAATCCAGATGATGAAGGGCTACGTTGACATCTTCCAGGTTGGCGCGCGCAACATGCAGAATTACTACCTGCTTCGCGCGCTCGGCGAAATCCGTAAACCCGTTCTTCTCAAGCGCGGCATGGCCGCCACCATGGAAGAACTGCTGATGAGCGCCGAATATATCCTCGCCGGCGGCAATTACAACGTCATTCTCTGTGAGCGGGGAATTCGCACGTTTGAAACTTACACCCGCAACACCTTCGACATCGCGGCCATTCCCGTCATCAAAAAACTCTCGCATCTGCCGATGCTTGCCGATCCTTCGCACGGCACCGGCCGCCGCGACAAAGTCCCGCCCATGGCCCGCGCGGCCGTCGCCGCCGGAGCTGACGGCTTGCTCATCGAAGTCCACAACGATCCCGATCACGCGCTTTCCGACGGCGCGCAATCGCTCGAACCCAACGCTTTCACTCAGCTCATGGCCGAACTCCGCATCATCGCCCCCGCCATCGGCCGCCGCATCGCGTGAGGCAGTATTCAGTTATAAGTTGTTAGTTTTTAGCTCCGGAATCAAGAGGGCCGCGTCTTGCGGTTCGCGGAGATACCAGCCATCCTGGCGGTGCGACTTTTTTTATACACGTCCGTGAGCTCTCCGCTGAGGTCAGGCTGTTTGCGCAGATAATTTGAGGGCGTGGTTTTTCCGCCAGCCTTTGCGCCCTAGGCGTCTCTGCGTTAGCATTTGTCCTCCGATTTGTTTCTCGGACCGGGAACTAGCGACTGACAGCTAAAAACTCTCTATGTCCCCCCACGTCATCTCCCGCGTCACCATTCTTGGCACCGGCCTCATCGGCGGATCCTTTGCCCACGCGCTCCGCAAATACCTCACCGCGATGCACATCTCCGGCTGGGACCGCCCCGATGTCGTTCGGGAAGCGCAAACTCGCGGCGCCCTCGACGAATGCTTCTCCGGCGATCTAGCGCCTGCCCTGCATAACTCCGATTTGGTCTACATCGCGCTTCCCATCGCCGCGACAATCGATCTTCTTCCGGAAATCGCGCGCCACGCTCCTCCTCACGCGCTCGTTACCGACGCCTGCAGCACCAAAGTCCGCATCGCCCAAGCTGCCGACGAACTTTTCTCCGGCGAAAAGGGCCCGCTCTTCCTCGGCGGCCATCCCATGGCCGGCAGGGAACTCCCCGGAATCACACACGCCGACGCAGATCTTTTCCGCGAAAACACGTACGCGCTGATCGCCAAATCTCCCGAACCCGTAGTGGCGGGTCTTCAGACCAGATCTTTTCCCATCCCCAAAGAAACTGATCCGGCCCGCGATCCACGAATCAGCGCCTTCGTCAAAATTCTCGAAAAAATCGGCGCCCGCCCGCTCTGGCTCGGCGCACCGCAGCACGACTACGCCGTCGGCCTGGCTTCCCATCTCCCCCAACTTGCGGCCGTCGCTCTCGCGGGATTCCTCTACGACCGCCTCGACGAGAACGGTCTCCCCATCACGCTTGCCGGCCCCGGCCTCCGCGATTCGCTCCGTCTCGCCGGCAGTCCTTATTCCACATGGCGCGATAACGTCCTCACCAACCAGGAAGTCCTCTCCGCCGCGCTCGATCTCTTCGCCCGCCGCCTTGACGACCTCCGCGAAAAACTCGCCTCCCGCGAGCTCGAGGCCGACTTCGACGCCGCCAACGAACTCTACAAGCTCCTCCGCAGTCTGTAACGCCATGATTCTTTTTTCGGGCGAGCGCGATACACCATGCCCGCTATCGTGCTTGCTCGTGATTCAGCTACCACACGCCTTCCTTCCTCCCAACCCACCAGATAACCCCGACCGTGGCAGTTTGCTGCTCTTTGCTCAGCACGCCCTCCCGATCGGTTAGAAATGACGGCTGGTTTGAGAAGTCCTGGCGCCACTCCTCGTACCGCATCAGGAATCCCTCGGCAAATTTGTAATCGAAAGTGGCGATGGTTTCCTTTAGGGCCTGCGTGCGACCGACGAAGTTCTCCACTCGCGCTGGATTACGTAATCGCTTTCCAATGCCAATGTGAGCTTCGGCGTAGCTTGCCAGCTCACGTACGTCGAAGATGTGCAACCGGCCGTCCGGAGCTGGCCGGATCGCAGTAAACGCCAGCCCCGGCTGGACTGGTAGCGGTCCGCTCGTCAATACGGGGAGACGGTCGGGATGCTCCTGCCCCAGGTAGTAGTTCACGTTCCAGGTGATCGTTTTGCGAGGCGTGGCCGTGAAGCCGAACAACTCGTCTTTAAAGCCGTTGGTGGCTTCGACCTGGTTCGTGCCGTTCACCAGCCAGTAGTTCAATGTCAGCTGATCGTTGAGTTTGTAGCTGGCGGGCACGCCCATGTGATAGAACGGCAGGAAATCGAACCACAAGGCCCGGGAATAGTTCATCTGGTCTTTGGTGTAGTTTCCTTCGATTCCGATGGAGCTGCCCCATTTGCCGACATCCAGCGTGAGCCCGCTGCCGAGCGGTGCGACGTATGTTCCGTAAGCTTGAAAAATATTTCGATAGATCTGCGGCCTTGGTTCGTTTGCGGGATTTCCTTGCAAGGTGTCCGTGGCCTGGCCGAATTGTAAGTCCATGCGGACTCCAACGGGCGTCCAGCGCCGGCATTGGGAGCGCGCTCGAAAATCGGACCGGCCTGATTCAAACTGATATTGTTGCTCAGAAAGTCGTACGCTCGCAAGGCGTTCACCCGGCCCACGGGCGGTTGAAGTTGTATCCATAATATTCATCCAGGGCGAAATTCAGCGTTGCTCCGTGCAGGTAGTCAAGAATCCTGCGATCCTCGGCGAGTGCCTGTTCTTTACCTGCTTCCAAGGAAGCCCTCTGCGCGGCCGCTGCCGTCGGTGAGAGGCGTCTTTCCCGGTTGGCATCCACTCGCTCCAACCGCGTTATCGCCTCCGAGTTTTAACATGGATTGCTTGAAAATGAGTCCACCCGCAAGCGCCAAGCTGGCTTCGAGGCTGCCCACGAACTCTACAAATTTCGCAGGGTCATCATTCACCTCGATTCGTATTACGACCGTCTTCCAGCTCCAATGCCGGATGAAGTAAACTGCACTGAACACTTCGGAGCACCGTATGGACAAACGTATCGCCTCCGCCGACGCGGCCATCGAGAAAATCCACGACGGCGCCACCATCCTAATGGGCGGCTTCGGCCTTTGCGGCATCCCGGAAAACCTCATCGCCGCCGTCCGCCGTAAAGGCACGAAAGACCTCACCATCGTCAGCAACAATGCCGGGGTCGACGATTTCGGCATTGGCGTCCTCCTCCAGCAGCGCCAAGTCAAAAAGATGATCTCCACTTACGTCGGCGAAAACAAACTCTTCGAGCAGCTCGTCCTCAGCGGCGAATTGCAAGTGGAACTGAATCCCCAGGGCACTCTGAGCGAGCGCTTGCGCGCTGGCGGCGCCGGCATCCCCGCTTTCTACACCCCCACGGGCTACGGCACGATGGTCGCCGAAGGAAAAGAAACCCGCGAATTCGACGGCCGCATGTTCGTAATGGAACGCGCCATCCGCGGCAATTTCGCTTTCATCAGAGCCTGGAAAGGCGACCGCTGGGGAAACTTGATCTACCGCAAGACCGCGCGCAACTTCAATCCCATGATGGCCACCGCCGCCGACTACGTCATCGCCGAAGTCGAAGAACTCGTCGAACTAGGCCAACTCGACCCCGATCAGGTTCATACGCCCGGCATTTTCATCGACGCCATTTTCCAAGGCCCCAAGTACGAAAAACGCATCGAGCGCCGCACCGTGCGCAGGGTGTAGTGGCCGGTCTTTAGACCGGCGATTTTGGAATTGGAATGACTGACAACTGAGAACTTTTTATGAAGCTGACTGAAAATCAAGAACGCGAACGCATTGCCCGCCGCATCCGGCTGACGCTCATTTCGCTATTGTTCTTGCCCACGCTGGCCGTCAGTCGCCACGTCAATTCGTCCGCCAAAACGGGAGATTTCGACGGTGCGCGCGCGTACGAGCACGTCCGTCAGCTGGTGGATATTGGGCCGAGGCCGCCCGCGTCTGACGGAATCCATCGTGCTCAGGCTTACATTATCGGCCAACTGAAAAGCTTCGGCTGTCCTGTCGAAGAGCATGACTTCCACGCTTCGACGGTGCTCGGCGATCTGGCTATGAAAAATATCGTCGTCAAACTTCCCGGCAGGAGCTCAGGCATCATTCTCTACACCACGCATTACGATACCGTTCGCATTCCCAACTTCGTGGGCGCGGACGACGGCGGCTCGGGCAGCGGAACCATGCTCGAGCTGGCGCGCCTCTTCTGCGCACGACAAAATTCTCTCCATGTGTGGATCGTTTTCTTCGATGGCGAAGAAGCGCAAGGCAACTGGACCGATGGCGCCAGCATTCAATGGAAAAACGATAATAGCAACAACACTTTCGGCAGCCGCGAAATGGCCGCTCAAATGGCGCTCTCCGGTGAACTGAAGCGCCTCAAAGCCATGATCCTCGCCGACATGATTGGCCCCGCAAACGTCAGAATCACGCGCGACACCGGCTCGACTCGCTGGCTCACGAATTTCATCTGGGACACCGCGGCTCAACTCGGATACAAAAATAACTTCGCCAACGAAGACTATGCCGTAGGCGGTGACGACCATTTCTCGTTCATCCGCCGCGGCGTGGCCGGCTGCGACCTCATCGACTTTTCCGTCCGGGACAGCTACTGGCACACGCCGCAAGACACGCTCGACAAAGTCGACCCCAGAAGCCTTCAGTGGCGGGTCTTTAGACCGGTGATTTTACTTTTGACTTGGCTGTAAACTATCGACGGTGAACTTTCTATGCCTCTGACCGAAGAGGAAAAACGCGAACGCATCGCCGGCCGCATCGCCCTCGAACTTCGCGACGGCTACTACGTAAATCTCGGCATTGGCATGCCCACGCTCGTAGCCAATTACGTCCCCAAGGGCATGGACGTTATTCTCCAATCCGAAAACGGCATGCTCGGCGTCGGCCCCTATCCGCTCGAATCCGAAGTCGATCCCGACCTCATCAACGCCGGGAAGGAAACCGTCACCGAACTTCCCGGTACGTCTTATTTTTCCTCTGCTGGTTCTTTCGCCATGATCCGCGGAGGTCACGTCGATCTCACCGTTCTCGGGGCGTTGCAGGTCGATGAAAAGGGAACTCTCGCCAACTGGGCCATCCCCGGCAAAATGCTCAAGGGCATGGGCGGCGCGATGGACCTCGTCGCCGGCGCCAAGCGCGTCTTCATCGCCATGGAACACGCCACGCGCGACAACAAACCGAAAATCCTGAAAAAATGCACGCTACCTCTCACGGGCGTCGAAGTCGTAGATCACATCGTCACCGAACTCGCCCTCATCGACGTCACGCCCGCAGGACTCCTCCTCCGCGAACTGGCTCCCGACGCCAGCCTCGAACAAGTCCAGTCCCTCACCGAGCCCAAACTCCTTATTCCTCCCGGCGGCCCGAAACCCATGCCCATGTAGGGTTCCAATGTTGTGAGTAAAGGCGTTCCACATGAAACCCAAGAAAAAAACTGCCAAGTCAAAATCCAAGCGCCCGAAGATGCCGAAGTTCTTTCCCATCGACGATGAGATGAAGGAACTCTCGGCCCTGCTGGAAAACGAAATCTCGGACTGGCCCTGGGTGTCCAAGAAACCCATGTTTGGATACCAAGGTCTTTATCGAGACGGCGTGATCTTTGCCGCCCTCCCCCGTTCTCGCGCCATGAAATCGCCAAGGTCCATCATGTTCAAGTTTGCCTCCGTGACACCGGCCATCCTCGCGTCTGCCAATAAAGATTCCAGAGTTGACACAGTTTCGAGAATGCCCGGTGCAGGATGGTTTTTCTTTGAGCTGGACGCACCCTCCGCCACGCAGAGCGCACTCGGCTGGCTCGGCCGCGCTTACGAAGCCACCAAAAAATAGCCGTCGCCTCACCGCCCGATCGGATTTTCACTTCTCTTCTGGAGTGGAACCACCGGGGTGCCGGGCGGTGGTGAACGAATAGTGGAAGCTCGATACCACGCTCAACACTGTGACGATGTAAATGAGGACATGGACAAATGTGTGGAGCTTAAGATTGGGATATGCAGCCGCGAGAACCACGGTGAAAACAAGGATGATCTGGGTGGCGGTAGTGGATTTGCCGTAGATACTGGGCGGAAAAGGCCGGTACCCGGAGACCAGCAAAATAACAACAGCAACGATCAGGATCAGTACGTCGCGGCTAAGAACGATGATCGTGAGCCACCAGGCCAATTGCTTCTTGAATGCCAGGATGAGGAAAGAAGAGGAGAGCAAGAGCTTGTCGGCGATGGGATCGAGATACGCGCCGAGTGCGGAACGTTGATTGAGGCGGCGGGCGAGAACGCCGTCGATTCCGTCCGATAGACCCGCAACCACCAGAACGAGCAGCGCCCACCGGTACCGTTCGTACGACATGAGTATAAGAAACAGCGGCAGAAAGCCGAGCCGGAGAAACGTAATTTGATTGGGTACCGTCCAAATGCGGCCTTGCATTGATATCTGAGGATAACTCAGTTCAGGCGAATTGCGCGAGATAGTCGGAAAGGGAACGTCCCACCTTGCGCGCGAAAAGCTCGTTCATCGAAGGGATGGAGCCGGAGGCTTCGTCGAGAGAGATGCGCTCGAGGCGGTTCATGGGAAAGAAAATGGTGGGGAGGCCCACGCGCTCGCCGTCGGGCTCATTGATCTGCCGGATAAAGTGGTCGAAGGAATTCAAGTCGATGCCGCGGAGCGTAATTCCGGAAGGGTTGATCGCCAGGAGCTCGCCCCACACTTTTTCCTTGGGTGTGTGGAGACTAACGACGACGATCGAGTGCGCGTCCATGGGTCTCTTGACCTAGAGTATCGCAAATTGCGGGATGTTCGGCGGTAGGGCATAAGAAAATTGCCGAAGAGTACTAACAGTGCAGCGCTGAAACAGGAAAGTGGATGACCGAGAAAAGATGCAGCCCGGTGGTCACAATCTTGGCCAGCATGGCTTCGAGCGAAAAAGAAGGCTGGTCCAACGTCAACCTGGGACGAGAATACCCTGTGCTTGCAAGTTTCTTTCTACCGCTGCCAGGGCAATGGATCGCGATAATGCAAAATCATTAGCACAAAGCTTGCAAGCACAACGATACCTGCCAGCCATCCCAACGCATAAGCCGTCCGGCGTTCATTTGCATTTATCGGCTGGCGATCGACAAACAGTTTTCCGAGACCAAATCCCGCAACCATTCCGGCGAAGTGAGCGTAGTTATCCATGCCCAAGCCTGAAAACCCGAGGACAAAAAGGATGACCACCGAAGTGACCAACCTTGACCGCAACTCTCGCATATAAGATCCACCGCGCTTCGTGGTAATGGCAAGCATTGCTCCGACCAGGCCCAGGAGGCCGCCGCTTGCTCCCAGCGAATAGTTGTGGAATGCCGCGCTGACCAGGAAGCCGAACATGCCCGTAAACATGTACAAGAAAAAGTACCGCGCAGACCCGTACAGCTCTTCCAGCGCCGGACCGAGCTGCATTAGCGACATCATGTTGAAGCCGATGTGTATCAGCCCGCCATGCAAAAACATGGCAGTCACAAGCCTCCACCACTCGTGTTCATAGAAAATCGGGTACGGATGGCTTGCGCCCAGGCGGTACACGGCCTCGCCGCCCATCCCCCCCAATATCCGCAGGCCTCCTCCGCCTGTTTCATTGGCGATGGCTACCCAACTGATTCCAAACATCAGTACGTTTGCGACTAGGAGCGACGTGGTCGCTGGGGACTCGTGCTCGCCAAATAGCGCAGAAAATTTCTTGCTCAGTGCCGCAAGAGAGAATCGCGTGCTCGCCCCACACTCGTGGCAGCGCGTCGCGCTGATTCCGACCAGCGCTCCGCACGCGGGGCAGATTTTCGGCCGAGGCTGCTGGTCGCCTCCGCCGAAAAATCCGCGCATCGCGTTCTTCCATTTTTCCACTCGCCACTGCCACCGATAGGGAAGCGCCAATTCTCCTCCTTGCGGGCCGCACACCGCGTTCCTATAATACCCAAGTCGCCGCGCTTCTTCTCTTCACGGCGATTTTTCCGAGGACTTATCGCCTATGGATAAATTCGAGGAGTTCGGCAAGCGCGTCGACGAAGAGTTCGCGCGGGTTAAGAGCATAAAAAACTTCGAAGATTTCGGAAAGCGAGTTGACGAAGAACTCGCGCGCGTGAAGAGTTTTGTCAAGGAGGAGGTCGCGCCGGAAACGGAAAAGCGTACGGCGCAGTTTTTGCGCGAGGTTTCCGAGAAGTTCTCCGAGGCGGCGGCGTGGATCGAAGCGCGCAATGCCGCGCGGAATGCGCAGAACGGCCAACATCCTCCGTCCGCGCCGCCTCCGCAGAATCCGCGATCTTCATGACCCAGGCGGCGCTTTGAAGATTTCACCGGAAACAGTCTCCGTCACTTTGGATTCGCGCAAACACGTTTCCCATCCGCAACTTGGTTGTCTTTTGAATTTTTCATGTAGGCCAGTGTTTGCTCTCTGCGTGCTCTGTCTCCTCTGTGTTTATTCTTCCGGTTGCGCGGCGCGCAAAGCTCCCGCGCAGCCGTCAGAGACGCCCGCGGAAACTTCTGACGCAGCGAAACGTTCCACGGCCGTGGATGCCTCTGACATGCCATCCGCATCTGCGCCGTCCACGAAGCACAACAAGCCCGCCGCCGCGCCGGCTTCCTCCGGTTATACGGAGGAAGGCAACGCTTCCTGGTATGGCGTGCCGTTTCACGGGCGGCACGCTTCGAACGGAGAGATTTACGACATGTATAAACTCACGGCGGCGCATCGCACGCTGCCATTCGAAACCATGGTCCGCGTCACCAACCTGAACAACGGCAAGTCCACGGTCGTTCGAATCACCGACCGCGGCCCCTTTGTCGACAATCGCATCATCGATCTCTCTCTTGCCGCCGCGCGAGAGGTGGATTCGGTTGGTCCCGGCGTCGTGCCGGTGCGCGTGGAAGTTCTTGGCGGCGTCGATCCAACTGCCGGTTTTTTCACCCTGCAGGTCGGTGCTTTCCGCGACCGCGCCAACGCAGAACGCCTCCGAGACAGCCTCAATGCCTCCTACTCGCCTATCTTCATTCAGCAATATGATTCTCCCGACGGCGTGTTTTATCGCGTGCGCGTCGGCAGGATTTCCGGCGAAGACGCGGCGCGCCAGTTTGGCGAGCAACTCCACGACCGCGATGGTTTTACTCCGTTGGTTACGCGTCTCGACGAAGGCTTGCCCGCAGGAGGGAACCGATGAGTGCCGACTGTTTGTTCTGCAAAATCGCGGCGAAGAAAATTCCATCGAAGATCGTCTACGAAGATCCCGATCTTTTTGCCTTCGAAGACATCAGCCCGCAGGCGCCCACGCACATTCTGATTTGCCCGCGCAAACATTTCGAATCGCTGAACGAGGCGACAACCGAACATCAAGCCGTTCTTGGCAAACTGCAGCTGGCCGCCGCGCAGCTTGCCCGCGAACGCAATCTTCTGGAAGGCTACCGCACCGTCATAAACAATGGCAGCGGGGCGGGCCAGTCCGTCTTCCATCTCCATCTCCATCTTCTCGGCGGCCGTAATTTCCGCTGGCCCCCGGGTTAGTAATTGTCCAAAGGTTTTGTTCTTCGCACCGCTCCAGCTTAAACTAGCGTCCGTTCTGGAGGAGGAGCGCATGTCCTTGCTGCGTCACTGTTCGCGGTCATCTGTGTTTCTCTGTGCCTTTGCACTCATTGCCATCCTGTCTCCTTCTTCCGCTGCCCAGCAACCGGCCGCGGCGCCAGGAAAAGCGCTCACGGTCGAACGCATTTATTCGCAGCCGAGCTTGAGCGGGCGGTTGACGCGGGGTCTCCTTTGGACTCCAGACGGCAAGGCGCTCAGCTATTTCGAAACAAAAGGCTCCGGTAAGGAAGCGCGGACAGAGCTCTGGGTGATGGACGCCGCCAGCGGAGAGCGCCGGCTTCTTGTTGCCTCCGACAAACTCGAGTCCATTTTGCCGGCGGACACATCCAGACCTACGCAAGCCACTGGCCTTGGCCGCCGCGCGCCTTCTCAATATCAATGGGCGCCCGATGGCGCGGGCATCCTGTTTCAAGGCCCCACAGCGCTTGCATGGCTGGATGTGAAGTCGCAAACGGGGCGCACGCTGGTTTCCGGCAAAGCTACGCTTGCGGACCCCAAGGTTTCTCCCGATGGCCGAAATGTGAGCTTTGTCCGCGATCACAACCTCTGGCTCGTGAATCTCGCCGACGGCAAAGAGCGCGCGGTCACGCAGGGCGGGACCGAAGAGATTCGCAAAGGCGAACTCGATTGGGTGTATCCCGAAGAGCTAAACATCAAGACCGCGCATTGGTGGTCTCCGGATTCCTCGGCGATTGCTTATCTGGAAATGGACGAGCGCAAAGTCTCGCAATACCCGTTGGTCGATTTCTCCTCGCCGAGCGGAGAAGCGGAGATGGAGCGTTATCCTACGGCCGGCGGCGCCAATCCCATCGTCCGCGTTTTTGTGGCCTCGCTAAGCGGCGGCGAACCTCGCGCGATGGACACTGGAACGGAAACCGATATCTACATTCCTCGCGTGAGCTGGCTCACGGACTCCAAGCATCTCGCCATTCAGCGTCTCAATCGCACACAAACCGCGCTTGATCTGCTGGTTGCCGACAGCACCACTGGCAAGACCCGCGCCGTTCTCAGCGAAAATGACCCCAATTGGATCAACATTAGCGACGATCTTTATTTTCTCAAGGACGGCAAGCGCTTCCTGTGGTCCAGCGAGCGCAGCGGGTATCGCCACTTGTATTTGTATGACCTCGAAGGCCAACAACTTGCGCAGCTCACCAATGGTGAGTGGGAAGTCTCGGCGGTTGACGCGGTCGATGAAGCGAATGGTCTTGTCTATTTCAGCGCCACGGAAAAATCCCCGCTGGAACGCCACCTCTACCGCGTGGCCCTCGACGGAAGCGGCTTCGCCCGGCTGAGCAAGGACGAAGGCACGCACGCCGCGGTTCTTGCACCCAATGCCGCCGCTTTCTACGACACTTATTCGAACGCCGCGACACCGCCGCGCCAGGAGCTCTACCGCGCCGATGGATCGCGCATCGCTACTGTTAACGAAAACAAAATCACCGAGCTTGCAGACTACCATCTCTCTCCCATGGAATTTCTCACCGTGAAATCTCGCGACGGAGTGCAGCTCAACGCCAGCATCATCAAGCCGCCGGACTTCCATCCGCAAAAGAAATATCCGGTGCTGGTTTACACGTATGGGGGGCCGCACGCGCAGGTCGTTCGAAACGGCTGGGGCGGCGCTAACTTCCTTTGGCACCAGCTCATGGCGCAAAAGGGCTACATTATCTTTTCGCTTGATAATCGCGGCTCCGAGGGCCGCGGCCATGCATTCGAAACGCCGCTGCACTTCCGCATGGGCGCACAAGAACTTTCCGACCAGCGCGACGGCGTGCAATATCTCAAGTCGCTTCCCTTCATCGATGCCAATCGCATTGGTATCTGGGGGTGGAGCTACGGCGGGCACATGACGCTGCACGCCATGTTCGAAGCAGGCGATGATTTCAAAGTGGGTTTTGCCGGTGGCCCAGTCACCGACTGGCGCTACTACGATTCCATCTATACCGAGCGCTACCTTGGACTACCGCAGAAAAACGGGAAGGGGTATCAGGATTCTTCGCCGGTGAAATATGCGGGTCAGCTCAAAGGCAAACTGCTCATTGCTCATGGCACCGGCGACGACAATGTGCACTTCGCAAACACCCTCGCGGTGATCAACGATCTTATCGAGGCCGGGAAGTACGTTGAGGTTCTGGCTTTTCCAGGTCGCGGCCACGGCGTCGGTGATCCCCCCGCCCGCCGCGTCCTAATGCAACGAGTGGCGCAATTTTTCCTCGATAACCTATAGATTCTGCTAGAGATAGTGTAATCTGGAGCACTTCTTAAGAATTCTTTTGATACGACTTGGAATTTAGTCGGCTCTACCGCAAGGGTGACCTTTATCATCCCGGCAGCGAGAGTTCAAAAATCACGCCGGAGCCGGAAGAGCTTCCCGCTGGATATGCAGAACTGCTGGAGTGGTATCGCGAATGGTGTGCGACGGCCAGTCGAAATCTTGCAGAGACGGATCCGCTTTTGCAAGCGCGCGGATCCGGTAGGCATATTTGGGCCGATGAACATGCGGACGAATATGTCAATCGGCTGCGAGACGGCTGGGAATGAGCCGCATCTTTTGGGACACAAATCTATTCATCTATCTTTTCGAGGGTTCGGGAAAATTTTCGACTCAGGTCATGGCCCTGAGGAGCCGGATGCTGGAGCGCGGAGATCAGCTCATGACCTCGGCGATCACGCTCGGCGAGATTTTGGTGAAGCCGATTCAAAATGGTGACGCGAAAGGAGTTGCCTATTATCAGAAACAGATTGCGACAACGGCGGCGGTGATCCCATTCGAGGAGAAGGCTGCACTTGCTTGGGCGCGGCCGCGGGCGGATCGCTCGCTCCGGCCTCCCGACACCATCCAACTGGCGTGTGCAGTAGCAGCGAGAACCGAT
>QHZB01000320.1:2424-8000 GCA_003224525.1 Acidobacteriota bacterium | reverse complement strand
CCAGCAACACCGCAGTGACCTGGCAAGTGAACGGGGTGACCGGGGGCAATGCAACCGTAGGCACGATTTCCAGTTCGGGCCTGTACACAGCGCCTGCGAGTCCGGCCACAGTGACGGTGACGGCCGTGTCTCAGGCTGACACCACAAAGTCGGCCTCGGCTCAGGTCACGATCACGCCGCCCACTGCGGTGAGCGTCACGATTGCGCCTACGTCGGCGACGGTGGCAGCCAGAGGCACCCAGCAGTTTACGGCCACGGTGCAGAACACCAGCAACACCGCAGTGACCTGGCAAGTGAACGGGGTGACCGGGGGCAATGCAACCGTAGGCACGATTTCCAGTTCGGGCCTGTACACAGCGCCTGCGAGTCCGGCCACAGTGACGGTGACGGCCGTGTCTCAGGCTGACACCACAAAGTCGGCCTCGGCTCAGGTCACGATCACGCCGGTCATTGGCATAGCTTTCTACGTTTCGACCACAGGTAGTGACTCCAATCCGGGTACGGTCACCTCTCCGTGGAGAACTATCCAACACGCGTCCAATTCCGTACAGGCGGGCGACACCGTTTACGTGCGTGGTGGCGTGTACAACGAATCGGTGAATATTTCGGTATCAGGGTCAGCGACAGCAGGTCCGATTGCATTCCAAACTTTCCCCGGCGAGCAAGCGATTGTAGATGGCACGGGACTGGTACCCTCCACCTCGGGCACGCAAGGCTTGATCAACATAGCGAATCAAAGTTACATTTCCTTCCAGGGGTTTGAGATCCGCAACTACCAGACCTCGAGCGCGTCTGCCGCGCCAGCGGGGATCTGGATATCGGGCTCAGGCAGCTACATCCAGGTACTGAACAACCTGATTCATAACATCGTGACCACCTCAGAAACCACCGGCAACGCTTTCGGCATTGCCGTGTACGGCACGGCAGCGCCCGCTTCCCTCGATAGAGTCACGATCAGCGGCAACCAGGTTTATAACCTTAAAACCGGCAACAGTGAATCGGTGAACGTGGACGGAAACGTCACCAACTTCGCCATCACAAACAACGTCATCCACGACAACGACAACATAGGCATCGACATTATTGGCTTCGAAGGTGTTGCGCCCGACCCAGCGTACGACTACGCCCGCAACGGTATGGTCATGGGCAACACCATCTACAACATTTCCGCCATAAACAATCCTGGTGAGGGTAACCAATACGATGCCAATGGTATTTACGTGGACGGCGGCTCTCAGGTTGTCATTGAGCGCAACCTGATCCATAACGTAGACATCGGCATCGAAATGGCCAGCGAGCACCAGGGCCACGTAACTAGCTTTGTGACAGCGCGGAACAACCTAGTGTATTCGACGAATTCGACGGGCGTAACCATTGGAGGATACGCCAGCAACGTAGGTGGCACCGACCACTGCACAATTGTCAATAATACGCTGTTCCAGAACGATACGAAGAACACGGGGAGCGGTGAATTTCAGATCCAATACTACGCGACCAACAACACGTTCAAGAACAATATTGTATATGCCTCATCACAAGGCCTATTCATCAACAACTACACGAACAGCGAGCCCGATCCGGCAGACGTGGATTACAACCTCTATTACTCATCGTTGATCCCCTCAATAGCAAACTTTCTCTGGAATGGTACGAACTACGCTGGTTTCTCGTCCTATCAATCAGCGACCGGGAAGGACAGCCATTCTCCATATGTGAATCCGCAGTTCCTGAACCTGACGACGCCTGACCTGCAAATCCAGCCGACTTCACCGGCAGTCAACGCAGGAATCGACCTGGGGTCAACGGTCGCAGGTACGTTAGACTTTGCTGGCAATCCGCGCTTGCATGGAATTACGATCGACATCGGCGCCTACGAGCAGTAGTGCACTCGCGAATTCGCGTGCGAGGAGCGGGTCAGGCGTTCATTACCGCCACCGGCGACGGTGGCTCGTGCAGGTTTTCCTTGCTGCTGGCGTGCAGTTACAATGTGCCTGGACTTCAAGAGAGAATCTCCAGAGAACACCTCCTGATATCACAATTTGCCAGGAAAAATGGTGTTCCAGAGTAACTTCCCGGAGCGCAACAGGCTTATGGCCGCAATCAGCGATGCGACGGTCATTGTTGAAGCCTCAGACACATCGGGCAGCCTACATCAAGCTGCGGAGTGCGTGCGCCTCGGTCGCTGGCTCTTCACAGAAGATCCTTCGTTGCGCTGGCCAAAAGATTTTGAGCAGTATCCCAACAGCAGAATCCTAAGCGAAACCTCTGACATCTTTTACCTAATTCGAGTGAATTAGGCATGCCACTCACCGTTGTTTGTTTTTGCAGATACTTCGCAGCGCGCCACACTTACTGTAAGTGGCGTCCAGAGGATTTTGACGCATATAAGTTCTTTTATACTTTGAAGGGCAAGTACCTAAATGGCTAGGACGCAAGTGTGCCTTCGCACTAACCCAAAAACGGTTTGCCGAATACCACGCAACAATAGGTATCACGGTGCTGCAACAGTGCACAGCAACCGTACCGAAAAAATGGCAAGCAGAGCAGGTTGTAGCGTAAGCAGTTGTAATATGAGAAATTAGGGAGAGAGCGCCCGTAGCTCAGTTGGATAGAGCGTCTGCCTTCGAAGCGGGAAATCAAACTTACCAAATCTTGCCGGAGCCGACGCAACCCGCTAGAAAGCAGCAAGTTGTAACAAATCGAGGCAAACCGTTTTCTCCTTCATTTTTCGCTTTTTGTGTGCAATTTATCAGAACTTTCCAGCATTTGTACTACGTTTTCACTACGTTCGAATGGCTGGCGAGTCGTGTCCGTGTACGTCATGCGACTTCACAGCCGGAATTAGCGGGGTATTCGTGTTTCAGCAGGTTTTGATCAACGATGGGGCCTCAACGGCGTTCGAGAAGACCGGGAGCGCGAGCCACGCTCCGTAGAGCTGCATTTCCTCGAACGGCCAGGCATGTCTCGCACCAAGCGGAATAATGCTAACACGTAAGAAGTGTGTTCCCCCAAGTCCCCCTACTGTAATTGCTCTGTCGAGCGCACTTCTTGGGAACAAAATGCTCGAACACGGCTTTGCGCAGTAGGGGACCTAGCCGCCAGTCCAACAACACCCTCGGATCCTGAACTTGGTGCTCAAGAATTACAGAATTACTCATCATTTCCACAGGATAAGTCCAACAAGAAGTACGAACTTATTGTGGGTGTGCCTAAAGCATACACAAAGCCAGCAATATTTCCTTATGAATTCTGTTGACCGAGTTTACACCTCTGTGCACAATCGCCTCCTCGTTGAGACGCTGAGCACCCTGCGCTGGCTTTTTGGACCGCTTTCTTCCCATAAGCTAGCGTATCCCGCCGTGCTAGCGGTTCCTTCTGAGTTGCCGGTGATATTTGCTGGTGTGAGTGTGGCCACGAATTGTTGATCGTGGGCCTGGCGTCGTCCTTTACTTCGAATCGGCTGTGCGCAAAGTATGGAGGCGGTAGTGATCAAAAGAATATGCGGCATTCTATTTGTCTTCGTGGTCTTGCAGTGCGTTCAGAGCTCTCCAGCCGCTGCCCAGGGCTCCAACCCGTGCTTAGCAACTACCACGTGGTGGTACCCAGATCCGATTCCAGCGGGCTGGTCTTACTACGGACCGTATCCAGGAACCTACGCGTATGTGATTTGGGCGTGGAAGGCTACGTGCCCACCGATTGACCCTCCATGCCCTTGCTCCGGTGCCGCCGGAGGCCCACCTCCTCTTACTGCCGGAAGCCCGATCTCTTTGGCCACGGGCAACACTTTTATCGAGCAAAAAGACATTCGAATCCCGGGGCTGGCCGGCGGATTAAACCTGTTCAGAAGATGGAACAGTATTTGGCCTGCCAGTCAAAGCGCTCTTCAAACTGGCTTATTTGGACCTAATTGGCGCTCCACATATGAAGAACAAGTGTTCGTCGGGAGTGATAATTACATAAAATACTTGCGCAGCGACGGTAGTTTTTGGTCTTTCGGGACCGCCAGCAACGCACCTGGATCATGGGCTCCCGCAGCGCCTCAGAACGTCGCCGCCTCGCTAACAACGCCTAGCACGGCCACCCCGTACTGGACGATTACCTTTCAAAATGGAGAGCAGCGACGCTTTGACGGCACGAGCGGAATGCTGACGTCCATCATCGACCGGAATGGAAATACCACAACGCTGACCTACGATGGTGCAAATCGGCTCGTGACAGTTACCGATCCAGTATCACGCCACCTCACGTTTACTTATGGGAGTTCATCCAGCCACCTGGTCACAGGTGTTTCGTCCGATGCCGGGATCAGCCTTTCTTACGCCTACGACGGGCAAAACAGAATAAGCCAGGTTACGAATCCTGATTTAACGACAATTTCGTTCGGTTATGACTCACAGTCCCGAATTATTTCAGTAACAGACATGAACGGGAAAATCCTCGAGTCGCACACATACGACAGCAATGGCCGCGGACTAACTTCGTCGCGAGCCGCAGGCGTTGAGTCCGTCACGCTGTCTTACCCCACGCCGTGATCGCCGTGATCGGGTGAGATCGAAACTCGTTCGATCGGCTTTGACCTCAGAGTTCTTCTTCGCGACGGGTGCTCATGCCGCTGCTCCAACCATCACGAGTCTCTCTGTTACTTCTGGGCCAGTCGGAACATCGGTGACAATTACCGGGACGAATTTTGGTGCAACCCAGGGAAGCAGCACAGTCAAGTTCAACGGAACGACGGCGACAGTGTCGACATGGGGCGCAACGAGCATCACGGTCACCGTACCCAGCGCGGCAACCACCGGCAACGTTGTGGTTACAGTTTCGAACGTGGCCAGCAATGGGAAAAGTTTCACTGTAACCCCAGCTATCACCAGCTTGTCGATCACCACTGGTGCAGTAGGGGCGGCGGTGACCATCACAGGGACAACGTTTGGTTCCACGCAAGGAAGTAGCACCGTCAAATTCAACGGAACAACAGCGACCGTGACGTCATGGGGCGCGTCAAGTATCGGGGTAACGGTGCCGAGCGGTGCCACCACGGGAAATGTTGTCGTCACAGTGTCCAGCCAGGCGAGCAACGGTGTGAACTTCACGGTAGTTCCAGCACCGAGTATCACGAGCTTATCCGTGACTACGGGAGCTGTGGGGGCAACGGTAACGATCACAGGGTCGAATTTCGGATCGAGCCAGGGCACAGGCACGGTGAAGTTCAATGGAACGACGGCAACAGTGGGCACTTGGACTGCGACGAGTATCACAACCACAGTTCCAAGCGGAGCAAGCACGGGGAACGTGGTGGTGCATGCCAGTGGGGTGAACAGCAACGGATCGAGCTTCACGGTAGTTCCAGCGCCGAGTATTACAAGCTTGTCGATCACGTCTGGAGCCGTGGGAGCGGCAGTAACCGTAACGGGGTCGAATTTTGGGAGCTCGCAGGGAACCGGGACGGTGACGTTCAACGGGACAACGGCGAGTGTGACGTCATGGGGCGCGTCGAGCATTGGAGTGACGGTGCCGAGCGGCGCGACGACGGGAAACGTGGTTGTCAACGCGAGCGGAGTGGCTAGTAATGGGAAGAG
>QHZB01000320.1:0-2355 GCA_003224525.1 Acidobacteriota bacterium | reverse complement strand
GGACAGCCGCGACCGTGACGTCATGGGGCGTGTCAAGTATCGGGGTAATGGTGCATCGCGGAGCAACGACGGGAAATGTGGTCGTGACGGTTGCGGGCGCGGCGAGTAACGTCATCAATTTCACGGTTGTTCCAGCGCCGAGCATCACAAGCTTGTCGGTCACGTCTGGGGCCGTCGGAGCAGCAGTGACTATAACGGGGTCGAATTTTGGGAGCTCGCAGGGAACGGGTACGGTGACATTCAACGGGGCAACGGCGAGCGTGACGTCATGGGGCGCATCGAGCATCGGGGTGACAGTACCGGGCGGAGCGACAACAGGGAATGTAGTTGTCAACGCGAGCGGGGTCGCGAGCAACGGTGTGAACTTCACCGTGACCCCAGCCATCACCAGCTTGTCGATCACCACCGGTGCGGTAGGGGCGGCGGTGACAATCACGGGGACGACGTTTGGTTCCACCCAGGGTAGTAGCACCGTCAAATTCAACGGGACAACAGCGAGCGTCACGTCATGGGGCGCGTCAAGTATCGGGGTGACGGTGCCGAGCGGCGCGACAACAGGGAACGTGGTAGTCAACACGAGCGGCGTGGCAAGCAACGGAGTGAATTTCACAGTCCTTTCGACGCCCAGTATCACAAACTTGTCTGTAACGTCTGGAGCTGTTGGTACACCGGTGACGATCACAGGCACGAACTTTGGATCGACGCAAGGCTCTAGCACTGTGACATTCAACGGGACTGCGACGACTCCGACCAACTGGAGCGCCACGAGCATCACTGTGCCAGTTCCTTCTGGTGCGACAACGGGGAATGTTTTCGTGAATGCGAATGGAGTGGCGAGTAATGGCGTTGCCTTCACGGTTCTTCCGGGAATCACGAGCCTGTCCCCGACAACGGGAGCCGTGGGTGCCGCGGTGACCATCGCTGGAACGAATTTCGGAGCGAGCCAAGGTTCGAGCACGGTGGCCTTTAACGGAACGCCGACGACACCAACGAGTTGGAGCTCGTTCGCCATTGGAGCCCCTGTTCCGTCAGGCGCGACGACTGGAAATGTGGTCGTGACGGTCGCGGGCGCGGCGAGCAGCGGCGTCAATTTCACAGTTGTTCTCGCACCGAGCATCAGCAGTTTGTCGGTGACCTCAGGAGTCGTTGGAACCTCGGTCACGATCACGGGGACGAACTTCGGTGCGGCACAGGGTACGAGCACCGTAACGTTCAACGGTACGGAAGCGCCTCCGACGAGCTGGAATGCTACGAGCATCGTGGTGCCAGTGCCAAGTGGAGCTACAACGGGGAACGTGGTTGTAAATGCGAGCGGAGTGACGAGCAATGGCATCAACTTTACTGTCGTCGAGGTGTTGAGCATCACTAGCTTGTCACCGACTTCGGGAGTCGTGGGATCTGAAGTTGCAATTACGGGTACGGGGTTCGGAACCCCACAAGGCAGTAGCACGATCTATCTGAACGGAACGACTGTTCCGGTCGCAAGCTGGAGTGATACGAGCATCATCGGGAACGTGCCGACTGGTGTTTCGTCAGGGCCTTTCACGGTGACGGTGAACGGCCACGCGGTGAACAGTCCTTCCTTCACGGTCACAACTCTGCCGGCGGGTTGGTTGGATGGAGACATTGGGTCTATGGGGATATCTGGCAGCGCGAGTTTCGCGAACGGAACGTTTACGGTGGCAGGGGCGGGGCCTGGGCTCGCATCGACAGCTGACGGGTTGCATTTCGTGTACCAGCCCCTATCCGGCGACGGGACCATTGTCGCGCGTGTGGCCAGTTTGCAGGGTTCTTCGACCCAGGCAGGGGTAATGGTTCGCGAGACGCTCGCTGCGGGCGCAACGCTCGGCGCCGAGATTTATGATCGCTACTATAGTTATTTGATGATCTATGACCGCCCCACGACCGGAGCGTCCATCGATGCCCAGTATGGTGTGTACTCATTAACGCTGCCATATTGGGTGAAACTGGTGCGAAGCGGGAGCACCTTCACTGGTTATGTGTCTCCCGATGGGGTGAACTGGGTGCAGTCGGGGACGAGCGTGACGGTGAACATGGCGCAGAATGTGTACGTCGGCCTGCTGGTGAGCAGTACCTACACCACAACCCTCGCGACGGCGACATTTGACGGCGTCTCGGTTAGTTCCACAGCAAGCCCGGCCCCGGCAATTACCTCCGTGTCTGCTACCACGGGATCGATAGGGAGTCAGGTGGCCATCAGCGGGACAGGTTTCGGAGCATCGCAGGGCGGTAGTTTGGTGACGCTGAACAACTTGCCGATGACGATCAACTTGTGGTCCAGCGCATCGATCGTGATTACAATTCCGACGGGAGCGACCTCAGGACCGTTGCTGG
>QHZB01000318.1 GCA_003224525.1 Acidobacteriota bacterium | reverse complement strand
GGGCTGAGGCCTTTCTGGTCCACGAACGAGGTACCCGCCGAAACTTCTCCGATCCCCGGCTACCATCCTTACAGGACAGCATCACGATGTGGAGCCAAACTCCGAAGACCGAGGAAGGGATCTGGTAACTGCCAATAACCGCGGCGGCATTGTACACCACGATGTTATTTCGGAGTTAGATATCCGCGAGTTGGAACGGGGCTGCTTTAATCCGCGCCGGAGAGGGAC
>QHZB01000319.1 GCA_003224525.1 Acidobacteriota bacterium | reverse complement strand
CTTGCTGCACGGCCCGTTCGAATCCCTCAAGATCATCCGTTGAAGATATCAATAGCGGTTTTAGAACGGCTTCATTGTAAAAGGTCAGGCTGGCACCATGCGGCGAAGCGATAACTGGAGTCCCGCTGGCGAGAGCCTCAGCCACCACAAAGGGAAACGGATCGTAGCGAGAAGGACACATGGAAAAGTCTGCAGCGTTATATAGGAGTGGCAAGAGATCATAAGTGGCGTTATGAAACACGCGTACGTTCGGAAGCTTCTCAATCTCTTCGGGCACCGCCCCACGCACCGCCACCAACATAGTCATTTGAGGGAACTTCTTTGCCACGTGAACGACCGCACTGAAGCCCTTCATCGGGTGGGCACTCCCCACGTATAGCCCTACTGCCTTCGTCCCGATTCCCAACTGCCGCCGGCAGTCTTGCATATCAAGTCGGCGAAAGTGATTAAGATCGATAGGATACCACATGACCTGAGCCTCATATCCAAAGTAGAGGCGAATCTCAGCCCGTATCTGCTCCGAGCAACACAGCGCAATCCGATTCTTCCCTGAAAGTCGCTCAAGGAGCATCGAATCCCACCACTTCAGTCTTAAATAGCCGCGGTATTTGATGAACGGTCGGATGACTTCGGCTTGACCTCTGTATGTGCCGTGAAAAAACTGGGCGTGTCTTACCCCTTTGCCAAAGCGGTACCAGCCCACTGTGGAATTTGAAAGCACCAAGCGCGCCCCAGGATGAAGCGCCTGCTTTGCTGCCCTACCGATGTAATAGCCATGAAGCCCCGAGGCTATTAAGGATTGAAGCTTGTTGTCGACGCTCGAGTGCTGCCATCGCTCCGGGCATGAGTTCTCGGCATGAAAAACACGAACCCCATAACCGCGTTCTTGGAACCCGCTCGCCACATACTGTAAGAATCGCTCCATCCCACCCAGTCGCTCTATTGGGCTGGTGGTGAGAATAAAGATCTCATTCGCCAAGTGTGTTAAACACCCCTTTCGGTGAATTGTGGAAAGCGGTCTAGTTGCTCTCGTGACATGTCAACTCATCCCTTCAAGAAACAGCGTCGCACAACGCTCTATTCCATGGAAGGACCTGGTGAAATGTCCCCTCCGACTTTCGGTCTTCCATTCGGAGCTTGGATAATCCAGCGAATTCGTACATCAATCGAGTTGTTATATATTTAATATCATAGTCCTTAGATTAGTAGGCTGCTGAAAAACGATTCGTGGAGATGATACGGGAAATCGGGTGTATCCGTCCTACAGTTTTGGAGGATAAGGATACGCGGAGATGATCAGCAGCAGGGTGGAAGATTCCACTCGTATGCCAGAGCTTGATGGAATGCGGAGGGATCGAGAACGCGCGCTCAGCACTTTCGGATACATATGGAAGTTATTATAGAAGCGCATGCACCGGTTTATCGGTGAGCATCGTCAACGCGTCGAGTTTCAAATCTGCCTCGAAGCTAGCGCGTTTTCCAAAAACTCGCGGGTCGCTGAAACATTGCGATCCCAGCTGACGGAAGCTTGCACGTACTTGGCAGCGGCCGCACCGATCTCCCGCGCCGCCGACCTGTCGCCGGCAAGTCGGAGAATGATCTCAGCAAGTTCGACGTGGTTCATCGGTTCTCGCAAGAGATATCCTGTCGCTCCATCAAGGACGTTTTCGCTCGCCCCTGCTTGGACGCTCGCGATCACCGGCAATCCACAAGCCATCGCTTCCAATATGGGCAGGCCGAAAGCGTCTTCGAGAGACGGCGCAACGTAGGCGTCGGCGGCGGCATAGAACGAAAGCACATCGGCAGAGGGTGCCAGAAAACGCACACGATCATCTAGCTGTAGTTGCCGAAGGCCAGACCGGTACAGCCCCGGATCATCCTTTCCGACCACCAAGAGCTGGATCGGAATCTCGATGATGGCCAAAGCCCGGAGCAATTGGTCGAGTCCCTTTTTCTTCCAGTCGTTGCCAATCAACAAAACGACAAAGTCACTGTCGTCCAGCTTTAGGCTCTGGCGCGAAACTGATCTGCGGGCAAGGCGCGCCTCGGAGTTAAAAACCCCGGTGTCGACGGCGTTGGGAATAACGACCGAATCGGTTCGTCCAAAGTGTTTTTCGAGTTGAGTGGACACAAGCTTTGACACGGCCGCCAAACGGACCTTAGGGTCTGTGTAGATACGGCGTTCCAAAGCCATAATCAGTTTGTAGTATAGTTTCCGGTGAAGTGTAACAGGCCATCTGCTGACCGGCACTTTGAGGAGTTTAAGTTCACCACGGACTCGTGCATAGAACTCATGGAAAACGATGTGGACGGTAATGGCATTGGCATCCAGACAGTTGATTCCGGGCGAGTAGACCAGCAAGGGGCAGTTTTCAAGGCGCTTTAGCACGCTCTTTCTTACGCCTCGATTCGCAAAGAACCACCACAAGAATTTGAGAAAATGGGGACCGGGAATGTCAGTGACTCTGTACCAGCGAATGAACCCGGTCGCTGTACTTGTCGGATCTTCTGTGAGGAGACTATTTACGTTTTCAACTTGCTGGGAAAACAAATGGATCCCCCAGCCGTACTTCGTCGACAGCCTTTCGATCTGTTCGATGATGCAAAGCTCAGTACCATGGCGACGATCTAGAAATGGCGACACGACAACAATCTGCAAGCAGGCCTCCGTTTGCTTATCGTTTTCACGCGGTTGTTTGAGCGATAGGAAGATTTCCTGGAAATTCCGAAACTCGGAACAGCATGCCAAGCATGAGCCAAAAATAGGCGTTCAGGACGAAGTCCTGGTAAGCAACGAAACCGTAAAAGCTCAGTGGGAAGACCAGCAGAAAGGCGTACCAGAAAATCGCAAACCCAATTGGAAACCACACCGTTCCTTTCAGATTCTTTGCGGCATTCCACGCGGAATGGCTGATTTTATAGGTCAGTAAAATCCACAAGAGCAGGCCTACAATTCCAAGCTCGATCACCAGCTGGCCATAGCCGTTTTCCACACCAACGTTCATCGGCGGAACGTGCATAATGCGAACGACGTACTGCACCCCCAAGGAAGCGGTTCCTGTTCCATAGCCGTAAGGCCAGCGTGGATAGTCAAACGCTGCGACGAAATTCCGCAGGGGATACTCCCAGGATCGAAAACCGAGTTCACTTTTGGAACTGGAAGGGGAAAGAGTTTCGGTGTAGATCGCCAGCCTGCTAGCAACTTCTTGTGGGAATATTCCCACAAGAATGGCCAGGGCTAAGGCAACGAAAATTGCTGCCCGCTGGACGGCTCGCATTACGCGGATTCGCTGCTCTCCGGCCCAGGATGCACCCCAGATGACGGCAGGAGCAACGACCATGGCGCTTGCGAGACCCCAGAGGATGACGCCCCGCGAAGCCGTCAGCAGAGAAGCCGCAGCGACAATGCCCACGGTTGTGAACGCGAGCAACCGACCAGTCTGCTTGCGCATCAAGAGAAATCCGCCAAAACCAAGAGCCAGAATCCACGAGACCAACAAGAAATTCTGGAAACGGCCGGCGCTGACGAAGAACGATGTGGGTCGGTAAGCGACCAAACCCGTGATGGGGGAGACGCGATATAATGTGCTTAAGCCGCGGATGTCTTCCTGGATCACTTCGGGGTTTAGGAAAGTATGTCCCAAAATGGACTGCGCGATTCCAAATGCCGCCACCACGAGAATGAGGACCGAGTTAAAGAAGAAAAAGCGGCGCAGCTCCTTTTCGGAATCGAGGAGGGCATGGCCCACGAAAAGTAGTGGCGCGTAGAAGAAACAGAGCTTCAATCCCATCAGCCCGTAAAAGATGCTGGTTGACGCTGGATTAAGAGCTTGAATGAGGCAATACCAGAAGAAGAGCAAGAGTGTAATCAAAAAAGGGGGTCTGTAGAGCTTCGTCAAAGTGGACCTGCGCGCAATGAAGAAAGAGAGATAGAGCGCAAGGGCAAAGAAATCCTTAGCGAAGTATACGATCATGTTATTGCCGAGATACTTTCGGATCAAGTCTTCGACCGCGATCCACGCCACGAAG
Organism: Acidobacteriota bacterium; assembly: GCA_003224525.1. Classification (GTDB taxonomy): domain Bacteria; phylum Acidobacteriota; class Terriglobia; order Acidiferrales; family UBA7541; genus Acidiferrum. The sequence goes on along the minus strand of QHZB01000319.1, from coordinate 4,282 downwards.
CAGTACACCCCTCGTCTCCAGTTTTTAAAGATTGCGAGGAGTGCCACAGTGCCAAGGACAACTAATCCGGCGGAATACAACCTAAGGGGATCGTCTTCGATGATAAGCTCTGCACACTCGTAGGCTGCTAGCACGATGAGGGCCGCGGTGAGCAAGTTGCGCCCGCCATTGTGAAAAAGATCGAAGGAATCTCTCAACGCGCCGACTTTCATGCGCAATCACCGAAAAGGTAACGCACTCTCTTTAGGGGAGAATCCTTTGTGATCTCGGCTGGATCTTTCTTGATCATACTGGATTGATCTTAGCATTCGAGAACAAAGTGCTGGTTCGCGAAAGAGCCCGCCCCACGGCGTCCAGAACTCCGATGATATTCTCCCGGGCGGACCAAGACTGCATCCTTCGAAGAGAGTCCTGGCCGCGCCGGGTCAATTCAGTTGGATCGGAAAGCGCTCTTTGTAGTAGTTCGGTAAGAGCGGGAACATCGCCGCAGAGAAAGACGAAATCAGGATCCACGGGAGGTATGAGGTCGGTCGTGGCGAGACCACCATTCTATCTCTTGCCCGCGGTCTTGCTGAACTTGGCGATTCGAATGGCCTCAACCGTTGCACCGACATTTTCTTGGGGTGACCACGTGGCCATGCGGCGAAGAGCGTTCAGCTTCATTTCCGCGAGAGCGACCGCACTCGACAACAGTTTTTGAATCGATGCAGCAAGGGCATTGATGTCGCCACAGGGGAAGATATCGCCGGTTTCACCGGGCCGGACGAGGTCAAAGCGCCCGCGAATCTGGTCGCTGAGAACAACAGGCAATCCACAGAGCATTGCCTCGCAGACAACGACCGGACAGGGATCATAGCCGGACGAAATAACAAAAAGATCCGCCGAGGTGTAGACCGCGGGAAGCCGGGATTGATTGACAAAGCCAAGAAAGCGCACACGCGAAGCGACTCCCAGTTTTTTCGCTTCAGCTTCGAGTTGCGCGCGAAGCGGACCTTCGCCGGCAAAAACAAGAATCGCGTTCGAAAGATTTAAACTCGAGAAGGCTCGAAGGAGATCAGCAGGCCGCTTCCAGGGCTGGAGCTTGGCGCAGAAAAGAATGACTTGCTGACCGGACGTCACGCCCCAATCGGAGCGAACGGCATCGCGATCAACGAGCTTGGATTTTTCGGTCCACCAATCGTTGTCAACGACAAACGGAGTCAACGTAATGCGTTCCGGCGGAATTCCAAGGGTTCGCATGAGTGCTACACTAGCCGAGGAAGGGACGATGACCTGGTCTGCCAGGCGAAAGAGGCCCGGCCAGACGATTTTCTTGACAGCGATCTTCCACCGGCGAGAGTCCCGTGGCGAAAGCGAGGTTGTGTCCGTACCGAACAGAAATGCTGTCCTCGAGAGCTTTGAGGCCAGAAAGGCGATCCAGAAGGAGGCCTTTAGGTAGCCGGTGTGGCAGAAGACCGCGTCAAAGCTGCCCCGCCGAATGATTCGCCAGAGGCCGGGATTGCAAAGGCCGAGAAACGCTTCGGTGCCCGTACCAATATTGGGAATCTCCACCCAATTGTAGCCGTCAAGAAGAGGAACATCCCACTGAACGGCTGTTGCAAAATCGGGATCATAAGCGGAGTGAGCGCCTCGCAGGGAACAGTAGGCAACCTGCAGATCGATCTGGGGATGTCGAGCCATCCGCCGAAGAAGAGGGGACATGTACTGAACAGGATGTGAACAAATGATGAGAGTCCGGTATCGAGGTTTAGTCATGTTTTACCAGGGAAAGTCGAACGTCCCGCTCACATATTGTGCAGATTAAAGGCACCTGGTCGCAAGCCGGTGTAATCTCTAGCTACGGCTGTCGCCCCAGTCCCCTTGCAGAAACTCCAGACCCGACCCGAACCGAAACATACCTGTCGCTAAGTCAATTATCTTCTGGGACGCAACGCTTACGCAGCTTCGTTGCCTTCACTGCTGCTCCGATTGCCACCGGGTGGAACGAACCCCATGGAAAGTCGAAAGCCCTGCTCACATATAGTGCAGATTAAAAGCACCGGATCGCAAGCCGGTGGAATCTCTGCCTACGGCTCAGGGGTGGTCGTGCAGCCACTTCCAAGGGGATCTTAATCAAGAGTTTGTTGCTTCCGAAAAAGAAAGACCCCGTGGGTTGCGACGGTACTAGGACAGACTTTCTCAAAAAGGGGTTCTGTCCAAACCGACAAGGCCACAGCGATTCTTCGAAGCGTCCAGTACACGCGTCGGGCCAAATCAGGCAATTCATGATCTCCTCCAGCGGGACCGGAGTGGGGTGACGAGTCTTCTGAGACGGGGTAGCCTACAAGAGCACGAAGCTTTTGCACTGAGTAGACGAAACACCTGTCAAGAAGAAAGTACTCGTGACCGCGCCAAGAAACCAGGCTGACTCCGAGCGTAGATACTTGCCCCATCCAATCGTCCGGGAGTCGTGAAAACACGTGCAACCCATGCCCGCGAATTAGTTCGATAAGAAACAGGTATCCCCCTGGCCGCAGAACTCTAACCATTTCCGAAAGCGCACAGACCTGCTCTTGGGGCGGAATGTGCTGAATAACGGTAACTGCAGACACACACTCAAAGGATTCGTCGCGGAAGGGCAGATTCTGTACTTCGCCGGAAACCATGGGGGAGAGCGTTCCTCTTTTTCGCGCGAGGGATAGCATTTCGGATGATTGGTCTATTCCTACGACGGACAGCCCGTGTTCCTCCAGTCGACGGACCCACCTTCCGGTGCCGCAGCCCACGTCAAGTACACGTGCGCCCTGCGGGAGAGAACAATAATTCAGGGTCTGATTCCATGTTCTCCTCTGCAATCGATCAACTACTGCATTGAACCACCTGGGAGTTCCGGGGTGCAATACAGGCGCGAAACCCGTTAAGTCGCTTTCACCAAAATCTTTCGCCAGTCGTGTCCAGAATTCTCTAGGTAAATATTTGTTCACAGGAGCTCGCGGTATTGCCAAACTTCATTGAGGCGCAGCTTGAGCCAGTCGCGCGGAGGCTCGATGCGCACTGTGGATGGGGCGCCGGAATGGAGCGAGAGCTCGACGTTGGAATGTGTGACCGAAGCCATGAGTATCGCAAAAACTCCAAACGTTGGCTAAATCCTTGACTAGAGTACCAGAGATACAGGAACATGAAAGTTAAATGTTGAAAGGAGACAAAGATTGGGAAGGACGCAAGGTGTTGCGCCCTTGCAAAAAGAAAGAGGGCTCAGGGAGGCGGAGGATTGTTTTTGAGCTGCTGGAGATCGCGGTCTTCGATCTGCTGCATGAGGGCCTTACGCTTGAAGAGGTAGTGCTGGAGGTTGGCGGAGAACTGGCGGGGGACGACGAAGAATTGGTTGTGAGCAAGTTCGGAGAAAGAGACGGGGCCGCGGGCGGGAATGAGATGTGAACCCCATTGGAACATGAGGCCGACGTTCCAAAGAGTGGTAACGGCAAGCAAGGCGACCGCGGAGGCGAAAGCGGCGCGGCGAGAGGGGAAGAGTTGAGCGGCGCGATCGAAGAAAACGGCGAGACCGAGAATGAAAAATGCAGTTAGAGAAACGAAAAAGCGGTTGCCGTAGGAAGAGATGCCAGCCCAATCGGGGTAACAGGCGATGAAAACGTAAAAGGCGAGGAAGGCGGCGAGCAGCGGAGCGCCGACGAGCGGTTCGCGGCGCCAGAAGAGGAAGAGTCCGACGATGGCGAGAAGAAGAATGGGCGTCCAGGCTAGCAGGCCGTGATTGGACGCGAAGAGCACGTCGAGGAAGGCGGGCGAGAACCAGAGCCAGTTCCGGAGCGGGACGTAGCCGGATTCGAAAGCGCTTCCGTAAATAAGATAGCGCGTGATGAACGTGGGTAGCAGGCAGGCGAGGACAACGGCGGCGAAGAGCAAGTGGCAGAGGAGGAGTTCAGGGAAGCGAGGAATTGCGGAGGCGCCGGGGAGTGAGCGGCGGCGAAACGCGGAGAGATATTGGCGGAGGGCTTCGACGGCGAGAACGGCGAGGACCATGCCGTTGGGGTAGTAAACATTGAGCATGAGGCTGGTGATCAAGGCGAGAATCAACGTCTGGTGCCAATACCAGAGGAAGAGGGCCACGGCGAAGGAGGAATGCGCATGGGACCACGAGGGATTGAAATACATGTAGACGGGTAGCGAGCTAGCCCACCAGATGGAAAGCGTGGCAAGGAGTGCCCAGCGTTCTTCGACGTATTGGCACGCAAGGCGGAAGGCCAGGAGCAAACCGAGAAAACCATAGAAGGCGGTAGCGACCGCC
>QHZB01000317.1 GCA_003224525.1 Acidobacteriota bacterium | reverse complement strand
TCCGGCTGTGGGTTTTCCCGCGAGGCTGGTCAGCTCAAAGCTATGACGGTGAAGGTGGATGGGATGGATGTCATCACTGGCATTGCGCATTCGAATGCGGTAACGCTTGCTTTGCTGCAAATGAAAAGAGGCGGGGACCATTTCGTTGGTCATGGCGAAAGCGGCTCCATTGATGGTCCAGCGGTTGAAGCCTTCTTCTGCGGCGTTGTATTTGGCGAAGGTCATGTCAAAGGTCACATCGGGGGAAGCG
>QHZB01000183.1 GCA_003224525.1 Acidobacteriota bacterium | reverse complement strand
AGCGGTGTCATTAAATGGCAGATGGGATGCAACCACTCTCTGCGGCAGGTCCGCTGGCGGCGAGCAGCCGGTAGCGGCAACGAACGGTCTTTGTGAATGATGGTTGACCGCAGGTAGGGCGTAAGGTAAAACTCTGACCCTAGTGGCTTTTTTTGTTGGGGGGGCAGGCCAGGGCGGATTGACCGGTTGGCGGTCACCCTGAAAAGGCGGAAACAGTGAAGCAGTTCGGAAAAGCCACTCTCGCAATACTCTTGTCGATAGCCTTTGCCTTGCCTCTGCCCGCGGCGCCACCCGCGGGAACGCCGGTAAGACGCGCTCGCAAATACGCAACGCGTTACCGCGGGGTCCCGACGTTTGCGGATTCTTCCAGCAGGGACGATGGCGCGTACGATGATCCCATTGTTCGCGCAGCCGCGGTTTCCGCACTTGGCCGTTATAACGGAGCGGTCGTCGCGGTTGATCCAAGCACCGGCCGCATCCTCACGGTCGTGAATCAAAAAATCGCATTCGGCGAAGGCTTCATCCCTTGCTCCACGATCAAGCCGACCATCGCACTTGCCGCGCTCGAAGAAAACGTCATCACGCGCGACACCATGCTCAAGGTTGGGCGCCGTAAATATATGAACCTGACGGAAGCGATGGCGCACTCGAATAACGTGTTTTTTGAGCAGCTTGGGTCGCGTATGGGATTCGAAACGGTTTCCAAGTATGGCCGCCTGCTCGGCCTGGGAGAACTCGCCGGGTACAACCTGCCTGACGAACATCCAGGTTCGTTTCCGACCGTGCCGCCTGCCTATGGCGGAGTCGCGCGGATGTCCAGTTTTGGCGAAGGGATTCAGGCAACCCCGCTGCAACTTGCGGCGCTCTCCGCGGCGTTCGCGAACGGCGGAACTCTTTATTACTTGCAGTACCCGCACAGCCAGGAAGAAGTTGAGAATTTTACGCCTCGCGTGAAGCGTGAATTGAATATCGGCACGATACTTCCAGAGATCCGCGAAGGCATGCTCGCCGCGGTGCTGTACGGCACCGGCAAATCAAGCTTCGACCGGGGCGGCGACGAGATGCCGCTCGGGAAGACGGGGACTTGCGACGACCACACGACGCCGTCGAAAATCGGCTGGTTCATCAGCTATACCGACGACGCGCACCCGAAAATCGCGCTTGCCGTTCTGCTGCGTGGAAACACGCGCAGCGTGAAGGGTCCTACCGCCGCCGTTGTCGCGGGCCGGATCTACCGCAAGCTCCGCGAACAGAATTATTTTGCGGACTCCGCGCACGCTGTAGCCCTCAAGACCGGCAACTAACTCAGCTTGGCATTTCGACGTACTGGTTTTCTCGCGCCGCAGAGGATCTCTCGAGCGTTTCCTTTTTCCGGCGGGCGGCAACGGCTTTGACCGATAGAGGCGCAGCCCGATGGCAATGAGTGAGGGGCAGTACTCCGTATAAATAGAGGCCAGGATTGGTCCAGGGAAGTTCCGCCTGATTAGAGCGCCGGCAGCTCGTGGCTTTGGGGGAATCGTGAATCGTGGTTTCTTGTTCTTAGCGCTGTTCGTGTGTGCCACCGATGCTAAATTTCTCGGCAAATACTCAAACGGTTTACTTTGCGGCAGTCAGTAGATGATCGGGAGTTTCGAAAAGTCGGAGGATGTATCGTCGGTTACGCGCAGCACGACCAAGGTGCGATCGTCGTGCGGCGCAGTGCCCGCGCCGCTGTGGCCATCCGTTGCAGCCAGGATTCGTTCGGAGATATCGCGAGCCGAATCTCGCTGAGAAATAGCTGATAGAAGAGCCTTCAAACGTTCCGGGCCGAACTCTTCCTGCACGGTATTCTCCGATTCCAGGATGCCATCCGAAGCGAAAAGAACGACGTCTCCCGGATACAGGTCGATGGTGGTCTCATCGTATTGGGTGTCGGGAATAAGGCCGAGCGGCACGCCCTCCAGGCGGATGGCCCGCACCTGACCGTTGCGGACCAGCAGGGGATAAGGTCCGCCAGCGTTGGCGAGCGTGAGTTTCCGAGTGGATGCATCGTAAACGGCGAACAGCATGGCAATGAATCGCGAATCAAGCCGCGCGCCGAGCAGCCGCTGATTCAAAAGAGCGAGCATGCAAGCCGGCTCGCATGCGTGATCCACAACGATTTCTCGAACGGTGCCGATCGCCAGGGAACCATACAGCGCTGCCGCCGTCCCCTTGCCGGAAACATCTCCGAGCATAAATCCGAGGCGGCCCTGTCCGTAGGGCAGAAAATCGTAAAAGTCGCCGCCCAGTTCGCGTGCGGGCACATACCCGGCAGCGAGATCGAGACCCGGCACTTCCCGTGCACCGGTCGGCAACAGTTGGAGCTGGATTTCCCGTGCCGTATCGAGATCGTCCCGAAGCCGCCGTTCACTCTCGCGGGCTTCTTCATAGAGCCGTGCATTCTCCAGTGCGATGGCCACATAGGAGCCGAGAGTGGATAGCATGCGTTCGTGTTCCAGGGTGAACGCATGAGGTTCCGTGCTCTCCAGATCGAGAACACCGATGAGGCGGTCCTGTATGAGAAGCGGCACGACGAGTTCGGAACGCGCTTCCACGCCGGTCTCGCAGCGAATGTAACGCGGATCTTCGGTGACGTCATTGATCCGCAGGATGCGGCGTTCTCCGGCGGCAGTGCCCGTGAGGCCGTGATGAAGAGGGAGGCGAAGGCGCGCCGCAATCGAGTCGTTGCAGCGCATGGCGAAAACGCTCTCCAGCAGCTGCGCCTTCTCATTCCAGAGCATGACGCTGAAGACGTCATAATCCACAATTCTCCTGACGCTTTCGGCGACGCGGCGGAGAAGCTCTTCGCGATCAAGAATCGAGGTCAGCTCGCGGCTCACCTCATACAGCAGCTTTAATGTCTTAGCCTGCTCCGGATAGCTGACCAACAGACTCTGCGGCACGGGGTCCGCGTCACCCAGCATGGCAAAAGCTCCGAGTTTTGAAAGTTCATCCATGGCGGGGCGCCCGGCGCCTAAGTTCTTATTGGATGTAGCAAATCCTTCAAGGTTGCACAATTCAAATCTCAAAGAATGGACAAGAATCCCAGGAGGGGTCTGGACAGGGAGGGAGGTTCCCATGTGGACGCACCTTTGCGGAGGGCGCTCATTTCGCGGAAGAACCGGCCTTTCGGGCAGTGCCGGCAATTCAAGTATTGCGCGAGGCCGTTTTGATTCCAGCTTTGTTATGAAACCGCGCCTTGCTGCAGCCGCGCAGTGACAAAAGCTCCATTTCCTCCAGTCCATAGCGCCCGATGGCTGCCTGGTAGCCCTCCCAATTGAACCGGCGATGGCTCTTGGCCATGGTCTGGAAGAACCGGTCAAAAAAGTAGAAGCCGATGCCGAAGTTGGTGTTCATGAAGCCTTTGCTGTTCACGCTGCGGTGATGAATGTCGTGCAGTCTTCTGGCTCTCAGGAACCACGATCTAAGGAGAGGAACTCGCGTCATCCAGAAGTTCCGGATGTGCATTCTATCGTGCAGGTAGCTGAACATCAGGATGGGCCAGCCGAGCAGCGTGCAAAGCGCAAGCACCTGGTACAGAGGCGGCACGCCGAGCAACGCCATAGCTCCCCAACAAAACAACAGAATGATCGCGGAGGGCGCCAGCCATTCGACCCCTACGTTGCCGACGGAAGTGCGATTGTCTGTCGCGTCGAGGTACTCTGTGGCGCGCATGGATTGCCGGGGGCCATAGATCAGGAAATGATGAATCAGATGGCCCCGGCTGAGGGCCGGGAACTTGTCGCTGTGCAGAAGCCGGTGCAACCAGTAGCCGGCAAATTCCGCGATGACGACCGAGTCCACCAGCGTCGCGACGACCCCGACGAATGTGACGTGCAGGCGTTCGTATAAAACATGGGGCTTCTCCTTGCACTTCTTCCCGGGGCGGCTCCCGAAGGAAACGCGATGCCGCCGGTGAGGTGACTTTACGCAGTGCGAACGCGCTGCTCAAGCGACAAGGCACGCCAAGCCGGCGAGGAGGGGAGATGTCGCATAATGTCGTGGAGAGGCGCCCCCGGGCAATTGAAAGGAAAGGACTTGGGAGAGGGAAACGGTCGCGCACTGAGCAGGAGGTTTTCTGGGATCGAGACTCAGACAACTATCATCAGGACAAAAGAGTAGAGCGCCGAGGACTGCGGAGTATCGGCGCTCCACCATGGTGCTAATAAAGAGGTGTTGGGAGGAAGCGGGAAGCTATTTCACTTCCCAGGTGTCGCCCGCGCGAAGGAGCTTGCCGAGGTCGCCGCGCCCGCGCTTGGCGATGACGTCCTTGATCTGCTGGTTCATCACGTCTTCGTAGCGCGGCACGTCGCCCCACGCGCGGAAAACCCCCATGGGGGTTGGGAAGTCCGGGCGGTGCTCCATGTGCGAGAGCTGGAAGGCGTACGCCGGACGCGGATGGTGCGCATCGTGAACGATCAGATCAGACTCGGTGATGCCGTTGCCGAGTTGGACGACTTCGATGTCGCCGTCCGGTTTCCGGCGGATACCCTTGTCGCGATTCTTGCCGAAAACCATGGGCTTGCCATGTTCGAGCTGGAGGACGTGCTCGCTGCGGGCGTCGCGGTCCGTCAGCGAGAACCACGCGCCGTCGTTGAAGATGTTGCAGTTCTGCAAAATTTCCACGTAGGCCGAACCCCTGTGCGCGGCCGCGTGCTTCAGCGTGTCTTTCAGGTGCCCCTGGAAAACGTCAACGGACCGGGCCACGAACGTGGCCTCGGATCCGATGGCCAGCGAAACGGGATTGAACGGCCGGTCCAACGATCCAAAGGGAGTCGATTTCGCTTTCTTGTTGAGTTCTGAAGTCGGGGAGTATTGCCCCTTCGTCAGGCCGTAGATCTTGTTGTTGAACAGCAAGACCTTAATGCCAACATTCCGACGCAGCATGTGGATCGTGTGATTGCCGCCAATTGAGAGCGCATCTCCGTCACCCGTTGCCACCCAGACTTCCAGGTCCGGACGAATCGCTTTTAGTCCGGTAGCCACTGCCGGTGCGCGGCCGTGAATCGTGTGAAAGCCATAGGTGTTCATGTAGTACGGAAAACGGCTGGAACAGCCGATGCCGGAGACGATGACGAAATTTTCTTTCTTGATGCCGAGTTCGGGGAAGACCGCTTGCACCGCGGAGAGAATTGCGTAGTCGCCGCAGCCGGGGCACCAACGCACTTCCTGGTCGGTTTGAAAATCTTTTTTCGTGAGAGGCGGTGGCAGCGTCGCGGTGCCCATGGTCGATTCTCCTAGAGTTCCAGCATCTCTTCGATTTTCTGTTCCAGCTCAGCTTGCTTGAACGGCCGCCCCTGAATCTTGTTGAGACCGACCGCATCCACGAGAAACTTTGCGCGCAGAACCCATAAAAGCTGACCCATGTTGAGTTCCGGCACGAGAATCTTTTTGTAGCGCTTGAAGATATCGCCCAGATTCGACGGAAGCGGATTCAGATATCGCAGATGCAGATGGCCGATCTTACGGCCCTTGGCACGCTGCGTCTTCAGCGCCGCGGTAATCGATCCACAGGTCGAGCCCCAGGCGACGATGAGCAAATCGCCTTCCAGATCGCCGGCGGGAAGCACATTGGGAATTTCCTGCGCGACGGCCGCGACCTTGGCCGCCCGGATGCGCACCATATTTTCGTGGTTCAACGGCTCATAGTTGATGTTGCCGGTGGGGTCCTGCTTCTCGAGGCCGCCGATGCGATGTTCGAGGCCGGGAGTTCCCGGAACGGCCCACGGACGCGCCAGCGTCAGCGGGTCTCGCTTGTAGGGAAGGAAGCCGTTTGGATCGCTCGCGAATTTCACTGGGAAATCCGGAATCTGGCTCAACTCCGGAATCCTCCACGGCTCCGCGCCGTTTGCAAGGTAGCCGTCTGAAAGAATGATGACGGGCACCATGTACTTGACCGCGATGCGGCTCGCTTCGATGGCCACCCAGAAACAATCTGCCGGCGTCGAGGCCGCCAGTACGGGAATGGGTGCCTCTGAGTTTCGGCCAAATAAAGCTTGTAATAGGTCAGCTTGCTCGGTCTTGGTCGGCAGGCCGGTTGACGGGCCGCCGCGCTGGATATCGCAAATGACCAGCGGAATCTCGACGGCCACTGCAAGGCCCATCGCTTCCGTTTTCAGCGCCATGCCCGGGCCTGAAGTCGTGGTAATCGCAAGCGCGCCGGCGTACGCCGCGCCAATCGACGAAGTAATCGCCGCGATTTCGTCTTCGGCTTGAAAGGTCATGACGCCAAAGTCCTTGTATTGAGAAAGCTCGTGCAAGATGTCCGACGCGGGAGTAATGGGATAACTGCCCTGAAACAGCGTCAGCCCCGCTTTCTGCGCCGCGGTGACAAAACCAAGCGCCAGCGCCTGGTTTCCGCTAAGGCTTCGATATAAACCCGGTGTGAGTTGCGCCGGCGGGATCTCATAACTGATCTGAAACGCTTCCGTGGCTTCGCAATAAGAATACCCGCCCTTCAACGCGAGTTTGTTTGCCTCCACGAGCAGCGGCTTGTTCCTGAACTTGTCCTCAATCCAGCGGACCGTGGGCTCCATCGAGCGGTTGTAGAGCCAGTAGCACATCCCCAGCGCGAAGAAGTTCTTGCAGCGGTCCATCGTTTTCGCGTCGAGGCCCAGATGTTCGAGCGAGCGCCGCGTCAAACGCTCCAGCTCCACCGAAAACAACCGAAACTTATCGAGAGAATGATCTTCCAGCGGATTCGAGGTCAGCTGCGCTTTGCGCAGATCGTTGTCCTTGAAACTGTCACTGTTGACGATCAAGATCCCATTGGCCTTGAGGTCCGCAACGTTCACTTTCAGCGCGGCCGGATTCATGGCGATGAGCACGTCGATGGCGTCGCCGGGCGTGTAAACTTCATTCGAGGAAAAGTGCAACTGAAAGCCGCTGACGCCGGGAATGGTCCCTGCAGGGGCGCGAATTTCGGCCGGGTAGTCCGGAAACGTGGCAATGTCATTGCCGTAGAGCGCGGCGGTATTGGTGAACTGGCTGCCGGTAATCTGCATGCCGTCGCCGGAGTCGCCCGCGAAACGGATGACCGCCCGATCGAGCACCTCGCGCTTGTGTTTTACCGGCGGAACCTCTGCAAGTGTAGACATTCTTGTCCCCAGCCTCCGCTGCTCGATGAAATCCCCCTACCCAGGGGAGTGCGGCTCAAGGCGGTGCGGTGAAAGGATGGCTTCTAAGGCAGCCCGCCAGGAGCCGACTTTCAAAGGATATCACATCGGCAAGTGCCCGGTGGGCGGAGGGCGCCTTGCAATGCGATGTGTATTATCGAGAAGGTCGCGTCAACTCGATCGCTAACTTCAGACAGCGCGCGGATGGGTGCGTCGTCCTCGACAAACACGACCGCGTGGTTTTTGCTGATGTCGTTCGAGGACTGGTGTAGGAAATCTTTTCTGATGTTGGCAATGCGATGGTGAAGTCCGGGGCTTTACGGCCCCACGGGTAAAACCAGGCGAACACGGCGATGGGAAGAGGGCATGCAAGTTTCCGCGGCAGAACGTCTGTATTTCACTTCCAGACGCATCGGAGAAAGCGTGCGGTGAAAGTAACGCGAAACAAAAATCGGTCTTGACGTTCGCTTTCTTTTCGCCTAAAGTGCCTGTGGAAATCATAAGCGAGTGGAGGCGGCGAATGGCACTCACCAAACGGCAGAAAGAAGTTCTCGATTACCTCGTGGCGTTTGAGACCAAACACGGCTATGCACCCAGCTTCGAAGAGATTGGCAAGGGCCTCAAGCTCACCTCGCTGGCCACCGTGCACAAGCACATTACCACGCTCGAGAAAAAAGGGTTTATTCGCCGCGGCTACAATCAGAGCCGCTCTATTGAGATCATCCAATTGCCGAAGTCGGTCAAGGATCAAGTCAGCGATCGCAAGATGCAGGAGCTCCCGCTGGTGGGAAGGATCGCGGCGGGGCGTCCGCTGGAGGCTGTTGAAGAACGCGAGACGATTTCGCTGGGCGATTTCGCGCGTGGCGGCAATTCCTTTGTTCTGCAGGTCAAAGGCAGCTCCATGATCGAAGATCACATCATGGACGGGGATTTTGTCGTTTGCGAGCAAACCCAGGTCGCCAATGCTGGTGACATTGTGGTGGCGCTGATTGGTGGGGAAGAAGCAACGCTCAAGCGCTTCTATCGCGAAGGCGCCGGCAAGATACGTCTCCAACCGGCAAATTCCGAAATGGCTCCGATCATGGTTGCCGCGAACGACGTCAAGATTCAGGGCCGTGTCATCGGCGTCCTTCGCAAATACTAGGCCTGAATCATCCGACGGTGCTTCTCCGCCAACCACTGCCAGTGCGCCTTGGACGGTCTGGTCCTTTCGGTAGTCAAGATTCATCCGTTTCTCCGTCAACTTTGCGCGGATAAATTGTTGGTGCCAAAATCCAGTTGCGCGCATCAAAACCATGTCCACGTTATTCTCGAGAAGCCTGTGAAGCATCTTGGCAGGGAAGAAGAGGCGGAAAGAAATACTCGGCGGGACATGCAAAACCTCTGAGGTCGCGAACTTGCCCTCGAAACGCCAAGCCATTCTGATTGTCGATCCCGACGCGGCCTCGCTCGGCCGGCTCGAGGAATTGGTGCGTTCGGCCGGTTATGACGTGGCCGTATCGTCTTCTCAGGCTGAAGGATTCAAGTTTGTTCAAGATGCCGGCATCGACCTTTTGCTTCTCTCCGCCGACCTTGCCGACGTCCAATGCTGCGATGCCCTGGCCGAAGTCAAAGGCAATGCCGTCACCGCAGGGACACGCGTGATTCTCCTCACGCAGGGTGGGGGAGCAGAGCGAGCTCGGGGCCTCGATCTCGGCGCGGACGAGGTACTTTCTTCCCCGTGGGAGGCGGCGGAATTGCTCGCGCGTGTTCGTGTGCAGTTGCGCGAAAAACGCGCGTTTGACGAACTGCTGGAGAAAACCCGCATCGCCGATGAAGGCTACGATATGGCGCAGACCGCTTTCCAGGCGCTCGCGGTCACCGAGAAGATGACCCGTGATGCCTTTTCGCTGGGGCGTGCTTTGAAAATTGGCGTGTCCGCCCTTTTCGCCATCGCCATTGTGATCGCCGGAATCTTTCTTCTCTTTTCCCGGCGCGCCAACAAGGAAGCAAGCCGCGCTTACGCCGCGATCGCCCAGCTCGAGCGTGGCACTCACCGCCAGGAGCAATTGATGGCGGATGCCCACAGCGCGCGCGCCGATCTCCGGCAATCCGATGTTCTCGAGCAAAAGCACCAGCTCAAGCAACAATCGGATGAGTTGCGCCAGAAAATATCGGGCGCCGGGTCCGGCGACGTGTCCGCACTTCGCAAGCAGCTCGAAGAAACGACCGCCCGGCTCAAACGCGTGGAGAACGAGTCGCAATCCGCGGAAGAAGTGATCCGTGCTTATGCGCCAAGCGTGTGCCTCCTGCATGTATCCGTTTCTTTCATCGACCGGTCTTCCGGCCGCCCGCTGCGTTACGGCGGGATCAATGCGGATGGCGAGCCGCTCCACGACAGTGATGGCAACCCGGTGTATACGTTGGAAGGACGCGCACCCGAAGTTCGCGCGGATTTCTTCGGCACCGGATTCATCGTCGGCGAAGGCCGCATTCTCACCAATCACCACGTGGCGCAACCCTGGTGGAAGAATGATGAGCTTGCCGCCGTTGTTAGCCAGGGGCTTAATCCCGCCGTTGCAGAACTTACAGCCTATTTCCCTGACGCCACTGCCGGCGTTCCCGTCAGCATTTCCGAGATTTCCGAGGAGGCGGACCTCGCACTCGTGAAAGGCGATTTGTCCGGTTTGAAAGAACCCATCTTGAAAATGGATGCGCGCAAGGAGGCGGCGGTCAGTGGCCAGCCACTGCTCTCTCTCGGCTACGCCACCGGCATCAGCGCGATTCTGGCGCGCGCGGGAGAAGATGCCGTGAATGATATCGCCAAGGCCACAGGCGGAAAACCGAAAGAGGTTGTCAACGAACTTCTCCGCCGTAAACTCATTCGCCCTCTGGTTACTCAGGGCCATATCGGCGACGTTCTTCCGGACAAAATTGTCTACGATGCGCAGACCACTTCCGGTGGGTCGGGTGGGCCGCTCATCAATCGCGATGGAGAAGTGATTGGCGTGACGTTCGCCGTCGTCAGAGGTTTTGGCGGTTCGAATTTTGGTGTTCCCATTCGATTCGCCCAGCCGCTCCTCAAGCCATGAGGGCCCGTTTTGTTTTATGCTAGGACGTGGACCCGAAACGTTGTTTTCCGCCGTCAACTGGAATCATGCATTGCCAGCTTGCTCGCACCCGTGTGATTGCCGTTTGCCTGATCGCCGTGCTGCTGGCGTTGCCAGCTCCTGTTCACGCCTACGCCGTGCTCTCTCATGAGGCCATCATCGATGCGGCTTGGGAGACCCACATCAAGCCGCTCCTCCTGAAAACATTCCCGCAGGCAACCGAGGAGGACCTGAGCAGGGCGCAAGCCTACGCTTACGGCGGAGCCATCATTCAAGACATGGGCTACTACCCTTACGGCAGCCCTTTTTTCAGCGACCTCACGCATTACGTCCGCAGCGGCGATTTCATCCAGGCGCTGCTGCGAGACGCGAAAGATGTAAACGAGTATGCTTTCGCGGTCGGGGCGCTCGCGCACTACGCCGCGGACAACGACGGTCACCGCCTCGGCACCAACCGAGCCGTTCCGATTCTGTATCCGGGGCTGCGGAAAAAATACGGCGACAGCGTTTCGTTTGAGGACAACAAGCTCGCGCACGTGAAGACAGAATTTGGTTTTGACGTTCTAGAAATCGCGCGGGAACGCTACGCCCCGGACAGCTATCACGACTTCATCGGTTTCGAAGTTTCACGCCCGGTTCTCGAGCAGGCCTTTCGGGAAACCTACGGCCTCGAACTGCAAGATGTGCTCGTGAACGAAGACAAAGCTCTCAGTTCTTACCGCCACGACGTCAGCAACCTCATTCCGAAAGCCACTCGAATCGCCTGGCACCTCAAGAAAGACGAGATCAAGGACGACATTCCGAACGCAACGAAGAGAAAGTTTCTGTTCAATCTGTCCCGTTCAAATTACGAGCGCGAGTGGGGCAAGGATTACCGCAAGCCCAGTCCATACGAGCGTTTTCTCGCGTTTCTCTACAAGTTGGTCCCCAAGTTCGGACCGCTCAAGATCCTGCAGTTCAGGACGCCTACGCCGCAGACCGAACAGATGTTTGAGGGCAGTTTCAATGCCACGCTCGACCGCTATCGTGGACTCTTGACGGAGGTTCGCGAAGCCAGGCTGGACCTGCCCAATAACAATTTCGACGTTGGAGAGAGCACCGGTCCCGGAAAATACCGATTGAACGATGAGGCGCATGCGGAATTGCTGGATAAGCTGGCGGAAAATAACTTCGCGAGCACCACATCAGACGTGAAAGCGGAGCTTCTGCACTTTTTTGCCGAACCGGACGCGCCGTATGCGACGAAACGCAACGCCAAGGCCTGGGCGAGGGTGCAAACCCAACTGCAACAGTTGAGATCGGCAATGGTCACGTGTCATCCCGCAAATTCCGCGCAACGGGCCGTGCCCGAGGGACCAACCACTCCATAGGCCAGCATACATCCCGCGGGGCGTCCTGTCGGCGCAAAAAAATAACCAGTTCTCTAAAATCGGAAAAACTGCTGCTGAGTCGCGTCGTCACCATGAAACAATGTAGAATTTCGCGCGGCCCTTTGACCGTCTCTGAGATGAAGAAAACGAAACCGCTCCGCAAACTACTCGCCGCCAATCGCAGCGAAATCGCGATTCGCATATTTCGTGCTGCCAACGAGCTTGGCTTGCGCACCGTGGCCATCTATTCGCAGGAAGACCGGCTCGCGCTGCATCGCTTCAAGGCCGACGAAGCGTATCAGGTCGGTGCCGGCAAGGGCCCCGTGGAAGCCTATCTGGACATCGCGGGAATTGTCGCGCTGGCGAAAGAGAAGGGTGTCGACGCCATTCACCCTGGTTACGGTTTTCTTTCCGAAAACCCTGCGCTAGCCCGCGCCTGCGAAAAAGCCGGCATTATTTTCGTTGGTCCGCCGCCGGATCTTCTCGAATTGCTTGGCGACAAGACTGCGGCTCGCAGGCTGGCCGCATCGGCGGGCGTTCCGGTGCTTCTGGGAACTGAGAATCCCGTCAAGTCGGAATTGGAAGCGCAAAAGATTGCGCGGGAGATCGGCTATCCCGTCATTGTGAAAGCGGCGATGGGCGGCGGCGGCCGCGGCATGCGCGTTGTCCATGACGCCGCGCAGCTTGATGCTCTTCTGGAAGAAGCGCGGAGTGAAGCGCGCTCCGCCTTCGGCGATGCATCTGTTTTCCTGGAAAAATATTTGCCGCGTGCGCGGCACCTGGAAGTCCAGATCCTCGCCGATCATCATGGCGGCTTGCTGCATCTTTACGAACGCGACTGCTCCGTCCAACGTCGTCACCAAAAAGTCGTTGAAGTTGCTCCGGCCGCCAATCTCCCCGCCAGTATTCGCGGCGAACTCTGCGATGCGGCGTTGCAGCTGGCGCGCAAGGCAAACTATCGCAATGCCGGCACGGTCGAGTTTCTCTACGACGTTGATTCGCAGAAGTGGTATTTCATCGAGGTCAATCCCCGCATTCAGGTCGAGCACACCGTGACCGAAATGGTCACGGGCATCGATCTCGTGCGTTCGCAGATTCTCGTGGCGCAAGGTCACAAGCTGCATGAGCCGCCGATGGCGCTGCAGAAACAGGAAAATATTCCGCTCAACGGCGTGGCTCTGCAGTGTCGCGTGACCACCGAGGACCCAGAGAAAAATTTCGCCCCTGACTACGGAAAAATTTCCACCTATCGTTCTCCCGCGGGTTTCGGTATCCGTCTCGATGGCGGCACCGCTTATGCCGGCGCGATGCTCGCTGCCTATTACGATTCGCTGCTCGTCAAAGTCACGGCCTGGGGCGCAAATCTTCCCGAAGCTTGTCAGCGTATGGACCGCGCGCTGCGCGAATTCCGTATTCGCGGCGTGAAAACGAATATCCCCTTCGTCGAAAATGTTGTAAACCACCCGAAATTTCGCGCCGGGGAAGTCACGACTTCTTTCCTCGACGAGTTGCCAGAGCTTTTCCGTTTCCCCAGCCGCGGCGACCGCGCCACCAAGCTGCTCTCTTATCTTGGCGACGTCATCCTCAATGGGAATCCCGAAGTGAGGGACAAGCAGATCCCGAAAGAAATCGAAGCAGCAGTCATCCCCGCAACGCCGGCCGGCAAATTGCCGGCCGGCACCCGCCAGCTTCTGCAAAAGCTAGGACCGAATAAATTCGCGGCCTGGGCACGAAAAGAAAAACGCCTGCTGCTTACCGATACGACCTTCCGCGACGCGCACCAGTCGCTTATGGCCACACGCGTCCGCACGTTCGACCTGCTCGCCACCGCCAGCGCCGTCGCCCATCGCCTGCCTAAACTTTTCAGTCTCGAGATGTGGGGTGGCGCGACCTTTGATACGGCGATGCGCTTCCTGCACGAAGATCCCTGGCAACGATTGCGCGAGCTGCGCCAGCGCATTCCCAATATCTGTTTCCAGATGCTTCTCCGCGGCGCCAACGCTGTCGGTTATGCTTCCTATCCCGACAACGTCATCGTCGAATTTGTTCGTGAGGCGCACACCCAGGGCATCGACATTTTCCGCATCTTCGATTCTCTCAATTCCATCGAGAATATGCGCGTTTCGATCGATGCTGCACTCGAAACCGGCGCGGTTTGTGAAGCCGCCATTTGCTATACCGGCGACATCCTTG
Organism: Acidobacteriota bacterium; assembly: GCA_003224525.1. Taxonomy (GTDB): domain Bacteria; phylum Acidobacteriota; class Terriglobia; order Acidiferrales; family UBA7541; genus Acidiferrum. Next base: position 98,585 of record QHZB01000183.1, on the reverse strand, counting down.
ACACGGGCCGTCCGAAGTACTCGCTCAAATATTACGTCGTCATGGCCAAACAGTTAGAGAAGCTCGGCACGCACTTCCTAGCGATCAAAGATATGGCTGGTCTGTGCAAACCATACGCGGCATTCGAATTGGTGAAGACGCTGCGTCAGGAAGTTGGATTTCCGATCCACTTTCATACGCACGACACCAGCGGCATCAACTCGGCCTCGGTGCTGAAGGCGGCCGAAGCCGGAGTCGACGTCGCCGATGGAGCCATCGCCGCCATGAGCGGAGGCACCAGCCAGCCCAATCTCAATTCCATCGTCGAAGCGCTCCGCCACACCCCGCGCGACACGCAGCTCGATGTCGATACGCTCAACGAGTGCTCCGACTATTGGGAAACCATTCGCACTTACTATCTTCCGTTCGACTCCGGTCCAAAGGCCGGCTCGGCGCGTCTGTACCAGCATGAAATTCCCGGCGGCCAGTACACCAACCTGCGTGAGCAGGCTGCCGCCATGGGCCTCGGTCATCGTTGGCGCGAAGCAGAAAAGATGTACGCCGAGGTGAACCAGCTCTTCGGCGACATCGTCAAAGTCACGCCATCGAGCAAAGTCGTCGGCGACATGACTCTTTTCCTGATGGCCAAGGAGATGCAGCCGGCTGACATTCTCAAGCTCGACGAAAAACACGACGTGTCGTTCCCCAATTCGGTTGTCGAGATGTTTTCAGGTGTCCTGGGTGTGCCTCCCGGCGGCTGGCCGAAAAAGCTGCAAAAAATCATCCTGCGGGGCCAGGCTCCCCTCCGCGGCCGCCCAAGTGCGAGCCTGCAAGCTGTGAAATTCGAAGAAGAGCAAAAATCCATCGAGAAAAAACTCGGTCATGCTGTCCGCCGCGACGACCTGCTGAGCTATCTGCTTTATCCCGACGTTTTCACTAAGTACGACAAGTTTCGGCAGTCTTATTCGGATGCCAGCGTTTTGCCTACGTCCGCATTTTTCTATGGTTTGAAGTCCGGCGAAGAAATCACCGTCGAAATCGAATCCGGAAAATCTCTCGTCATCAAGTTTCTGACCATCAGCGAAGCGCATCCCGATGGCACACGCACGCTCTTTTTTGAACTGAACGGACAACCCCGCGAAGTAAACGTCCGCGACCGCGCGCTGCGGGTAGTTGAGCGCGCTCACCCGAAGGCCGACCCCGCCGATCCTGGACAGGTAGCCGCTCCAACCGCGGGTGTCATCAGCGGTATCGCCGTGCAAGCGAATCACACGGTGGAACGTGGCGCAAAACTTCTGACCCTCGAAGCCATGAAAATGCAGTCCAATATCTATGCGCCAATGTCAGGGCGCATCGTGAAGCTGCTGGTGACCTCCGGGCAGCACGTCGAAGCTAAAGATCTCCTGGTGACGATCGCACCGTGAGTTCCGGACAGCTCCGCAAACACGAACAATTTCGCTCGCGCTTTCTCCGCAACCAGCGCGACCTCATCGTCTACACGCCGCCCGGCTACGCTCACCAGTCCTTGCGCCATTTCCCCGTCCTCTATCTTCAAGACGGCCAAAATCTCTTCGATGCCGCCACTTCCTTCATCCCGGGGCAGGACTGGCACCTCGGGCAGACCGCGGATCTTTGCATTCAAGTTGGCACGGTCGCCCCTCTGATCATCATCGGGATGTACAACACAAGAGCGCGAATTCGTGAATACACTCCCAGCGAAGTTCCCAAACTCGGCGGCGGCCGCGCCGACCGCTATGCAAAATTTCTGATCGAAGAAGTGAAGCCGTTCGTCGATCACGAATACCGCACGCTCTCCGGCTCGCAACACACCGGCATCGGGGGTTCATCGCTGGGCGGCCTGGTTTCCCTCTATCTAGGACTCCAGCATTCGCGGATTTTTGGAAAAATCGCCGCGCTCTCGCCGTCGGTCTGGTGGAACCAGCAGGTCATCCACCGTTTTGCCCGGACAGCAACCGCCGAGCCCCGCCCGCGCATCTGGCTGGATATCGGCACACGCGAAGGCCCGCGCATCGTGCAGGACGTTGAGAAGTTCCGTGACGTGCTTCTCGAAAAAGGCTGGAAGCTCGGGAAAGACTTGCACTACGAGCGCGTCGAAGGCGCGGAGCACAACGAAGCGGCTTGGGCACAACGCGTCGCGCCGTTTCTGCGATTTCTATACCCCGCGCGCGAGGCCGCTGTATAATCCGCGCTCTAGTCACTTGGTTTCCAGGGGGCATCGAATGCTGGAGGGCCGGCCTCTCACCATTCTCTGTGTCAGTTCCTACGAAAAGGGTCAGGAATTCATCCGCACCTGCAAAGCCATCGGCTGCCGGGTTCTTTTACTAACCGTCGAAAAACTTCGCCACGCAGCGTGGCCATTCGAATGTATCGACGAAGTATTCACCATGCCGGAAGAGCTTCCGCAGCAAAACCTGATTTACGCCGTGAGCTATGCTGCAAGGTCGCAGTCCATCGACCGCATCGCGGCTCTCGATGAATTCGACATGGAGAATGTCTCCGCCCTTCGCGAGCATCTCCGCATCCCCGGCATGGGCCTCACTGCCGTTCGCTATTTTCGCGACAAGCTGGCTATGCGCGAGCGGGCCCGGGAAAAAGGCATCCTCGTCCCCGAATTCGTCCACCTGCTCAACTACGACAGAGTTCGCGAATTCATGACCAGGGTTCCCAGTCCCTGGCTGCTCAAGCCACGCTCGCAGGCGTCCGGCATCGGCATGAGAAAAATTCATTCGCAAGAAGAACTCTGGCCATGGCTCGACCAGCTCGGCGATCAGCAATCGTTCTATTTGCTTGAGCAATTCGTTCCCGGCGCGGTCTATCATGTCGACAGCGTGGTTTGGGAGCGCGGTATTGCTTTCGCTGAAGCTCACGCATACGGTACGCCGCCGCTCGATACTTCGCATCACGGCGGCGTATTCACGACGCGCACCCTTCCGCGTGAAGCGGAAGAAACCAAATCGCTCCTCGAGATCAATCGCCATCTAATCGAGGGCCTTGGCCTGGTGCGCGGGGTGACCCATGCGGAGTTCCTGCAGTCGCACGCTGGCGGCAAATTCTATTTCATCGAAGTCGCCGCTCGTGTCGGCGGGGCCTATATCTCGGATGTCATCGAGACCGCAACGGGCATCAATCTCTGGCGCGAATGGGCAGGGCTTGAAGTTGGGGCAGGGAATCAGCCTTATCAGCTTCCGGCCAAGCGTGACGACTATGCGGGGGTCATTCTTTCTCTCGCACGCCAGGAGCACCCCGATACTTCCGCATATGCAGACCCCGAAATTGTTTATCGCGTCACGAAGTATCACCACGCGGGTTTCATTCTGAAGTCCCAAAACCACCAACGAATACAGCAGTTGCTCGATTCTTACGCCCAGCGTTTTCACCGCGATTTCGTTGCCACACAACCGGTCCCGGACAAACCAAACTATTAGGCGCAATTCCCACGCCGCACCCCGCTTTACATTTGACGCGGATTCCTTCAGTATTTTCGTGGACTGCCTTCCGGCCCGGGCGCGCCCTGTCCTGAAGTCTAGTTACTGTCTGGAACAGCAGCTTCACACTTTGTTTGCTGCGTGCACTTCCGAGGAATACAGTTTGCAGTACCCCGGCCGGAAATCTGCGTGGCGTGGGGCTGTCCCTTGGGAGGTCCGATGTGGGGCAATAAGAAACCGGATGCACCGCAAGCCGGGCAACCGGATGCAAGAAACTTTCAAACGAATCAGTCGCCGAAGTCCGCTCCGGCGACTTGGGAGGATAAACCCGCGATGAGTACAGATGCGATGCGTCCATTGGGTGCAACCACGGACCGCGCCACGGCGCGGCTCGGGGCCAGCCTGCAAGTGAAAGGTGAGATTTCCGGCAACGAAGATCTGTTGATCGATGGCTCGGTCGAAGGACTGATTACGCTCGATGAGCGGAAGCTGACTGTCGGGCCTACGGCGAAAGTAACCGCCGACATCATTGCCCGCGAGGTCGTGGTGTACGGGAACGTGAAGGGAAACCTTCGCGCGAAGGATAGAATTGAAATTAAGAAGGATGGTTCGGTCAACGGTGACCTGACAACTTCCCGCATCATGATCGAAGATGGGGCCTACTTCAAAGGTTCCATCGAAATCGACAAGAGTCCAGAAAAGGAATCTGGCGGGAATGCATTTGCCCGGACCTCTTCGGCGGGCGTGAGCGCACCGGCAACTAAGACCATCTAACTTTCGTCCACAGTCACCTTTATTTTCGACAACGGCGCCCCGATCCGGTCGGGGCGCCGTTCGTTTGTTGGCTAGCTGTTGGACTCTCTTATCCATTATTTATTGACTGGACGAGCAGCATGGCTGGAGCGCAAATCCCGATGGCGAGACAGTTTCGCTGGATGCCGGCTTCATCGCCAGCTAAGTGAGTTCTCGTCTCTCTTCCCACTTTCGGATGCCTTCTAACGTTTTTTGCGATATGTTCATCCAAGCAAAGAGGATGAATAAACAGATTCGCTGCGCGGCAAATCGCCCAGCGCGCGTCTCGGGAAGAGCGTCTAAATGGAAACGCGAAAATTGGGAAACTCGGATATCAAAGTAACGCCTGTCGGGTTTGGCGCATGGGCCCTCGGCGGTTCCGGCTGGGAATTTGCCTGGGGCCCGCAGGACGACGCCGATTCCATTGCCGCGATTCATCGCGCGCTGGAGTTGGGTGTCAATTGGATCGACACCGCCGCCGTCTACGGCCTGGGTCACTCGGAAGAAATCGTAGCCCGCGCGCTGAAGGAGTGGCGCGGCCCGCGCCCCTACGTATTCACCAAGTGTGTTTTGCGCTGGAACGAGAAGGGAAAAATTTGGAAGGAATTCAGTCCCGATTCCATTCGCCGCGAATGCGAAGACAGTCTCGGCCGCCTGCAGGTGGAAACGATCGATCTCTATCAAATGCACTGGCCCCCGGACGATGGCAAACCAGGCATCGAGGAAGCGTGGCAAACTCTCGCCGCACTGAAAGCCGAAGGCAAGGTCCGCTGGATCGGGGTGTCCAACTTCGATGCAGCCCAAATCAAGTGCGCCGAGAAAATTACTCCGGCCACTTCTTTGCAGCCACCCTACTCCATCATCCGCCGCCAAATTGAAGCCGAGACCCTCCCTTATTGCGAGAAGCAGGGAATCGGGGTGATCTCTTACGCCCCCATGGCTTCCGGGCTGCTCACCGGAGCCATGACCCGCGAACGTGCCGCCACTCTGCCGGCCGATGATTTTCGCAGCCGCAATCCGGAATTCCGCGAGCCGCGACTCTCGAAGAATCTGGAGCTTGTCGAGCGCCTTCGTCAAGTTGGTGCGCGTCACGGCCGCACGCCAGGTGAAGTGGCCATCGCCTGGACGTTAGGTCATCCCGCAGTGACCGGCGCGATCGTTGGCGCGCGCAATGCCAAACAAGCTGAGGGCGTCATGCGCGCCGGCGAACTGAAACTCACCACCCAAGAGATCGCGGAAATAGAAGGCGCAGCCGCTGTTGCCACGGCCCGATAAAAGTTCTTAATATTCAAAGTGGAGCCAAGAAGTGGACCTTGGACTCGAAGGAAAAAAAGTTGTCGTCTCCGGCTCGACCGCGGGCATTGGCTTCGCCATCGCTGCCGCACTCGCCGCCGAAGGCGGGCAGGTCATTGTCAATGGCCGCACGGACAGAAGAGTGACCGCTGCCCTCAACAGCATCCGGCAGCGTGTTCAGAATGCCGATGTCCGCGGGATTGCCGCTGACCTCGGCACGGCCCCGGGTGTTGCGGCATTCCTGCAGCAGGTGCCGGAGGCGGACATTCTGGTGAACAACCTCGGAATCTTTGAGCCCAAGCCCTTCCTGGAGATCCCCGATTCCGGCTGGCTCCGCTTTTTCGAAGTAAACGTCCTGAGCGGTGTTCGCCTATCGCGCCACTATTTACCCGGCATGCTGAAGAAAAACTGGGGCCGCGTGATCTTCATCTCCAGCGAATCTGCACAGCACATTCCTGCCGAAATGATTCACTACGGGATGACCAAGACCGCCCAGGTGGCCATCGCTCGAGGCTTGGCGGAATCCGTCGCGGGCACCGGCGTCACCGTGAATTCCCTTCTCGCCGGTCCCACCGCATCGGAAGGTGTCGGTGACTTTGTCGAAGGCATGGCTAAACAGCAGGGCGTAACGAAAGCAGAAATCGAAAAGCAGTTTTTTTCAACCGTCCGCCCCTCTTCGCTCTTGAAGCGCTTCGAAACACCTGAAGAAGTCGCTGCCGTGGCCGCGTTCATCGCCAGCACGCAAGCCACGGCCATCAACGGTTCCGCCGTCCGCGCTGAAGGAGGCGTGATTCGCAGTATCTTCTAGGAATCCCGTGGCTCATGCTCTCAGGTAGTCCGGCCTCCACTGCTTAATCAGTTCCTTGATCGCTCTGCGCGCTGTCACTTTGTCATCCAGCACTCTTCGCGCCAGCGCCGGTAACTCCGCGTCGCTCGCAAACCTCAGCGAAACAATTTGTCCGATGGTGAGCTCGCCGGTTCTTACCTGAAGATCGGCGGGCAGCACCCGTACGTAGCGCAGCCGCTCCTCGAGCCGGATGACGCGGTCCTGCACCGTTAGCGCAAATAGTCGCGCCTGGAAGACCAGGACCACGAGGGCCGCGGCCAAAATCACTCCAAAGATTCCTTCGAAGGAAATCCCCAGCTTCCGCAGCCGGTACAGCGACCACAGGAAATTGATCAGAAAAACGGGCACGGCAAAAAAATGATAAGAAGGTACAAACTTTCCATGGTTTTCAAAATTCTGCTCGCTCATTTGCCATTCCTCCATTGGGCAGCTGATTGCAGCAAACCCCGTCGCGCTTCCCCCAAGAGTCGCTTTGCGCCGGCTTCTTTGTTTCGAAGCGCAGGTCTTTTTTTCGTTGCGCACGAATTTCTGAGCCGATTCCGCCGCCCGTACATCTAATCACCAGGGCAAGCTGATCTGTCCGGCGGCAGCCTGATGTAAAGCAATGGTTCTGCGCCGGAGGGGTACAAAATGGCCAAAGCATCCTGGGGCGGAAAAATCATTGCGGAAAGCAGTGCCACTGTCGTTGTCGAGGGCAACCAATATTTCCCGCCCGAAAGTGTCAATAAGGAATTCCTCAAGCCCAGCAATCACACCACGATCTGTCCGTGGAAGGGCACTGCCCACTATTTCCATGTAGCAGTCGACGGCATGCAGAACGATAACGCTGCTTGGTACTACCCTCAGCCGAAGCCCGCAGCCGCTGAAATCAAGGACCGCATCGCATTTTGGAACGGCGTCCGCGTCAAGCGCTGACCCCCCGCGCATCCCGGCAGCTTTCTACTTCGCGATCTCATTCTTGAATACCGCTCCATCGTGCATCACAAATCGCACGTGTTCTAGTTCCCCGGGGTCCTTCAGCGGATCTCCGGACACCGCGATCACTTCCGCGTACGCGCCGGCAGAGATCACCCCGATCTCTCCTTTCATGTCCAGCATCTCGGCGGCTCGCGATGTCGCCGATTGAATCGCGTCCATCGGCGACATCCCCAGCGTCACCATTCGCCGGAACTCTTGCGCCATCGGTTCCGTCCACGGAATCCCGCCCATGTCCGTTCCATAAACAATTTTCAGGTGCGCTTTCAGCGCCTTTCGAAAGGACGTCTCGTGAACCATGGCCCGCGCGCGGTCGCGCTTTCCCTCCAGCGTGTCCGCCGCCGCCCAATCGTCGTAATACGGCGAAAGCGTCGGGCAATACCACGTCCCCTGCCGCTGCATCTGCGCGATCTGCGCATCCGTAATCTCCAATCCGTGCTCGATTGAATCGCATCCGCCATCCAGCGCCCGCTGCAAACCGATTCCGTTGTACGCGTGACACGCCACTTTTTTCCCCCAGCCGTGCGTCTCGTCTACGATCGCCTTCAACTCCTCCACCGTTAGCGTCGGCTGCGAAACCAGGTTTCCTTGCTTGTCCACCCACGACCGGTGCGTCATGTACACCTTGATCCAGTCCGCGCCGTGCTCCAGTTGCTGCCGCGCGGCCTTCCGTGCTTCCACCGGCCCATCGACAAGTTGCGCGCCCTTGGGCATCTCCAGTTCCGGCGCGTACCCTTCCAGGTTGTACCCGCCCGTCGTTGATATCGCCCGCGTTGCACCAAAAATTCTCGGCCCGGGTATCGCTCCCTCTTCGATCGCCTGTTTGATCTCGATGTCGCCGTACCCCGCGCCCTCGGTCTCCAGATCGCGAAGCGCGACGAATCCTTGCTCCAGTGCTCTCCGCACCGCGTAGGTGGCCCGCGCCGCACGCAGCGCGATTCCTGCCTTCAGAATGTTTACGTCGTAGCCGCCCTTCGCCGGGTCCTCGCCCCACAGGAATATATGCGTGTGCGCATCGATCAGCCCCGGCAAAACCGTCGCATTCGAAAGATCAATCACCTTCGTCCCCGCCGGGATCGGCGCCGAATCGTCTGCTACTTTCTCGATGCGCTCCCCGCGCACGAAAATGAGCTGATTCTTCCGCGGCGCCTCGCTCACCCCGTCGATCAACATTCCCGCCCGAATCACCGTCAGCGGCGCCGCGGTTGGCGCGCCGCTCTGCCCAAACAAAACACTCCCGCTCATCGCCAGCATGGCAACCGCGCACAGAATTCTCTTCCTCATCCATCACCCCCGCTGCCCGGCTAGCTGGCTAGCTTGCCCCAATCCTGCGGCCCTTTGCAAGACACCCGCACCCGAGCGCATCGAGCGCGCACGATACAAGAAACGGTGCTGGGTCAGCTTCCGGTTTGTCAGGATGGAACGGCCGGGTCGGATTCGCCGCGCGTGGGTTACGCGCGTTTATCAGTTATTGGGTTCATCTGCTGGTCGGAAACTCTGGTCCCGGCAATCTTCCGGCCTTGCACTAAAGGTTTTGGCGGGCTAATTCGCCGCCTTCGCAGCCAGGCACTCCATGAAACCTGAGCACTAGCGTTACAGCGTTGGGCTGTATGGCGCATGGCATTGACGACGGTAAATCCATCACCAGCATCCGGCATGTGCAGGTCGAAGAGCAGCACGTCGAAGCTTTCAGTAGAAATAAGTCTCAGCGCTTCGTTCACGGTGGCGGCGGGTACCACTTCAAACCCGCTGCTTTCCAACCTTCCTGGAACACGGCGCGGATGTCGTCGGTGTCGTCCGCCAGCAGAATTCTATGTTTGCTCATCGCAGGCTATACCTCTCAAATAGCAAGGATGGCAGATTAGAAGCCAGAGCCGCCAGAGTGCCAACTAACGGGATTAGGAGAGACGCGGCAGCTTGGAGCAAAGCTTAGTGTGGCCGGGGGACGGTGATCTGCAGCTTTGGGACCGACCTAAAACCCTCGAGAAAACTCCTCAACTCCAGCACTCGGCCCCGGCAGCGGCGGGCTAATTCCTGTTAGGCCGCGTAATCGGAAACCGACCCGCCTCTCAAGAAAGCACTACCAAGCACTACCTCCATGACTTGTGCGCAAAGTCTGCTCTCAGTAGAATGTTTACTCTTCGTTTCCCACAGCTTTTCATTTTTTGTTGACCGCTTTGCGGTCGCAGTTGGCCATGGTCATTTCGCGGTCGCTCTCGACGGAGATATACCGGAGTCATAGCGAATGGGTGAGCACTACGACGTCATCGTCATCGGCGGCGGCCACAACGGCCTGGTCAACGCCGCCTACCTCGCCAAAGGAGGGAAGAAGGTCGTCGTCCTCGAACGCCGCCACGTGCTCGGCGGCGCCGCCGTCACCGAAGAAATCATCCCCGGCTTTCTTTTCTCCGAATGTTCTTACGTTGTCTCGCTCCTTCGCCCCGAAATCATCCGCGAACTCGATCTTCCTCGCCACGGCCTCGAGATTCTTCCGCTTGACGGCACCTTTTCCCCCATGCCCAGCGGTGACTACCTCTGGCGCATGAACGATCACGCGAAATCCATCCGCGACATCCGCCGCCATTCTCGTCTCGACGCCGAAGCCTACGACGAATTCTCGAAGATGATGACGCCGATGTGCCGCTTCGTGAAGCCCATGCTCTCCATGGTTCCTCCCGATCCCACCACGCTCAATCCCAAAGACCTCAAGCAACTCCACTTCCTGCTGCAGCGCTTTCGCGAACTTTCTTCCGACGAGCGCTACACCCTCGTCCAGCTCATGACCATGAGCTCCGCGGACTTTCTCGACCAGTGGTTCGAGACCGATGTCCTCAAAGCCACCATGTCCGCTTCTGGCATCATCGGCACGTTCCTCGGCATTCGTTCGCCCGGCACCGCTTACGTTCTCCTTCACCACTACATGGGCGAAATCGATGGCGCGTTCCGCTCCTGGGGCTTCAGCCGCGGCGGCACTGGCGCCATTTCGAACGCCATCGCAGACGCCGCCCGCGAAGCCGGCGTCGAAATCCGCACCAAAGCACCCGTCGGCAAAATCCTCGTCAAGAACGGCCGCGCCGCGGGAGTCGTTCTCCAATCCGGTGAAGAAATCTTCGCAAACGTCGTCTCCTCCAGCGTCGATCCGCATCTTACGTTCGAGAAATTCCTCGAACCCAGCGAGCTTCCCGCTGATTTTCTCGAAGGCGTCCGCCGCTACAAATTTCGCGGCTCATCCGGCAAGGTCAATCTCGCCCTCGACGCGATCCCCAATTTCAAATGCCTCCCCGGGCCGGGCGCGCATCTTCGCGGCGCCATCTCCATTTCTCCGAGCATGGAATATATGGAGCGCGCTTACGACGACGCGAAATACGGCCGCTACTCGCGCCATCCGTACATTGACATGGTCATTCCCAGCCTCACCGATCCCAGCGTCGCGCCTCCCGGCAAACACGTTCTCTCCTGCTTCGTGCAGTACGCGCCCTACAAACTCGCCCAAGGCACTTGGGACGATCGGAAAGAAGCCTTCGGCGATAACGTCATCAACACCATCGCCGAGTATGCCCCCAACATCAAAGACATCGTCATCGGCCGCCAGGTGCTCACCCCGCTCGATCTCGAGCGCGAATTCGGCCTCACGCAGGGCAATATTTTTCAGGGCGAGCTTTCCCTCGAGCAGCTCTTCTTCCTTCGTCCCGTCGCCGGCTGGGCCTACTACCGCACCCCCATCCGCAACCTCTATATGTGCGGCTCCGCCACCCACCCCGGCGGCGGCATCATGGGTGCCAACGGCCGCATCGCCAGCCAGGTCATCTTGAAGGGATGGAAATCCGGCGGTTCTAGCTCGCGGTCGCACGTTTCGAAGGCAGCCGACTAACCATGCCCATCGGACAACGCGTGGTTCTTATCGGCGGCGGTCACAACGCTCTTATCACCGCTTTTTATCTCGCCAAGGGTGGCTTCAAGCCCCTCGTCCTCGAACGCCGCGAAATGGTCGGCGGTGGCGCCATCACCGAGGAATTTCATCCCGGCTTCCGCGCCTCCACTCTCGCACACACGCTCGGTCCGCTCCGCGCCAATGTCGCGCGCGATCTGCAACTCGATAATTTCGATTGTGAAATTCTCTATCCCGATCCGCGCGTCTTTGCTCCGACGCCTGACGGCAAGGCGCTCCTCTTCTACAACGACGTTGCCAAAACCGCCGCCGAAATTGCCCGCATCTCCGCCAAGGACTCCGCCAAGTACGCCCAATTTGCTTCAGCTCTCGAAGAAACCGCCGGTTTCTTCACCCAGCTCTCTTCCATCACGCCTCCCGCGATCGACAAGCCTACTCCCGAAGATCTCTGGAGCCTTCTCAAGACCGGCCGCAGCGTTCGAAGCCTTGGAAAGTCCGGCATCTTCGATCTGCTCCGCTGGGGTCCCATGGCCGTCGCGGATTTCGTCGCTGAATTTTTCGAAACCGAACTCCTTCGCGCCGTCATCGCCGCGCGCGGCATTTTTGGCGCCGCGCTTGGTCCCTGGTCTGCCGGATCGACCGCCGTCCTTCTTCTGCGCGCCGCCGCCGATGTCCATCCCGTAGGCTCTGCCGCGTTTCCGCGCGGCGGACTCGGTTCCTTCACGCGCGCTCTCGCCGAATCCGCGAAACAGGCCGGCGCTGAAATCCGCACCGATGCCGAAGTCCGCCACATTCTCATCAAAGACGGCGCCGTCACCGGCATCGTTCTCGCCGATGGCGAAGAAATCGCTGTCGAAGCCGTCGTCTCCGGCGTCGATCCCAAACGCACCTTTTTCCAGCTCGTCGATCCCACGCAACTCGACCCCACCTTTGCCAACCGCATGAAAAATTTCCGCGCCAATGGCACCGTCGCCAAGGTCAATCTCGCCCTCGCCAGTCTGCCGGCTTTCACTGCGCTGGACGCGACGGAGGGCTTTCTCAAAGCCCTCTCCGGCCGCATCCACATCGGCCCCGAAATCGACTACCTCGAGCGCGCCTTTGATGCCTCCAAGTACGGCGAATTCTCGAAAGCCCCTTGGCTCGATGTCACCATTCCGACAATTCTCGATCCCTCGCTCGCCCCCGACGGCAATCACGTCCTGTCCGCCTACGTCCAATTCGCCCCATTCAAGCTGAAAGAAGGGAACTGGGACTCGCGCCGCCACGACCTGGGCCGCGCCGTTGTCAAAACCTTGGCCGCTTACGCGCCGAATTTGCCCAGTCTCATCGAATACATGCAAGTCATCACGCCGCTTGATTTCGAAAGATCCTACGGCTTCACCGGCGGCCACATTTTTCACGGCGAACTCGCTCTCGATCAGCTTTTTACCATGCGTCCCGTTCTGGATTGGGCGCGTTACAAAACGCCCATCCGCGGCCTTTTTCTTTGCGGCTCCGGCACGCATCCCGGCAACGGCCTGACCGGCGCTTCCGGCGTCAACGCCGCCCGCGAAATCATCCGCGACCTCCGATGAAGTCTCCTATATGAAATATCAGCTCGTACTGCAGTGGCCCGTTGTCTCGACTGCCGATTATGATCGCTTGCTATCGCTTGAGGAAGCGATTAGAGATGGATTGGGAGATATTGATATCGTGGATGGCCACGACTTTGGGTCCGGCGAAATGAATATGTTTATTCATACCGACAATCCCAAATCTGCATTCGAAAAAATCAAGACTCTTCTTGCTGTTGGCAAAAACATGGGGGAATTGAAGGCTGGCTATCGAGACTTTGAAGAAGACGATTACAAGCCCATTTATCCCAAAGGACTGAAAAGCTTTTCAGTTATTTAGTAATTTACTCTGACATGTTCTTGGATATCGCGAACTGCATTTATGACCACCATCGACCGCAATAAACTGAAATCGCTCCAACAACGTGAAGAATCCCGCTTCCTCGCCGATCATCCCAAATCAGCTGCTCTCTACAGTCGCGCCCAATCCTCTCTCCTCGGCGGCGTCCCCATGAACTGGATGAAAAAATGGGCTGGCGCTTTCCCCATCTTCGTCAAGTCCGCCAAAGGCGCGCATTTTACCGACGTGGATGGCCGCGAATACATTGACCTTTGCCTCGGCGACACTGCAGCCATGACGGGCCATTCACCCGAAATCGTCGCCGAAACCGTCGCGCGCCGCGTCAAAGAAGGCATCACCTTCATGCTCCCCACCGAAGACGCCCTCTGGATCGGTGAAGATCTCCAGCGCCGCTTCCGTCTCCCCTACTGGCAATTCACGCTCACCGCCACCGACGCCAACCGCTTCTCCATTCGAATCGCCCGCGAAATCACGCAGCGTTCGAAAATCCTCGTCTTCCACTACTGCTACCACGGCAGCGTGGATGAATCTTTTGCCAGGCTCGAATATGGCGTGGTCGGCCCGCGTCGCGGCAATATCGGCCCGCCCGTCAATCCCGCCGAAACCACCCGCGTTGTCGAATTCAACGATCTCAACGCGTTCGAAGCCGCGCTCAAGCATCACGACGTCGCCTGCATTCTCGCCGAGCCCGCGATGACCAACGTCGGCATCATTCTTCCGGACAACGGTTACTGGAAATCCGCACGCGAACTCGCGCGCCGCTACGGCTCGCTCCTTATCGCCGACGAAACTCACACCATTTGCGCCGGCCCGGGCGGCGGCACCGCCGAATGGAAACTCGATCCCGACATGCTCGTCTTCGGCAAAGCCATCGGCAGCGGCATCCCCGGCGCGACCTACGGCTGTTCCGAGGAAGTCGCCCAGCGTATCAACGCCCGCATTCATCTCGAAGACTGCGACGTCGGCGGCATCGGTGGAACTTTAGCAGGGAGCGCCCTCTCGCTAGCCGCCATGCGCGTCACACTCGAGCACGTCCTCACGCCCGCCGCATTCGAACGCATGGTCCCGCTCGCCAAGCGCTTCACTGACGGCGTCGCCGAAAATCTCCGGGCCACCAATCTTCCTTGGAACGTCATCCGCCTCGGCGCCCGCGCCGAATACACCTTCGCTTCGAAACCTCCGCGCAACGGCGGCGAATCCGCCGCTGCCGCCGATTTCGAACTTGAACGCTTCCTGCACCTCTACGCCCTCAACCGCGGCGTCCTCCTCACTCCGTTCCACAACATGGCCCTCATGTCGCCCGCCACCACCGAAGCCGACATCGACGCCCACACCAAAATCTTCGCCTCCGCCGTCGGCGAACTAATCGCATAGCCGAGTTCGCTGGGAGTAAGTTCAGAACTGGGTTAGGATTTGTCGTTGGCGGTTCGCTGGAGTTGCAGCGTATTCTGTAGAATAACCTGGTGAAACCTCGTGGCAAGAATCAGAAGTACGTCCAAGCAATCTCGAAAATCGAAGACCGACGACCTATTCACGACCGCTGATGAGTTGGAGGAGAGAGGCAAACTAAAGCCCGCTTTTAGACTATTCTTGGCCGCTGGCAAGGCTGGAGATACAAGCTGCCAACTGAATGTTGGAAATTACTACTGCGACGGCAAGGGAATTCGGCGAAACTCACCTCGAGTTCTCTCTATTGGTATAAGCGGGCATACCGGCGCGGAGATGCGAGCGCGGCCAGTAACATAGGAATGACGCGGCGAAACGAAGAAAGCCGAAGAATTGTCTGCTGAATTTAGTTAGACCTCATGCCCCCGAAGCCAACATTCTTTCCAACGCCATCCGACTTCCGCGCCTGGTTCGAAGTTCACCACCACAAATTCCAAGAACTATTCGTCGGCTTTCACAAGAAAGGTTCCGGGAAGCCCAGCATCACCTGGCCCGAGTCCGTACAAGTTGCACTGTGTTTTGGCTGGATCGACGGCGTTCGAAAGAGCATCGACGAAACCAGCTACACAATTCGCTTCACTCCCCGCAAGCCCACGAGCACTTGGAGTTCCATCAACATCAAATTTGTTCGAGAGCTCACAAAGAAGGGGCTGATGCATCCCTACGGCCTCAAGGCCTTCGCCGCTCGAAGCGCAAAAAAGTCTGGCATCTACTCTTACGAACAACGGAAGAGCGCTCGCTTCACTCGTGAACAGGAGAGGCAGTTTCGCGCAAACAGGGCCGCTTGGGAATTCTTCCGCTATCAAGCTCCCTGGTACCAAAGGCTGACAACTTATTGGGTCGTCAGCGCAAAAAAGGAAGAAACAAAACTCAAGCGGCTTTCCGTACTCATCGATCATTCGCGGAATCGGCAAACTCTACCCCGGCTCATTTCCGCAAAGAAGAAGTAACCTGGTCGCTCGCCATGTAGTATAAGGAACATCAAACCACGGGGGTGAGTGCCGATGTCTTCAGACTATCTGCTCAAAACCGAACCTTCCGAATACTCCTTCGCCGATCTCCAGCG
This sequence comes from Acidobacteriota bacterium, assembly GCA_003224525.1. Lineage (GTDB taxonomy): Bacteria > Acidobacteriota > Terriglobia > Acidiferrales > UBA7541 > Acidiferrum. Next base: position 82,938 of record QHZB01000183.1, on the reverse strand, counting down.
CGACAAGGTCACGGTGTGGGACGGCGTTTCGAATCCTGTCGCGGTGAAGAATCTTCGCGGGATGATGCCCGGCGACAAGCTGATCATCTACGAAACCGGCGACCACAAGAGTGCCGTCGGCACTGCCACCGTCGTATCCGTGGACGTCTGCGATCCCAAAAATCCTGCCGTCAAGATCAAAGCCGGAAAACCGCTCGCCAAGCTCATCACACTGGAGCAAATCAAATCCAACAAACTCTTCAAAGATTCCCCACTCGTTCGAATCGGCCGCCTCTCCGTCGTTCCCCTCACCGAAGCCCAATACAAATTTCTAGCAGGCGACTGATTTCTCAAACGCGCGTATGATGCGGGTGCGAACGAACAAAATCACGAGGTTGAATTCCATGAAACGCTCCATCCTATTTGCAGCCCTGTTTGTCGCCATCCCTGCTTTCGCCCAACAAACGGCCGAAATCCGTTTCCACTCCGTCCCCGACTTCCTGAAACTTCCGCCCGACCTCCATCTCGGTGAAGCCACCGGCGTCGCCGTGAATTCCAAAGGCCACATCTTCGTTTTCACGCGTGGCAACAGCAGCGGTCCCGCCTACGGCGGCGCGGCCGCGCAACTCCTCGAATTCACCCCCGACGGAAAATTTCTCCGCGAGATCGGCCAGCATCTCTACGCCTGGTCCTTCGCCCATACCGTTAAGGTCGACAAGGACGACAACATTTGGGTAACTGACAAAGGCTCCGACATGGTCATCAAATTCAATCCCGAAGGCCGCGTCGTCATGGTCTTCGGCCGCAAGCAGGAAGCCTCGGACGAAGGCACCGAGCCGCTCAAACACGTCAAGCCGCCGCTGCCTCCCGTCGATGGCATGTTCCGCCAAGTTACCGACGTCGCGTGGGACACAGCAGGCAATGCCTACATCAGCGACGGCTACGTCAATTCGCGCATCGCCAAAATCGACAAGGACGGGAACTGGCTCAAGTCCTGGGGCGAACCAGGCGACCAGCCCGGCCAGTTCAACACCCCGCACAGTATCGCCGTCGATGCGCACGACAACATTTACGTCGCCGATCGCGGCAACCGCCGCATCCAGGTCTTCGACACCGATGGAAAATTCCTTCGCCAATTCACCATCGATGTTCCCGTCGATCCCAACGCCCGCCCCGCCATCGGCAACAAGCCTATCGCGACCACAGGCACCATGGCCCCCGGAGCTCCTTGGGCCATTTGCATCACGCCCCCGCCCAACCAAGTCCTCTACAGCTCCGATGGTTTCCCCGGCCGCATCTACAAACTCTCTCTCGACGGAAAAGTTCTCGGCGTCTTCGGCAAATCCGGCAAGCAACTCGGCCAATTCGGCTGGGTTCACGAAATCGCCTGCCCCTCCGAAAACGACCTCTACGTCGCCGAAGTTTTGAACTGGCGCGTCCAGAAACTCATCCTCGGACCAACCCACTAGCTTCGCCTCCCGCAAATAACTTAAGGAGCTTTTCGTTGTTTTTCCACGCTGTGCCCTCTGTGTTCTCCGTCAACTCGGTGTTAAGCATTTTTCTGCCTACCCGAAGGACAACTCGGCTATTCACCGTTATCTGCGGGACTCGCCTCTAGCTACCGCTCGTCAACAATGGCGTCGGTAACAATCGAATGCATGACCAGCGCGGCATGTGTGTTATTCTTTTTCTCCACACGCGGCATCTTCACGGGCAAAAGCTCACAACACACGGCAACTATCTACATCTCGATCTCGGCGTCTGAAGCGCCGTCCTGCCGATGTCGTTCGAACGCGCTGTCCTTTGGGTCAGCTTGCACTTTACTGTACGTTTGTACTATGGCCGGCGGGCTCACTTGCTGCGAAAATAGAGGAATGTCCGGGCTGTCGCGTGGACGGCTCTTCGCAGCCTGAGCTTTTTCTGGGGATGCGTCGTCCAGGCACACGAGGGACAATCCTATTTTGGCCACCGCAATTCACACCCGTCATCCGACTGCCTCGCCGCCGGCGAGCCCTTCGACAACGCCCAGGGCAAGCGCTCAGAACTCTCCAATGAAGAATCCGGTAGCTCACGAAGTGCCGGTGCTCGCGACCGGCGCGCGGCCAGGAGAAAGTGGCGGCCAGCGGAAGCTGTTCACCGAAGAGGCGAGCACTGTTCTGGCCTTTGAGAGTGGCGGAGTGATTCGGCTCTCCGCCGCAGTGGCCGTCGGGCAGTTGCTGTTTCTTACCAACATGGGAACCAGGCGCGAAGTCGTGGCGCAGGTGATGCGCAAGCGCGACTTCCGGCCGACGAGTTGTTACGTCGAAGTGGAATTCAGCGAGCCCGCGCCCGGATTCTGGGGCATCGAGTTTCCCGAAATGGCGGAACTCTCCCCGGCAAACGCCCAGCAAAAAGAAGCGGCCGAGCTGGTGCGAGCAGCGGAAGCCATCGCTGGCGAACCCAACGTGCCGGCACGGGTTCCCAGCGCATACGAAGTGACGGCGTTGAAGCAGCAGGTCGAGGCGCTGCGCGAGCAACTGAGATCGCTGCAAACGCAGACCGGGGCAGAGAATTCATCCGCGCCCGCGGTGGCTCACGATGCTCTTTCGGAATCCAAACATAAAGCTGCCACCAGCGGCCGATCGGGAGTGCTGCGGATCGGACTTGTTGCTGCTGGTTTATTGCTCGCTGCGGGAAGCGCGGCACGGTACCTGCATTGGCTTCCCCGGCTGCCGCAGCCGAAGAGAATTTCTGCCGCCGCGGCCTCCTCCAGCATTGCCGCCCACCCAGGTCCTACGGTGAGCTCCGTGATTCAGACGACCCCGTCTAATTCCGGCACGACAACACTGGCCAGCGTCGCTGCTAGGCCTCCGCTGAGCGCAGCTTCGCGGCACGCCGTGCAACCTGCGCCTGCGAGAGGGGCGGGGCCTTCCTCACTCGCGGCGCCCGAGCCGCCTCCGCCCCGGGACGCGGCCGTAGATGCGGCGGTGGTGCAGAAAAAATCCGTGGCTGCCGCCTCCGCCGGGAAGCGCAACGTGTCGCGTCCATCGAGCGCAGCCTCTCCGGATTCGGCAGCGCCTTCTTCACAGGAAGCAACTATCGTCCCGCCAAAACTGATCAAGTCGGTCCGTGCGATCGCTTCGCCGGAAGCGCTGCGAGACTTTGCCACGGGCAACATGACGCTGGACGCCGTCGTGGACGCTTCGGGACACGTCAAAATGATGAAGGTGCTCACGGGGCCGCCTTCCTTGCAAAACGCCGCCATGGACGCCCTCAAGCAATACCAATACGAACCCGCCACGCAAAGGGGCAAGCCCGTCGCCGCCCACGTTACCGTCACTGTCAAATTCTTGTTCGAGCCATAACCCGGCTGATTCACGGCTATGCTACTTGCCTTTCTCCCGTAGATGGTGGCACTCGCTGGCGATCGAACAACAGGGGAAAGAACTGCCCGCCCATCCGGTCCCCGCGAGGAATTACGGGAACGCCCGCGAGAAGTGGTTCATTAGAATCGGACATGACGCCATCACGAAAGACATTAATAACGGTGGCGCGGCGCGGCGCGGGCGTATCGTTCGCGCGCGAACCGTGCATCGTTCGGGCATGGTGAAACGAGCTTTCACCCTTTTTCAACTCAATGGCAACAGGCTCGAATTTATCTTTCAGCTCTTCGGGCAGAGTGTCGCGGAGGCCATCCATTTCCCCGGTCAAAACCGGTTTGGGCAAGTCGGGCCATTTGTGGCTTCCTGGAATGTAGTTCAAGCAACCGTTTTCCCGGGTTGAATCGTCCAAGCCAATCCAGCAGGTGAGATGGGCCAAAGGCGTGGTTCTTGTCCAGTAGGAATAGTCCTGGTGCCAGGCCACCACGCCGCCATGCCGTGCCGGTTTGCAGAAAAGCTGGTCGTGCCAGAAGCGCACCGGACCGTCCAACAACTGGAATGCCGGCGCTAGGAACGCGGGGTTCCAAAGCAGATCGTGAAAGCCGGGCAGAACGCGCCAAGCGCCCAGGGCGTGAAAAACGACGCGGTTCGGGTCCGTCGATTCGTTGGAATGGTATTCGTGGAATAAATGCCGGCCGGCGTGCGCCGGATCCATCAGTTGTTCCAATTCCGTGCGCAGAGCTTCCACCTGCTCGTCGCTCAGAATGCGAACGCCCTTCAAGTATCCGTTTTCGCGGAAAAATGCGAGCTGCTCCTCGCTCAGGCGGTAGCGGTCCCAGTCGACGGAGTTTCCTGAGCGGGCAAACAGGTTGCCGACCGGGTGATGGTAACGCGATAAGTCTTCGATCACGCTAGAACTCCGGGCGACGAAAATTTCTGCGTCTAGCGCCGGCCTATGAATAAAATAGACGACAGTCGCGAATTCGAATCTTAATTGAGTCGCGCGGGAAAAACAAAGTTCCGTCCTCATTCAAGAGACGCGTGACACTCCAATTCAATTTCCAAGATTTGCCCTCGGCACTCCCTGCGTTGGGCATCCCCAGAGTCATTTCTGACCGGCGATTTCATTCCACTCGCGCTGGCCGCGTTCGAGCACTGCCGTCAAGTCTTCCCGCAACAGAAAACGTTCCTTAATCAACTTCATGGCCGCCTCGGCAAACTTGCCCATATACTCTTCGCGCGAAAGGTACCGTTCGGCGACGGAGGGCCGCGGATCGCCGGATTTTTCGCGCTCTGATGCGCTGCGAGCAAAAGGGAGAAAGGAACCGAGGAAGCTGAGACGCAGATCGGGAGCGCCGATGCTTGGATCCCGCAGATTCCAGCCGGTGTACGTAGCGAGAGGTACTTGCAATTCCGGCAAGCGCACGCCTCCCAAGTCGTTACCATCGGCATCCGTTTGTGGAACCAAAACGGAGAATGTTTTTCCAACTTTGGGAGGCTCGTTGGAAACGATTCCCGATCTCCACTGCGAACCGAAGTCGAGATGGTATGCCAAATTCATTTCATGAGGTGTATTCACGCCAGGAATTCTCGGGAATGTCCATTTACTCAGCGGAACCAGCGTGCTGTCTGCAATTGTCGGATAGGTGTTCGGCGGTGGTGGCGTTCCGTCTTTGACCCACTGGTCCATGTCGTTGATCAGTGCGCGCCAGAACCATTGGACGGGATTCGGATTGTGCCTTTGTTGCGCGGTGGAATCCGGCGAACCAGTCGTGGCCTTCAGTGGCGGAAAGGCGGCGGAAAAATGCTGTAACCCGGCGAGTAAATAGATGCGGGCATTTTCACCGGGCGCCGAGTCTTTCAAACCGTCGGCTGAAGTGTGAATCAGCGAAGCGGAACGGCCCCAGTATTCGTAGGAAGTATTGGTGAAGAAAATCTTTGGCGCCGTGTGCGACCTGCTCGCAGCATCGAGAAGGCCTGCGGTTTCACCAGTCTCCGGGTCGGCTTCGGGGAGGTCGGTGTAGGGAAACAGATCCGTCGGGAAGAAGATGCTGGACAGGGGTTGCGCGTCACGCGAGGGCTGCGCGAAACGATGATTGAAACTGCCGCGGCCGGCCCCGGCCACATGCGCAATGACACCGTCCATGACCTGGCGGCCTTGTTCGTCGGCGTTGAAGTCTTGATAGAGGAAATGGCGGAGGAAGCGGCCACTCTGCGAAATTCCCACCGCATAGACCCGGCGGACCGGAGCTGTGGCCTGGGGATCGTATTTAAGATAAGAGAGGAAATCGCGGACCGCAGCAAGCCCGGCGCCTGCGACCACCGGGTCTTTCGCCTCATAGACGACCTCATATATTTTGCCCGGCAAAAAACCACCGTCCAAATGAATGAAATGAGGGTCGGTCACAAGCTGGCCTTCCACGGAATGGGCAAAGCTCCACTGCCCGCGAGGGATTACCCGCCGCGGGCCATCGGGCGTGTCGCGAACGGTGAGGACGTTTTTTGCGCTGGCAGGATCGTCGACGGCGTAACTCTTTCCTCCAGCGGGGCCCAGCAGGATATGTCCCAGAGGCATGTCGTCTCTTTTTTGGGATGGCGTGAAATCGGAGCGCACCAAGCCGCGAATTCCTTTTCCTCCTGGATCATGTGCAACCGGGGCGGAAAGACGGAGATTTTGTCCTTGGTCCGCGACATCAAACTGCCAGCCGAGCCAGGCAATCGTGTAACCTTCGCGCAACAGAAATCCGTCTCCGAATTCGTTGTTTGGGTCGGAAGTATTTCCGCCGTTCACCAGACGCAGAATTCCTTTTCCGCCGCGGTTGGAAACTTCGAACAGCACGGCGTTGTTTCCCTTGGTCATGTCCTTAGGTTTGAAAAGATAGAGGTCTGCGGAAAACTCGACTTCCCCTTGGGCGTTGCGCGGAGCTCTATCCAGATCCACGATCTGCCGGTTGTGAATGTTTTCTGGATTGACGGCAAAGTAGACGCGGCCGATGATCCTCTCGTAGGCGCCCGCCAATCCGAAGGCGCGGCCATCTTGAATGTCGGCGCGGGAAAGTATCTCGACGCGGGTGACATGGGTGTCAGCGGAAGAAGCAAAGAAAGCGATGAGGGTCAGGACCCAAGTCAAGCGCAGGCGTAAGGGACGCATAAGCGACCTCCGGAGGCGCCACAGCTTACAACATATTGGCAAGGGAGGCTGGCCACCAAGTCTGCAGATGCCAAGGTTTCCTCCAAGACCGACTCGCCGCAATGCTCTAAGTAAATAGTCATGACGGCGAACTCTCTGGGTCGTGATTTACGCCCGGTGAGATGCAAATTGACGTTGGGAAATCGAAGTCGTGCGTAACAACGACAAAGTTGTTTGCCGTCAGAAAGGTCATAATGTCGGAGTCACGTGTGGTCGGCTGGCCCACGGCCGACCAGTGCACTGCTTCCCACCCCGAATCGTGGAAGAGGCCAAGCCACTTCGGCGAGAGATTCATATCTACCAGCAGCTTCATGCACGGGGTAGCGTTACTTCACGGTCTTCTGCGAGCCACAGAGCATAACGCAGCGCCTGAAGCACATCCTCGCGCTCCAATCGGGATATTCCGCCAGGACTTCCCTTGATGCAGCGGCGCTCCGATCCGGCCGACAATCATTCCCACCGTCACGCGCATGCCGCGGATGCAGGGCTTTCCGCCCTTGACTTCAGGGTCCTGCGTAATGCGATCCAGCTGTGCCATTTTATTCTCCTGACGAATCCCCGCTACGACCGAGGATACCATCTCCGGCGCGAATTTTGACGGCGGAGGATGGAAAAAGGAAATTGGAAAGTAGAAATCAGAAACTGGAAGCTAGCAGGTGAAGAGTACGGCGTCGGAGACAAACCAATAAGAACAAAGAGGCTAGCGAGGGGCAGCCCTACCCTTGCTAAGCCCGCAAGGATCGGCCACCCAGAGGCGTCTTTGCGGATCGAGGGGCGGCCACCCGCCTGTTGTCCATCCCTCGGAGCACTCGAAGGGTGGACCTCGCATATTCATCTTGGGGCGTTAAAGGGATGGCGTGAACGCACTGCGAAGCCTGCGCCCGCTGCTTGTCGTCCAGTTTGGAGACGCAGTAGAATGAGGTGTTTGCACCTTGAGGAGGAAACCTGCCATGGCTACTGCCGAACAGACAGTCCACGTTTCCGAGTTCACCAACGAGCTTTTTATTGATTTTTCGAGGCCGGAAAACCGCTCGCGCATGGAAGATGCACTCAAAAAGGTGAAGGCGGAATTTGGCCGCGAATACCCGATGTGGCTGAATGGGCAGAAGGTGACCACCACGGAAAAGCGCACGTCCACGAACCCTTCACGCCCGTCGGAAATCATTGGCGTTTTTCAAAACGCCACGAAGGAGATGGCCAGGCAGGCGGTCGAAGACGCTCACAAATACTTTGAGACATGGAAGAGAGTCTCCGCCCAGGAGCGCGCCAAGTGTCTCTTCCGCGCGGCGAAGATCGTGCGCGAGCGAAAGTTCGAGCTAGACGCGCTGGTGTGCTACGAAGTGGGCAAGACATGGGTCGAAGCCGATGCGGACATTGCCGAAACCATCGACTTCCTGGAATTCTACGGCCGTGAAATGCTGCGATTGGGCGAGCCGCAAAAGCTGACGCCGATGCGCGGTGAGCGCAACTACCTTGTGTATATTCCGCTCGGCGTCGGCGTCATCATTCCGCCGTGGAATTTTCCCTGCGCGATCATGGCGGGAATGACTGTGGCATCGCTGGTTACGGGGAATACCGTGATCCTGAAGCCCGCGGCGGATTCACCGACCATCGCGGCAAGATTCATCGACATTCTGTATGAAGCCGGCATTCCGAAGGAAGCGGTGAACTTCATCACCGGGCCGGGCAGCGTGATTGGCGATGTGCTCGTGCAGCATCCGAGGACGCGGTACATCGGCTTCACAGGCTCGAAGGAAGTCGGGCTGCGCATCAGCGAGCTTGCGGGCAAGGCCGTGCCAGGACAGATGTGGATCAAGCGCACGGTGCTGGAAATGGGCGGCAAGGACGGGATCGTGGTGGACGAAGAGGCCGATATCGACGCGGCGGTGGAAGGCACGGTGCAGGCGGCGTTCGGGTATCAAGGGCAGAAATGTTCGGCGTGCTCGCGCGCGATCGTCTCCGAAAAGATTTACGATACGTTCGTGCAGAAGCTGGTGGAACGCACAAAGAAAATCTCGGTCGGCCCGAGCGACGATCCGAATAATTTCATGGGCCCGGTCGTCAGCCAGTCGGCGATGAAAACGATTCTGGATTACATTGAAGTCGGAAAGAAGGAAGGAAAGCTGCTCACCGGCGGGAAGCGCGCGGCGGGTGACGGTTATTTCATCGAGCCGACGATTATTGCGGATGTGGATCCGAAGGCACGGCTGGCCCAGGAGGAAGTGTTCGGCCCCGTGCTCGCGGTGATCAAGGCGAAAAATTACGACCAGGCGCTGGAAATTGCGAACAATACGGAATTTGGCTTGACCGGCGCGGTGTACTCGAAGAATCCGGAAAAAATCAAACGGGCCGAAGAAACGTTCCACGTCGGCAATCTTTATCTAAATCGGAAGTGCACCGGCGCGATGGTCGGCGCGCATCCCTTTGGCGGGTTCAACATGTCGGGAACGGACTCGAAAGCCGGCGGGAAAGATTACTTGCTGCTGTTTATGCAGGGAAAGTCGATCGCTGAAAAAGTGGTCTAGGAGTTTTTGGCCGCGCTGGCATCGGCGCGCTGAGTGACCCACTTCAAGACGCGAAAAACGGGATAGCTCAGCAGCAGCATGCCTAGCGCCAGCGGCGCGTTTTTCTGGTCGGTGATGATCGACCCGATCAAAAAAAGCACGGAAGCTCCCAGCGCGATTCCGGTTGTCCAGGGGTAGCCCCACGCGCAGTACGGCCGCGACATCTGCGGCTCTCTCATTCTCAGCGCAAAGAGGGAAAAATAGGAAAGCGTATAGTTGGCGACAAAAAAGAAGGAGAGCATCGCAATTACGTGCTCGAAAGCATGCCCGCTGAGGAAGGAGATGAGGACAAAAAGCACGCCTACAATCGTGCTCAGGAGAAGCGATACCGTAGGTGTTCCCCCGGCATTTACCTGCGTGGCGCGGCGGAAAAACAATCCATCGCAGCTCATGGCGTAAAGAGTGCGCGTGCAGAAAAGCTGATTGGCGTTCAGGCAGCTCAACATGGAAACGACCATGATCGAGCGGATGATGGGATCGCCGAATCTTCCGAACACACGGTCGGCGACGGCGCCAAGCACAAAATTATTTCCGGCGATTTCCTTCATCGGCAGGATGTACAGCGCGATGAGATTCAGCAGCAGATAAATTCCCATGATGGAGAAGACGCTGCCGAAAATCGCGCGCGGAATGTCCCGCCCAGCGTCGCGGACTTCCTCGCCAAAATAAATGACGCCGTCCCATCCATCGACCGTGTAAATGACGGCCTGCAGACCGAGCATCATGGCAATGGCCAGGGCCCATCCCGTTGGCAAAGGAAGCGATGACGCAACGGATTGGAGCGCAGCTTTGTGAGCCGGGCCACCGAGGAGAAAACAAGCGATCACCAAAATAAGGAAAGCGCCGGTCTTCATCGCTGCGGTGGAAAGTTGCGCACCGCTGCCCCAGCGAATTCCGCGCCATTGCAAGACTCCAAATCCGCAGATGATGGCGATCGAAATGGTTTCTATCTTTTTGGGGCCGGCCAGAATGGGGAGAAGGTGGCCGCTGTATTCACTGATGACGATGGCGACGGCGGCGGCGGTGCCGCAAGTAGAAAGCCAGTCGCTCCAACCCACGATGAATCCGGCGTAGTCGCCAAGCGCGCGGCGAGAGAAATTGTACTGGCCGCCGCTGCGGGGAATGGCGGCGCCGAGCTCGGCCATGGATGAGGCGCCGGAAAATGCGTAGAGCCCGCCGAGGACCCAAACTCCAAGAAACATCCACGCATTGGGGAGAAGCTTTGCGACGTCGCCGGGCGTTCGAACGATGCCGGCGGCGATGGTGTTTCCGACTGCGGCGGCCATGCCAAACCACATGCCGAGGACCTGAAGCAGCCGACCGCGGCCGGTCGCGGGGGAGGAGTTGACCAGGGAAGAGGGTTCCGATGTAGCAGACAATGTGAGGTCTCGAGGGATCCGTGAAATGCAGCCATCATATCGGGGGCAGAAGAAAATGCAAGCTGGAAGTGGCGGGGGAGAAAGCTTTCAGTGATCAGTTATCCGCCTTGAGTAAGAGTCGAAGAAAATCTGTCTGGTGGGGGCGCCGTTGGTTTCCTTCGAGATGCAAAGGTGGAGTGGCGGAATTGTTGACGGCAGCGAGAGTGGAACGAATCTGGAATGCAGCTCCGGACGCCCCGTGAATGTCTATCTTGGAGTGCCGACGAAGTTCCACTTTCCCCAGGCGAAAGATTCGTGCACCGGTAGAAAGTGAGCCCGGGCCATTTTCTTGATGAGTTCGGGCTGGCCCAACCATTGCTCGTAGGTGCGGAGTTCGTACTCGGTCATGGTAGCGAACGCATCCATCTTGCTGGAAATGCGGCGGACCGGAGAGATTTCGGAAATAAAGTGCACGAAGGTCAGGAAGGGAGTGCGCCATGGCTCGACAAACATGACGCGGCCGTTTGTTCGCAGCACGCGCTGCATCTCCGAAAAGGTTTGATCGAGATCGTCAGGCAAAGAGGGGAGATGGTGCAGGCCGCCCTGGACGATGAGGACGTCCTTGCTGCGATCGGCGAAGGGAAGCCGCCGGCAATCGGCGACCGTGCACTTCGCAGAGCCTTTGAATTGCGCAAGCAGCCGGGGGGACAGGTCCACGCCTTCGAGCCGAGTGAAGCCCAGCCGCTGCAGGGCGAGCAGCCCGTTTCCGCGCCCGCAAAAGAGTTCGACAATTTCGGCGTCGCGCGGCCATTGAGGAGCACCCAGCCGGGTGAGGCGCCTGATAAACTTTCGAATCTCCTCTTCCGGCGATTCGAAACGCAGGTACGCGGCTTCCCAGGGATTCAGGGATAGCTGGTCTTGCGTTTGCGGATTTGTTTCGTTTTCCGGCGTTTCTGCTGGTGATGGCGGCATCTTCGATGGGCGGAAGAAAGAACCAACGAAGGTTCCCATAGATCGCCGGTCAATTCAAGGAGCTGGTCAAGGCACGGCCAAAAGACAAAGGACTTGCGCGTTTGTTTTCCGGAGAGTCCGCCGTGACTCGACCGCAGTCGGCTCACCTGCAACGCGCAAGACGCGCCGCTTTCCTCAGCGTGGCTCCCCAGGTGGCGCTTAGCTGCCTGCGCACCTTCGGGCGCGATCAAGCAGCAGCTCGCGCTCGCGGGCGTTGCGCGTGAGCGCTGCCGCGCGCTCGAACTCTGCGCGGGCTTCGTCGAAGCGACTAAGCTTTTTCAGGAGGTCGCCGCGCACGCTCGGCAAGAGGTGGTAGCCCCGGAGTGAGGGCTCCGCGGTCAGCGCATCCACGAGTTCGAGGCCTGCCGCCGGACCGAAAGCCATTGCGACTGCAACCGCGCGATTCAACTCCACGACGGGGGACGGTGCGAGCTGGGCAAGCGCCTCGTAGAGCGCCACGATGCGTGCCCAGTCCGTTTCCTCCGGGGAGAGCGCTCGCGCGTGACAAGCGGCGATCGCAGCCTGGAGTGCATACGGACCCCGCATGCCGCCGAGCTTTTCAGCCCGATGGAGCGCGGCGAAACCACGACGAATTAGGAGTTGGTCCCAGTGCGCGCGGTTTTGGTCGAGCAGCAGGATTGGCTCTCCCGACGAGCTCACGCGCGCCCTGGAGCGCGACATCTGGATCTCCATGAGCGCGACCAGGCCGTGAACCTCCGGCTCCTGCGAAGCGAGCTCGGCCAGGATACGGCCGAGACGCAGCGCGTCCTCGCAGAGTGCAGGCCGCATCCAGTCGCCGCCGGAGGTCGCCGAGTATCCCTCGTTGAAGACCAAGTAGATGACCTCGAGCACCGAGGACAGACGGGCGGCGAGCTCACCCCCACGGGGGACCTCGAAAGGGACGTGCGCCTCAGCCAGAGTCCGCTTGGCCCGGACGATTCGCTGGGCGATGGTCGGCTCCGGGACGAGGAATGCACGCGCGATCTCCTCGGTCGTCAGGCCTCCGAGCAAGCGTAGCGTGAGCGCAACGCGCGCCTCGGTGGAGAGAACCGGATGACAGGATGTGAACACGAGGCGCAGGAGATCGTCGCCGATGTCATCGTCGAGCGCGGCGTAGAAATCGGGCACAGCCATCTCCTGCTGGGTTTGCAGCTCGCGACCAAGCTCCGCGTGCTTGCGCTCGAGCCGTTTGTTTCGGCGGAACGTGTCGATCGCACGGTGCTTCGCGGTGGCCATGAGCCAAGCGCCCGGGTTGTCCGGGATGCCCGATTCCGGCCACTGCTCGAGCGCGGCGACCAGAGCGTCCTGCGCGAGCTCCTCGGCGAGACCGACATCGCGCACGATCCGCGCGAGACCGGCGATGATCTTGGCCGACTCCATCCTCCAGACCGCATCGATGGCGCGATGTGTGTCGGTAGCTGTCACGGCCACCCATCACATCATCTTCAATCGGCCCGTGCAAGCCCGCGCGCGTGCCGACTACTTCTTCGCGGTCATCCGTACGCGCGAGCGCTGCTATACTTTGGGAGGGAACTCTTCCGGCCCGAAGATCTGGCGAATTTCGGTCTCGCCCTCCCATCCCGGCCAGTGTTTCTTGTGAAGTTCCATGAACTGCAACGCCCCTTCGATCGCCTCTTGTTTCGACTTCAACTCGAAAACCGCATAACCGCCGACGACTTCCTTGGCCTCGGTGAAGGGCCCATCGATCGCGGTTACTCGCCCTCCAGAAAGCCGGACGCGAGTGCTCGCCGCCGTGGGAGCCAGCCCGCCGCTTGCGATCATCGTTCCGGCTTTGACCGCCTCTTCGCTGAGCTTCGCCATGGCGTCCATGAGTTCCTTGGGCGGAGGGCCCGAGTTTTTTTCAGCGTGCTTGACCAGCATCATGAATCGCATCGTGACACCTCTCCTGTATGTTTTTGTTTTCCGGTTCGGAACTGGATTTCCGGACGGCTTCGAACGGGACTGCAATTCTGGCTCTGCTGTAACGTCGAACGTGGACCCGCGAAATCGATATGGCCCAGACGAGACTCTCGGGGATGTAAGCGCAGCCGCGTCGAGGGCACGGCGATCAGCTTGCTGCAGCCGCGTCGGCGCAGGTGTTTTGGCCGGCTTCGTATACCTGTCGAAGCTCGCACTCACCATCACCGGCTACCTGGAGGAAATTCTTGGTCATTTCGATGGCCTCTGCCTTCGAGTTTGCCTGGAGGATGGCGAAGCCGCCGATCACTTCCTTGGCCTCGGTGAACGGCCCATCGGTCACGGTCAGCTTCCCGCCAGAGATGCGAACGCGCGCGCCGAGGGCGCTTGGCAGGCAACCCTCGGTGGCGAGCAGTGTGCCGGCCTTCATCTCCTTTTCGATCAACTGGCCCATCCTGGACATTTCCTCTTGCGAAGGAGGAACGCCCCTTTCCACGCTCTTATAGATGCTTAGAAATTTCATCGCCATCTCCTTGTATTCATATTATCGAGTTCTCTGCTCTCCTGCCTGCTGCTGATAAGCGAGGGTGAATTCCCGCTCTACTGTAACGTCGAACTTGGGCCAAGGGAATCGACATGCTTAGTAACTTCTTTTCGGCCGGTGCGAGGCGAAGTCCTGTCACGGCTACGGCTTTTTCGCGGCTGCCTGGGCACGCAGGCGCTCTTCCTGCTTCCTGAGCTCGGGAGTAAGCTCGGAACCGAAGTCCTCTGCCTCGAACACCTGGCGAATCTCAATCTCGGCTTCCCCTTCATGAGGACAGGGGCAGCGTTTGACCCACTCGATCGCCTCTTCCATCGACCTTACCTGCCATAGCCAGAAGCCGGCGATCAGCTCCTTGGTCTCGGTGAAGGGCCCCTCGACCACAGTCCGTTTCTCTCCCGAAAACCGGACGCGCTTGCCCTTCGAACTCGCGTGGAGCCCCTCGGCGGCGAGCAGCACGCCAGCTTTCACGAGCTCTTCGTTGAACTTCCCCATATCGGCAAGGAGCTTCTGCTTAGGAATAACGCCCGCCTCCGAGTCCTTGTTGGCCTTGACTATCACCATGAATCGCATTGTTCTGTCTCCTTTTGAGTGCGAGTTGTGAGTTGGGCTTGCGGACGGTCTCGACCGGGTGAAGCTGACCTCTACTCTAACGTCGAACGGCGGGCAGTGAGATCGACAGGTACGGCATCTTTTTTGGAATTTGTTAAGGGTTCGCGAACCACAACGCCGCATAGTAGGACGACCTACCATGCCAAGCCAGCTATGACGCCAAGCAGCGGCCAGATGGATGCCACAATTTGTAGTAAATGCAGCAAAAACCTTGAATCCGCGCAAAGATACGAAAGCACAGCTTGCCAGTCCGCCAGTAGGATGACCGAGCGCAATACCTCTAAGGCCACACATGCTGTCTTGTCGGGAAGGTTGCACCCTTGTGCCGTCGCTCCGTCGAGCTTACAAAATAAAGGTGCAAGCACGAAGCCAATAATGGCCACTCCCACGATTGGTTTGCTGTTCCGAAAGTATTTGTATTGGCCCTTCATCTCCGTCTCCTGTGCCACGCCTTTTCTTGGCTCTACCTATATGTCGAACCAGGGGCCACGAGATCGACAGGTTCAGTATTTTATTTGGGAGGTATTTTTCACGCGTTAGCAGTGTTTTGACTTTTGCCTTGTGACCGGCGTCTTGTGGAAGGATGGTACTCTTCAGAAAACAAGCGCGTAAATCGTTTGTTTTCTGTCAGCATTTACCGCGGCCCGCTGTCCCCTGCACCCCGGAAGCAGGAGTTTAGGGAAGATGCGCGGGTGAAATGTTTGAAAGAGCGCGATATGATGTTGCCGCCTATGGGCACAGTGCTAACTTCGGAAGGGACGCAGCCGGTCAGACGCGGCGTGTCGCCAGCCGTCGAAGTGTCCGTGGTCATTCCGTGCCTGAATGAAGCGAACTCGCTGGCGTATTGCGTGGACAAAGCCATGAAAGCGTTCCAGGCGGCGGGGCTATCCGGGGAGGTAGTCGTCGCGGACAACGGCTCGACGGACGATTCGATGCGAATCGCGGAAGAGCACGGAGCGCGGGTGATTCGAGTGGCGGAGCGCGGCTACGGCGCTGCGCTGCGCGCGGGCATCGCCGGCGCCCGCGGCCCTTTCATCATCATGGGGGACGCGGACGACAGCTACGACTTCAGCGATGTGCCGCGATTCGTGGAAAAACTGCGCGAAGGCAATGACATGGTGATGGGCAACCGGTTCCGGGGCGAAATCAAACCAGGGGCCATGCCGCCGCTCCACAAATACTTCGGCAATCCCGGTCTCACTGCTGTGCTCAATACACTTTTTCACGTTCACATCGGGGACAGCTACTGCGGGATGCGGGGATTCACCCGCAGTCTGTACGACCGCCTGGACCTGCGAAGTTCGGGGATGGAGTTCGCGCTCGAGATGGTCATCAAATCCGCGCAAATCGGGGCGCGCATCGCGGAGATCCCCATCATTTTGTGGCCCGACAAGCGGGGGCGCGCGCCGCATCTCCGCAGCTTTCGCGACGGCTGGCGTAGCCTCCGGTTCATGCTGCTGTACGCGCCGAACTGGCTATTCCTGCTGCCGGGCGCCGCGCTCGTGCTGGCTGGACTCTTTCTCGTGTTTTGGCTGCTGCCGGGGCCGCGTCAGATCTCTCCCCATGTGGGGCTCGACCTTCACACCATGATTTTCGGCGTTATCTTTACCCTTCTTGGGGCGCAGATTCTCTCGATCGGGGCATTCGCAAAAGTATTCAGCTATGCGGAGCGCTTTGACCGCCGTTCCGTATCTTTGCGGCGGGTTCTGAAGCGCGTCACTCTGGAGACGGGTTTGCTTTTCGGCGGCGGGCTGTTTCTCATGGGATTCGCAGGGTGCGCTTGGGTCACCTGGAAATGGGCCGCGAGCGGCTTCGGCGAGCTCCATGAAGTCCGCCAAGTTCTCTTCTGGTCGATGTGGCTTTTCCTCGGATTGCAGGTGATTTTCGCCGCTTTCTTTCTTAGCATGCTGGGCATCAGCCGCGAGACGTTTATTGGAGATTATGACCTGAAATAATCTTGAATTCCGAGGTTGAGGCTCGAGGCGCGCGCGTGAGTGCTGACTCGTGCAGAACACCTTCGAATGCAGCGCGATGGGGCGTGGATTCAGCGCCGCGACTGCCGAGCAGGCGGTGCCTGTGGCGCTTGGTAGGGAATCAATTTCATATTGTCGGTATCGGGTTCGACGAGCCAGATCTGGCGATCCTTGAAATAAGCGAAGAGCTTTGCATTTTGGACGGGATCGAGTTCGCGGGCCCAAAGAACCTTGGCGGTGTCGATTTCCGCTCCGTTGTACACCCACTCGTCGTGCAGATTGTGATTTTTTCCGTAGCGCACCATGATCAGGTGCTTGCCGGGGGTCTCTGAAAGTTTTTTCCCGATGGCTTTCCGGCTGGGGTCGCCCTTGCAGGTCCATTCCAATTGGTCGCAGAGATGGCGCGGGACAGAGAAACCAGCATCGATTGCGAGAAGACAAATGATGGCCCAGGAAAGCGCGAGGCCCATGAGGCGTGCACCTAGACGGATGGTGCGCAGGTGGCGGATGGCCTGGACGAGGAGCAGAAAAATCACACACGTCAGCGACGCGGCGTAGTGGGGCATCGACCAGATCAATACCAGGAATCCGGCTGCCCCAGGCAGAAAAATCAGAATCGGCAAGCGCATCTTGCGATCGAAAAAAACGAACGGCAAGCCAGGCAAAAGCAGGATGGCGCCCCACCAGAAGTAGGTGTTGCCGCTGCGCGTCAGTTTTTCAGCGGAAACCTTTCGAACGTCCCGCCAGGTGTTTTGATAATCTTCGCGTTCCCATCTGTTGTAGAAATCTTTGAACGGCTGGTTGTGATATTCAAGCGGTTCCTTGGGATGGTCCCACAAGAACAGCCCCGTCGTTCGATACGTCCGTGTGTTCAAAGTATGCGGGAAGAGGAAGGCGTGTCCAGTTAGCCGCCAGTTGTAATAGCCAACGAACCCAGCGGTCAGCGTTAGAGCAACGGCCAGCGGCACGAAAACCCGAACAAGGCGCGTTCGCGGCTTCACGGTCGATTTTGTTTTTCCTGCAAGCCACCAGAGGAACCAGCTGGCCACGGGGATACAGAAGAGCAATCCCTCATACGGCCGGGTGTTGGCCAGGATGGCGATCCCCAGGCCGAGCAGCAATGCATCGAGTGTCCGCGCGCGGCGCACAATTCGCGACATCGCACCCAGCACCAGCGCGCCACCGATGGCCGCGACGGCTCCACCCCAGTAGCTGTTGATCCAATAGCTGGCAATTCCGAATTTCAGCGCAACCAGCGCTCCGCCGAGAAGTGCCCACCTTGCCGGAAGCCAGGCCTGCAACATCCAAAGAATCGCGGCGCACATCGCGGCAACGCTCAAAAGCACGCCAACCCATGGATGTCCAAGCAATTGACCGAGCGCCAGGACGACCCCCTGCCCCGGCGGATACTTCGACGAATAAGCCGGAAACCAATTCACGTGAAACGTTTCGAAGCTCATCCACATGGCATGAGGCGGATTGGCCAGACGGCCGTGGGCCAGCGTGTCACCAAGCAACAAATAGCTGTACTCATCATGGATTCCCGGAACGGGCACCGGCAGCTGCGGCAGAACAGCAAGCCGGACGCCGATGACGATGAAGAAAAGGGCGACGACCGCCAGCGTCTTGCGCTCCGCCAAACGGGAAAGAAAGGACTCGATGGCGTGGAACACTCTTGTTGTCAGCCGCGGCAGAAAAATTGCAAGAAGCAAGAAGTAAAAAGCGATTCGAAGGACCACGCGGAGCGCGTGAGGCACGCGCATCAACAGAATGTCAATGAAGTCACTCATCTAGGGTGCGAGTTTTCTGCTTTGGATTGTGGCACGTACGGGGCTGAGTGGAAAGTTGGATACTTCGCGCTTCCATTGAAGTCTAGTCCACATTCCGTTATTGTGGCTGGAGCATGCAGGCAGTGTCGGTGGTTCGGTGTACACCGTTTTGCAGCGAGGCAGGGAAATGTTTCTCAATTGGCTGGTATTGGCCCTTGTTTTCGGTTATCCGCAGCAGGAGAGTTCTAAGACCGAGGAGCAGGCTGCTGCGCAGCGCCAAGCTAGTATCCTGTTTGAGCGCCACCGCCACGAGGCCATTCGAATGAACGAACTGGCCGCACACATCAGCTCCGAGGCTGACGCGCGCGTATTTGTGGATGCGGTCGCGGACATGTTCGCCGACAGCCTGCCTCCTCCGTGGGCCACGCGCGGGATTCGGGAACGAATCGCACACGCCGAATATGAGGCCGTTTCCGAGCCATTGCGACTGATTCCCGAACAGCGGATTGTCGATGTGTGGAACAAGTACGTTCGAGAAATCGGCGCTTCGGAAGAGGCGGTTGTAACTGCGGCGGAGATTCATAGCATGCGCGACGCGGCGTTTGCGGTTGGGCAGGTGATGTGGACGCGAGGAACGAATCAGAGCGCGTGGACGATGCCGAATTATTTCGCCGTTGGCGAGGACGGCAAAGTGGCGGAGGGGTGCCGTGCGGTGGAGGCGCTTCGCGTTATCTATGACCTGGATCGCATATTCGACAATCTACGAAGCGCACGCGAACGGCTGCGGAAGGGCATTGTCGCTTCCGATGCCATCAAGAAGAGCCTGGAAAATACGAGTACAAACCAGAAGACGACCACCCGGCTGTTCTTGCGGATAGACACCAATCCGCTTCGGCCCGCCGAATACAAGTACGTGCACGAGCATGGGGCGGATCACCTCATCCAGCTCGTGGTGATGCTCGCTGAGGAGCTGTTTCCCGGGAACCAACAAGCCAGTTCAAAGGCCCGGTAGAGGGACTCACCGATACAGAGTAACTGATTGCAGCGGTCAAGCTGCAGGGTTCAGGGAATAGTCTGAGATATAGAGAGTGCTTCAAGCAGCCAAAGCAGGCCACAGGCTGTGGAGAAAAAATTTTGGCGAAGTGGATATCCCCTTCTGAGTGATTATCTCTCGATTTCGATTTCGGTGGTGCGGTTGGGATCGTGGGCGGCCGGCTTGCTGGCGGCAGGCCGGTTAGGACGCTCGTCGAGGAAATCGGCCATTTCCAGGCGCAAATTTCCAGCATTAGTTGAATAGGTTATTCCGGTTTCGAAATCGACGATCCCGGCGCGAATGAGCCTGTCAATCTCGCCATCGAAGTGCTGCATGCCTTCGGTGCTGCCGTCGCGCATGGCATCGAGAAGCGACTTGCCGTCGCTTTCACCTTTTTCAACGTACTCCCGGGTGCGCATCGTGGACTTGAGAATTTCCACGGCGGCGATGCGCCCCTTTCCGTCCTTCTTAGGAAGGAGGCGCTGGGAAACGATGCAGCGAAAAGCTTTCGAGAGGCGCGTGCGGATGCTCTGCTGGTCGGCCATGGGGAAAACACCAACGATGCGCTCCACGGTTTTCGAAGCATCAATGGTATGCAACGTGGACATGACCAGGTGACCCGTTTCCGAAGCTTCCAGGGCGATCTCAATCGTTTCCCGGTCACGCATTTCGCCGACGAGAATGACTTTCGGCGCTTGCCGGAGCGCCGCGCGCAATGCCAGCGCAAAGGTCGGAGTGTCTGAGTGCAGTTCGCGCTGGTGGATTGTCGCTTTCTTGTGACGATGAAGAAACTCGATGGGGTCTTCAATCGTGAGGATGTGGTAGGCCTTCTCCTCGTTCATTCTGTCGAGTATGGCTGCGAGAGTGGAAGATTTCCCGGAACCGGTGGGACCCGTCACAAGCACGATGCCGTTGCGCAGATCCACAATTTCCTTCAATGTCTCCGGCAGATTCAGCTCCTCGAATCCGGGAATTTTGTCCGGAACGACGCGCATCACGATGGCGCAGCTTCCGCGCTGCTTGAAGATATTCACACGGAAGCGCCCCACGCCGGAGATTCCGTAAGAAAGATCTGCTGAGCCATCCTCCTCGAGCTTGCGGATAGGCGTCTCGTTTTTTCCCATGATGTCGTCGGCAATGGAGCGCGTGTCCTGCGAACTGAGACACTCCAGTCCTTTAAATTTGAGCTCCGTGAGCTGGCCGCTGACCTCGATTTGAGGAGCGCGGCCCGGCGAGAAAATCAGGTCACTGACGTGCGAGCTGGACTTCAGCATGGCGGCGACGAGCTGGGCGGTGTGAATGGTCCTTTGCGGTGCGGGTGCCGATGTCGGCGCCGGCACTTGCGCGGTCTGTGGCGGCGCGGTTTGCGTAGGTGTCCCCATGAATTAACTTGTGTGCTTGCGAGGCCCGAGAAACGGGGGGCGAATCGCGCGAACAGCAGCTAGAATGCCTTTCTTCGTGACTCTTGTATTGTAGGCGAACTGCTAGCCGGGGCCAGGGATGGGTTCACCTGCAATTTCTTGAGGGTAACTATCCGGACGGGCGGGTTGGGCGGGACAAAAAACAAGCCCACCACCACCAGGTGTGATGGCGGCCACGATGCTTTCTCGAACGACCATCTGTCGGTTCGAAGTCGCAGACTATGGTTTGGAAGCGCCATCAATAAAGCTGGCGACATTGGCTTTGAGCTTTGCCAAATCTTCGTCGCGGACGTACATCATGTGCCCGGCCTCGTAATACTTCAGGTGAATGTTCTTGCGAAGATTCTCCGCCAGCCCCAGGTGGTCCATGGTGTATTCGGTGGCCAGAAATGGCGTGGCCAGGTCATAGATCCCGTTTTCCACTTCTATTTGGAGGTGAGGATTAGAAATCATGGCGCCCACCAGGTCGCCCTCGACATTCGGAGAGCCGGGGAAGCCAAAGTTCTCGCCACCTTGATGCTTCCAATCCCATTGGCGGCCGGCGCCATCGGCGGCCACGCGGTAAGTCTTGTCCTGTCCGAATTTCAGGTCTTCGCGGACGTATCCGTTGAAGGCAGCCACAAATGCTCCGCTGATGGCCGTCTCCTGGGGATCGTACTCGGCAAATTCTCCGAGCAAATCGAAGGTCGGGCCGCTGAAGCGCGCGTCCAGCCGGCCAGTGGTGAGTCCGCGGCTGCGCTGAAGTTCTTTCATGAACTGGAAGAGATTCACGCGCAGGTTGGCTTTAACCAGATAGTCTTCGCCGAGACCCGTGAAACGCGCGAGCTTCTTGGCCACTTCGGCTTTTTCCGTTGCGCTCAGAGCAGCGCCCTTCATAAGAGCGTTCGAATAGTCCGTCTGTGCAAAGTTCCGGGCTTCATCGAGAAAGGCGTTCAAGTTTTCCGGCCGGTCCTTCAGCATCTTGTGGTACCAGGCGGTTGCCGCGTAGCTGGGCATGTAAAAAATGTAGGTGAAATCCTGGCCTGGATTGAAGGAGATGGTCCCGAGATCGAGCACGGAAGAGATAAGCACGATGCCGTTGAGATAAAGATTGTCGTGATCCTGCAAGTAATTCCCGAGGGCCGCAGAGCGGAACGTGCCATAGCTTTCGCCGATCAGGAATTTCGGGGAATTCCAGCGGTTGTTCCGCGTGACGTAGATGGTGATGAATTGGGCCAGCGATTTAACGTCCTGATCCACGCCCCAGAAGTCCTTGTCCTGCGCTTTGCCGACGGCGTGGCTGAAGCCCGTTCCGACGGGATCGACAAACACAAGATCGGTTTTATCCAGCAGGCACTCGGGATTGTCCGTAACTTTGTAGGGAGCCGGGGGAGTGAGGCCGGCGTTAACCGTCACGACGCGGCGCGGCCCCACGGAACCCATGTGCAGCCACACCGAGGAAGAGCCCGGCCCGCCGTTATAGAGAAATGCAACCGAGCGCTGGCTGGGATCCTTCACGTCGCTGCGCGTGTAGGCGGTCGAGTAGAGCAACGCCGTGGGTTCACCTTTATCATCCTTCAGCAAAATCGTTTGCGCGGTGGCCTTGTAGGGAATGGTCTGGCCTCCGATCTTGATGCTGTGATCGGTGACGGAAGATTCTTCCTTGGGCGGGGCAGCAGCGGCGGCATCGGCGGGCTTATCAGCAGGTTTGGCAACTTGGTCCTGCGCGCACACCCCCGTGGCAATTGTAGTCATGGACAGAGCAAGCGCCAGCAACACGGTCAGGCTTTTCACGCGGATCATCGTTTCTCTCCTCGGAATAAACTCATTTTTCGCAGTTAGACAGAGTCGAGATTCTACCTGTTTATACGGATTTCTGCGGCGCCCAGGACTATTTTGCTCGACGGCCGATGAGCAAGAACTGTTCGCCAGACGCCGAGGAATCCAGAAATAGTTCGGCGCAGTCATCGACAATCCAGTCCGCGCCGGCTTGCTGGAGTTCGGCGTCACTCGCGGTAGTTCGCAACGCCAGGACGCGTGCTCCCGCTGCTTTCCCGGCGCGAATTCCCGCGGGAGCATCTTCGACTACAAGGCAGTTGGCCGCGGGTACGCCGAGGATTTGCGCGCCTTTCAGATAAGGCTCAGGGGCCGGCTTGCCATGCTGCACATCGGTCGAGGTGACCAGATGCCTGGGTTTCGGCAGTCCCGCGGCTCCGATGCGCACTTGCGCCAGCGCCCGCGTGCAGGAGGTCACGATTGCCCAGCGATCTAGAGGAAGTGCCTGCAGCAACTCCATCGCGCCTGGCAAGGGAATGACTCCTTGCACGTCCGCGATCTCGCGCCGCTCGACCTCGCGATCCTCCGCAGCGTGATCCGCGTGGGGGAGGAGCTCGCTGATCGTGGCGATGCTCGGCCGCCCGTGCGCTTTTCTTACGACTTCGTCGGGTTCGAACCCATGCTCGCGCGCCCACCATGCCCACACACGCGCCACCGCCGGCGTGGAATCCACTAAGACTCCGTCCAAATCGAAGAGTACGCCGCGACAACGGATGCCGGTCATGATTTATGATAGGCAGAAAGCGGCGAATTGCGAAATGCGGAGAGCGGATTCTGTCTCTCTCTTGCGCGTGCGGGGTATACGAGCTGTCCGTCGGCCGGGGAGAAGCGGAATAGCAGGGAAGGGGGGAACCGCCCAAGTTGACTTAGTCTAGTAACTTAGTCTAGTATGACGACATGGAAAAAGTGAACACGCACGAAGCGAAAACGCAGCTTTCGCGGCTGCTGCGCCGGGTGGCCGCGGGCGAGGAAATTACCATCGCCAACCGCGGGGTTCCGGTGGCCCGCCTGGTTCCCGTGCCGCGCGAGAAGTCGCCGCGGGTCCTGGGGATTCTTCGCGGGCAGCTGATCGTCCCAGAGGATTTTGATGCGCCCTTGCCCGAGGACTTGCTTGATCTATTCGAAGGACGAAAGAAAAAGCGCGCGAGAAAAGCCAAGAAGAAGGCATGAAGTACCTGCTCGATACGAGCGTGTTCCTTTGGGGCGTGGCCGCCGAGGAGAGACTCAACGTCATGGCACAAGAGGTGCTGACGGCTGCATCCTCGGAGTTATATCTGTCGGTAGCAGGCACATGGGAAATCGCAATCAAGTTCGCCCTCGGCTCGCTCCCGCTTCCGAAGGCGCCTTCAGAATACATTCCCTACGCGCAGCGGTTGTGGAGCATTCAAACGCTCAATATCACCCAAGAACACGCCTTGCGTGCAGGCGAATTGCCGGCGCATCACCGGGATCCGTTTGACCGGATGATTATTGCGCAAGCGCTCTCGGAGAGGATGACTCTGCTCACGGCAGATCGTGTTTTGCAAAAATACAAAGTGAATTTGATCTATTGCGGGAAGTGAAGTTGGGGTGGGAGACGGGGATCGAACCCGCGACATTCGGTGCCACAGACCGACGCTCTACCAGCTGAGCTACTCCCACCATCGGCGCAACTACCTTAGTTTACGCTAATTCCCACGCATGGAAAAGTGGGCGGGGGGCGTTTCATCTAGGGCACGGCCCGCCGCTACTCGGAGCAATCCGCAAGCGCGCTGTTGCTATTCTTGATTCCAAAAGAATGGCCACGTCTACTTTGCCGGTGAAAGTGGTTGGGGATAGGTCTGCCACCCGTGCATCGGATCTATTCGATCAGTACTTTTCGCGACTCGCGTCTGGCCCACCAGCGCGCTGGAATCTGACAACCGCCGGCGGTCTTCTTGCCCTGATCATTATCTGGGCCGCCTCCCGGTACGCGACCTGGGCCACCTGGGCAGCCTTACAGTGGACTCCGGCCGCGAAATGTACGTTGCCGCCGCCCTCTCCGAAGGGAAGATGCTCTACCGGGATGTCTGGTTTTTGAATGGCCCAGTCGCTCCCTACTTGAATAGTTTCCTTTTCCGTCTCTTCGGCGTGCACTTAGTACTTTACTGGGCCGGCGTGCTCTCGGCGCTAGGTTCAGCGATTATTCTTTATCTTACCGGGATGCGCTGTCTTCCTGGCTGGCAGGTTTCAGCGCGGGAGCCGTGCTGCTGGAGGCTTTCCACCCCACGATTTTCAGCTTTCCTCTGCCGTACAGTTATAGCGCCGTCTACGGATGCCTGAGCGCCTGTTTGTTTCTCTGGCTGGCCGTTAAGGCCGCTTCTTCCAGGGGATGGGGCTGGATGTTCGGTGCGGGAATGGCTGCCGCCGCGGCACTGCTGCTCAGATTGGAGTTCGGAGCAGCGTGCTACGTCACGCTGGGGATCTTGATCGTGGCGCGCGGAGTTCAGGAGCGTTCATGGAGATCTATTCCCAGAGACGTGATCGCCATCCTGCCAGGAGTGCTCATTTGCGCCTTGGTCATCCGCTGGATGATATCGATAGCGGGGTCAACTTCATCCTGGAAGAAAACTTCATGACCTGGCCATCGTCTTATTTCATGAAAGTTTACGGTAAATTTTGGCTCGCCCAGACGGGCTTCATCCTGTCGCTTCGCGCATTTGCCGAAGCTGCAAAGGAAACTCTAGTTTTTCTGGGATGCTGGCAAGGGCTGCATTTAATCCCGACTTGGAAGGGTACCGACCGGCGCTTGATTCGTTTGAGGGCGGTGCTCTTCCTTGCGACAGTCGCTTGCCTCCTGATTTTCGTCACCGGGTATGACACGTTACGCGCGATCTTCTTTCCTAAAGATATGGTCCTGTATGTTACGGTGGCTTCCATGGCCGCTTTATGGTATTTCTTGCGGCAGCCAAGGCTCCCGCGCGCTCCCGGATTAATTCTCTTGTTGATCTTTTCCAGCCTCTTGGCGTTTCGAATCCTGCTGAGGATGACTCCCGGTGAGTACGCAATGTATTATAACGGGCCGGTGGTTCTCTCCTTTCTGCTACTTCTGCGTCCGCTTATTCCTCAGTCCGGCAGCGGGCACCGCTTCGTTTTCCCGGCAGTGTTGCTGCTATGCCTAGGGTGTTTGGCGGTGCCCGCGCTCTATACCAGAAAAGTCGTGACGGAAACGGCGGGCTGCGTGCCGCTGACGACGGAACGCGGGACGATCGCCGTCAAAAGGAGTTTGGCGGAGCAATATCGCGCGGGCATTCGATTCATGAAGGAGAAGAACGCCAAAGTCGAAGCTGTTCTCTCCGTTCCTGAGGATGCCAGTCTGTGTTTCCTCTCAGGGACGCATTGCCCCACTCGAATTCTTCAATTTACACCTGGCTCTCTGGTTCCCGGAAAAATGACCGAGGAGACCATCCGGGAGATTGCGGAGAAACGGGTCCGTTATCTTGTCTGGTCCAATGGCCTTTTCCCGGAGCACGGCGTGCTCAGGTTCGGCACGGATTTCGACCAGACGATGGGCAGCTACCTCACCTCCCATTACCGGCGAACAGTGGTGCTATCGCCGAACTACGTTAGGCTGGGGGAAGGGAATGCGTACATATGGGAACGCATCCCGGAAAGTGAATCGCAATCACCGGGATCAAGAGCCATGATGACGATTCCTAGTCCTGACGCAACCGCCTCGCGGCCAACTCGCGGTTAGGTGACATCGATGAGGTTTCATGTGTGTCTGGTGAGGAAATGATCTCTGGAGTGAAGCCCGGTTCACGTGGCCTGTGCACATGACACGGCGGGAGGGGCCGTGAATAAATCGATCATCAAAGACTATTTCGAACGTGTCGCTCCAGATTGGGAACAGTGGCAGCGCAAGAATCCTCTCTACCACTCCTGCCTCACGCACTTGATTGGAGGCATGATCCCGCCCGGATCGAAAGTATTGGAACTGGGGAGCGGTGTCGGCGATCTATTGGCTTCGCTGGGGCCGAGCTCGGGAATGGGGCTAAACTTCGCGCAGGCGCTGACCGACCGGGCCCTGCAAAAGCATCCCCAGCTTGAGTTCCATACCGTCGATGTCGATTCGGTGATCCTGCCGCGGTCCTTCGAGCCGCAATACGTGGTGATGACCAACATGCTCGATTACGTTTACGACGTTTGGGACACCATGGAAAGTTTGAAACCCGCGATCCGCGAACAGACGCTGCTGATCATCACCACCAACAATCCGCTGTGGGCCCCGCTGCTGCGTTTGGCCAGTAAACTAGGACTGCGTTTTCCAGAATCACCGCGAAACTTTATTACCAACAAAGATATCTGCAGCGTGCTGCATCTTCAGGGTTTCGACATCGTAGAAGATGGCTTCACGCTGCCGGTTCCCAAGCGCATTCCGGTTATCGGGACCTTGCTGAATGCGGTCGTGCCCGAGGTGCCCATACTTTGCTTCGTTTCTTCTGTCCAGTACATCGCCGCGCGCCCGCGCGTGGCGCGTCCGCCGCTCTCTTGTTCGGTTGTCATTCCTTGCCATAACGAAGCCGGGAATATCCAGGAGTGTTTACGCCGGGTGCCGCAAATGGGTTCCTGGACGGAGATTGTTGTCGTGGACGACGGCTCCACGGATGAAACCTGCGAGAAAGTGAAGGAGATCATGGCCCACGATTCTCGTGTGCGGTTAATCGTGCTCGAGAAAAATCAAGGCAAAGCCGGCGCCGTGCGCGCGGGCTTCGAGGCGGCAAACGGCGATGTCCTGATGATTCTGGACGCGGACATGGCAGTTACCCCGGAAGAGTTGCTCAAGTTCTTGGCGCCGCTGCAAGAAGGCACCGCAGATTTCGTCAATGGCACGCGGCTGGTATACCCCATGCAAGGCAAGGCGATGAAGGTAGCGAATTTTATTGGCAACAAAGGATTCTGTTTTCTGGCCAGCAAAGTTATTCGTCAACGTGTCAGCGACACCCTCTGCGGCACCAAAGTTTTCTTGAAACGCGATTACCTTCGAATGCCGCTGGGAGGAGTAGAGCGCTGGGGCGATTTTGATCTGCTTTTTGGAGCGGCACGCCTTAAGTTGCGCATTCTGGAGATTCCGGTTCATTACACCGAGCGGCGCGCCGGAAAGTCGAAAATGCGAGTGATGGTGGATGGCTGGTACTTTCTATGGGCCTGTCTCTCTGGGTGGAAGATGCTGCGCTTTCCTGAGCAGTCCCCTTGGAAACAGGACCAGCCTCCTATATTCGGTTGGCATGAGTTCCGGCCGAGCGCGGAAATTGGTTCTAGACGCTAGAGATCGTGACCACTGACACGGGATCTCAGGTAGAACTCCTCAGGCATCGCCGCGTATGGGAGCAAAAGCCTGTTTTGCGGCACATCTACAACGATGAATTTTTTGCGCGCTTGCACTTCCCTGAAAGCGGGCGCAGCCAACGAGCTCGGATATGATTCTCACGACCAAGACGAAAATCGCGATGGCTGGCCTGGCCTACCGGGCCATTGCTATGGGGCGCGCGGTTCTGGGCAGGGACGACTGCGTCAGTGCGGAACGCGGGGGCATCAAGTGGTGTCTGGACCTGCGGGAAGGAATTGATTTCTCCATTTATCTGCTCGGCGCGTTTGAGCGCTCCACGGTCCGCGCTCTCCAGAAGCTGGTCATTCCCGGCAGCGTAGTCTTTGATATCGGAGCCAACATCGGCGCGCACACTCTCGGGCTTGCGCGAAGTGTCGGGCCTGCAGGCCGTGTCTTCGCGATCGAACCCTCGGACTTCGCGTTCGCGAAACTGAAGCGCAACCTGGCCCTCAACCCGGAACTCGAATCGCGCACTCACGCTCACCAAATTCTTCTAGCCGCAGAGATCGAGGCCCAGCTCCCACCGACGATCTACGCAAGCTGGCCACTACTGGCAAAGGAAACAGTGCACCCTAAACTTCGCGGGCGTCTCAGCACCGCGTCGAACGCTCGTGTCGACACTCTGGACGGGTTCGTCGAAGGTCAAGGTGTCGATCGCCTCGATGTTATTAAGATCGACGTCGACGGTCATGAATATCCGGTCCTGAAGGGAGGAGCGAAAACTTTGGCCCGGTTTCGGCCTACTTTGCTTATGGAGATGTCGCCTTACGTTCAGGACGAGCAAAGTCACGGATTTGCCGCGCTGGTTGCCCTTTTGCAAGATGCGGACTATTCGCTGGAGGACGCGAGCACAGGGAAGACAGTTTTGCTCCAGGTTCACGAGCTCCAAGCGCTGATCCCCGATGGCGCCAGTATCAATGTCGTTGCTCGGCCGCCTAAGGTCCTCGGAAAGACTCCCATTCGCTGATGGCCGCACAGGAGAATGGTGAACCTCGACTGCCATGGAGCAGGAGCGCAAACTCGAGCGCCGGGGAACTCCGAATAGGCCCGGAAACTGATTCCGGGGCGCCCCAACCGCACGAGAGTGATTCGGACGCAAGGCAAAAAACTTGTCTCCGTTGTTCTCGGCGCCTACAGCCTGGGCACCCTGACCCCGACAAGTAACACGCTTGAACAGGGCCGGCAATCGATCACCCCACTTTGCTCCCGTTGCAGCCTGGAAACCGCGGTGCCACGAACTTCGCGCAGCTTGCTAGACTAAAAGCATAGGACACGCGTCCCCGCGCATGAGCTCCCATCAAACGGACCGGCACCATTTCGAGCGGCAGATCGTTTATGCCCGCCCGATTTTTATTTTGCTGGCGCTGCTTGCGGTGCTTGAGCAGCCGCCCTCGCGCGGAGCACACCGTTCCGCTTCTTTTCTAATTGCTTATCTGCTCGCCGCACTCCTCATTACACAGATTGAACGCCTGTTGCGCAAACGTTCCTGGCACCTGCCCTTGGCCTGCGATCTTCTCGCTCTGGGCTTCTTCATGTACACCAGTCCTTCCACGGTTCCGGTTTGGTTCCCGTACATGTTTCTTTGTTACGCCGCGGGCATTCGTTGGGGCCTGGAACTGACGCTGCCGCTGGCTGGTGCGCTTTCCCTGATTCTGGTATTGCTCACCGCCGTGAAAGGGGACATTCATTGGATGCGCGTCGTTTCCTGGCTGGGCCTTACCGTCGGCACATTTGCAGGTGGCGCGGGCCTCGCTTTTCTGGGCGATCGCAACCGCCGGTTCGCTTCGCAGATTGAGTTTTTCTCGCGCCTCAGTGCAACGATACAAGTGGATCAGGGCCTGGCTGAATCGCTGCGCCTGTTCCTCGAAGAACTTGCGACCACCTTTGGCGCCGCAGAGGCTCTAATGCTTTACCGCGACACGGATCTCGAGCGCATTTTTCTCTGGCGCATGAAGGCAGGCGAAAGCGAGCGTCTGGTTCCGGAGAGCATGCCCCTTTCCCGCACCGACGGCTTCCTCCTGGATGATATGGACGCCACCATCTGCTGGAACTCGCTGGCTGGATCTGGCTCCGGGTTTGGCTGGGACAGGCGCGACGGCCGGACCCTCAAGAACCTCCCTCGGCTGCCCGGCCCCGTTCAGCAGGAGCTGAAAGTCACTTCTTTTGCCACCGTAGCCTTCGATCAAGGAGGTCAGGCAACGGGCCGGATCTTCCTCCTCAACGGACGTAAGCCATTCCAAAAGCAGGACTTAGCGTGGTTCGAAAACATCGCCGCGCACATCTCTCCTGCTCTGGAAAACATCTTTCTTTTGAGGCACTTGCGCGCCCGCGCCATCGAGGCCGAGCGCAGCCGCATCGCGCGCGACCTCCACGATGGGATTCTTCAGACCCTCTTGAGCATAGAAATCCAGTTGGACGTCATGCGGCGTCAGCTTCCCGCCGCCCCTGACCAGGCCGTCAGCGGCCTGGCTAGCCTCCAGCAGACCGTCAAGAACGAGGGTGCGGAGCTCCGCCAGACCGTCACGGACCTCCGGCCGCTCCGCGTACAGAGCGCCGATCTGGTCGACCTAATGCGCGGATTCGCCGAGCGCTACCGCAACGAATCCACCGTCGCTCTTGATTTGTTGATCGATTCGGCACAGCTACGCGCTCCCGACCGCGTCTGCCGTGAGATTTTCCAGATTTACCGGGAAGCACTCAATAACATAAAAAAGCATGCCAAGGCTTCCCATGTCGTGGTAAAACTGTCGCAGGATGACAGCCGTCTAGTACTCGTAGTGGATGATAATGGCGAGGGGTTTAGTTTTGCCGGCAGGTTCACCGGCGATGAATTGGATCGTCTGCGGCTGGGTCCCATTTCCATTAAGGAGCGCGCGCGAACTGTGGGAGGGGTTTTGACTGTCGAGTCGAACCCGGGGCATGGAGCGCGTCTAACGATCGAAGTTCCGCTCGGTTGATATGGCCAAAACGAAACAGCAGATACGGGTACTACTAGCCGATGACCACGCGATCTTTCGCGATGGCCTGAGGAAGCTTCTTGATGCCGACGAAGATATCACCATCGTCGGGGAAGCCCAGAACGGCGCGGAGTGCATCAAGCTCCTCGCCAAGCTCAAGCCCGATATTCTTCTCCTCGACCTGCGCATGCCGGATAAAGACGGCTTGGCCGTGCTCGAGGAAGTCAATTTCGATACGCTGCCCACGCGCGTCGTCGTTTTGACCGCGGCGGAAGACGATCGCGACGTCGTTCGCGCCATGCGTCTCGGCGCACGAGGCGTGGTGCTGAAGCAGTCCGCTACCGATCTTCTGGTGAAGAGCATTCATCGCGTGCATGCCGGAGAAATCTGGCTCGATAACCGCATGACCGCCGAGGTCATGAAGGCGTTTTCGAAATCGTCGGAATCAGGTCCGCGCCGCGAAAAGCCGTTGCTCAGCGACCGCGAAAAAGAAATCGTGCAGCTTGTCGCGCAGGGCTTCCGCAACAAGGAAATCGGCGAAAAGCTTTTCATTTCCGAACAAACCGTCAAGAACCATCTCCACAACATCTTCGACAAGCTCGGTGTTTCCGACCGCCTCGAATTGGCGCTCTATGCCATTCACCACCGGCTTATAGATCAATCTTGATCGCGTCTCGGCTTCTGACGGGAGCGCATCTATCACCACCTAATCGATCACTCGTGGTGCGGAAGCCTTTTAATTGCCTGAATCCTGCGCAACCGCAACAGAACGCAGCTCTTCTTTAGCCCCTGGTCCCTTGCGATACTTGACAATGCCTTTATAGAAAGATAGTCTCATGGCGACGTAGCGTAGACTTCCCCCGGGTCTAGCGGTGTTCCCATGACGCCTCTCCCTTTCTGGTCAGCTAGATCCCGCCACCTCATCAACTCGCATGCCCTCGCAATCCTAACGTTGTGTGTTTGCAGTCTATTGTTCAGCGTTTCTTCATGCGCCCAGAGCAACGCCATTACTCTGTCAAGAAACCTCGGGGAACTCGTTCTTGAGTCGGACACAGTCGTCCAGGGATGGGTCACAAGTGTGACGGTCGAACCGCATGCGCAATTGAAGAACTTGATGACTGTCATCGTCGCCATACGCGTTGAAGATACATTGAAAGGCAGCACCACAAACAGTTACACGTTTCGGCAGGCCGTTATCGATCGAAAGGATTTGCGAGAGGAACTAGGCTACCGGACGGGACAACACCTCCTGATGATTCTGTACAAGACCAGCCAGTTCGGCCTTACTAGCCCCGCGGGAATGGAGCAGGGACGTTTCCGCATTGAGTCAGCGAGCAATGGAAAGCTAATGGCGACCAATGGGTTTGGCAACGCAGGTCTTTTTCGAGGATTAGATTCCCAACTGAAAGCCAGAAGTGTGCAAGTCGAGCCAGAGATCCAGGCGATGATTCTGAACCCGGGAGTGGGGGCTGCCTCCCTGGAACAGCTGAAGAGCTTGATTCGAACGATCGCGGCGACGAAGTCGGCGAAATGAGAGAGCGAGCAAGCAACGGTGCTTTGTGGAAGAAGGGCACGGCAATACTGCTGAGCCTTTTCCTATTGCCAACCGAAATGGTATATGCAGGAGGGCCACTCACTGTGGGCGGGCCAGCCGAAGGCGTCTCTGGTGTGCCTCTTTTGTGGGATAACACGAAGCCAATCGCATACCGCGTTGACGGCGGACCTCTCAGCCAACAGCCCAACGGCGGACCCGTGATCATCGACAATCCTACCAGCGTCACGAGGGTGAACAAACTATTTGCCTATTGGTCCGCGGTGCCGACGGTCAGTCTCTCTTTCACCAACGCAGGTGGGCTGCTGGCGGTCGGAAGCTTCCCCGCAAACGGTGACGTCAAATCAGTTAATGATTTTCTCGCCGTCGCCGGTGATGTTACCGGCCAGGCGCCGGATCCGAATTCCTGCAATGGCGGGGGCCAAAGCCCTATCATGTTCGATGCGGACGGCAGCATTTTCGATGGGCTTGGTCTCCCTCCAGAGGTCATTGGATTTGCCTTTCAGTGTGCTTTCAATCCGACCACAGGAAAAATCATTTCGGCAGGAGCCATCCTGAACGGAAGATTTCAGGATGTGATTAACAATCCGAACGCAGGTAATTTCGAGTTGACCGCGGCTGAATTCGATCAGGCTTTCACGCATGAGTTCGGGCATTTTATCGGTCTTGGACATTCACAAATCAATGTGGACGTTCTGCTCAATGCCATCAAAACCGGCGTCCCAACTTGCTCGACAGACGACAACGCGGGAATGCCTCTCATGTTTCCTGTTTTAGGTCTTTGCACCGCCAGGACGACCGCCGGATTGCCCATCCTCGCTGTGGATGACGCCGCGTGGATCTCAAAGCTCTATCCTGTTACATCTCCACCACCGGTGGGAAAAACAAGTTTCAATCTGGCTTACGGAACAATCAGCGGAACAGTGTTTTTCTCCGATGGCGTGACTCCTGCCCAAGGAGTGAACGTCATTGCGCGCAACACCAGTTCGCCCCGGCGCAATGCGGCGTCGGCCGTCTCAGGATATCTGTTCACGGGAAACCTGGGACAAACGGTGACGTGTGTGAATCCGGCCGCACCCACTCCGCAAACTTGCTCCAATCTTGGCGATCCTTTCGGGTCGCATGATCCGGCTTTGATTGGACATTTTGAAATTCCACTACCGCCCGGCACTTACACCTTACAAGTGGAATCGGTTTTTTCGGGGTTTGCGGGCGGGTCGAGCGTGGGCTCACTTGATCCGCCAATCCCTGTTCCGGGGGCATATTCGTCGACGGCCACCGTCAGTATTACTGCCGGCGCCACAACTTCCTTCAACATCACCCTGCAAGGGACCCAGCCGAGATTTGATGCATTTGAGAGTGCGTCTCTCTTAGAGCCCTATCGGGCGATCTGGCTCCGGGGAGAACAGCTGATCAGAAGGCGCCAAACGACGTGACGGGCCCAGCCACAAGATGGTGTTTGCTCGCGGCGACTTTGTTGCCTGCGCTAACGCTCCTCGGCTGCGGCGGAGGCAGCACCGGTGGTGGCGGGCCGGTGACTCCATTGACGGTAACCACCACAAGTCTCCCCAAAGCTGTAACTATTACCCCATATACCACAAAGCTCCAGGCGACTGGTGGAACCCCGCCGTACACTTGGACACTGGCACTGTTTCCTGGACAAACTGCCGCCTCGGTCCTACCCGCAGGCCTTGCTTTGGTGAGCGACGGAACCATCAGCGGCACGGCAGCTCCGGGGTGCTATATCACCTGGTTCCCACAATTCGCAGTAAGAGACGCTGCTGGACAGACCGGAGGAGTCGGCCTTGAATTAGACTGTGTTGCCCCACTGACTTTCTCTTCCAATCTCCTGCCGGACGGAAATACTGCCATTCCTTATTCAGCCCTGTTCAATACTCAAGGCGGATATCCGCCCATCCAGTTTGCACTCACCTCCGGCTCTTTGCCGCCAGGGGTGACGCTAGACAAAACGCAGGCTCTGCAGGGCACTCCTTCGGCCCCGGGAAAATACGCATTCACGATTCAGGCAAGCGACACCAAAACGCCTACCCTCACAGCCAGTCAAGCGTTTACTTTGACGATCCAAAACAACCTCGTCTTTACGGGTAACAATTTGCCGCAGGGCATCGTGAATTTTTCCTATTCGCAACCCGTTCCGGTCGCAGGTGGAACCTTGCCCTACCATTTCAGCATCCTGCCGCAATCGGTACTCCCGGCCGGCCTTTCGCTCGATGGAAGCAGTGGATTGATAAGCGGGAAACCCTCAGCCACCGGGTATTCCACTTTTTGGGTCCAGGTGTCGGACTCAAGTCCCCAGCCGGCAACGATCAGCGAGTATTTGACGCTAACGATCAATCTTCCTGTGTCTATCAGCACGACGACGCTGCCAGATTCTGCTCGAGGTTTCGGTTACTCCGCCAATCTTGTGGTTTTTGATGGCGTCCCGCCGTACACTGCCACAGTTACAAGTGGCGCGCTTCCGGACGGCCTCAGTTTCGCTGGCCTTAATGTCACCGGCTCCTCGACAAAGGATGGGCTCTTCAAGTTCACCGTGAAAGTATCGGACGCTTATTCGCCCCCGAGCACTGCAACCCAGGATTTCCAAATTCGCATCAGCGACCCAATGACGCTTACCGGACCCACGCAGGTAACCATTCTCTATAATCAGAGCTATTCGACTACCTTCCCTACGACCGGCGGATTCCCGCCATACACTTGGAGCATCGATCGGACTCCCCCTCCGGGCTTCACATTTGATCCCACCACGGGGACGCTCAGGGGGACACCAAACGGCCCAAGTTTTACCAGCCCTAATATCGGCGTACACGACAGCAGCAGTCCCCCCTTGACCGCGTCCTACTACAGTTTCTCCCTAGATGTGACGCCCAAGCTCGTCATTTACACTACATCGCTGCCGACAGTTGCGACGGCAAGCACGGTTTTTCTACGGCCACTTGTGATGGGCGGCGCCGCGAACTATCAGTGGAGCATCTCTCCTGGGTCGCTGCCCCCAGGAACGAGTCTCAACACCTCTACCAATGGAGATGCATTTGTCTCCGGCTCCCCCACGACAGCAGGTGTGTACACATTCACCTTGAACGTATCGGATGGGAATACGGGAAGTCTCCACCAAACGACCTCGCAGCAACTGACCTGGACGGTTAAGGACCGTGGGCAGATGGCGCGCAACGACACCATTGCACAGGCGACTCCCCTTTCCAATATCACGCTCCTGGCATCCATTAGTCCTTTCAGCGATCCGAGTTCCGCGGGTCCCGATATAGACGTGTATTCGATGAGTGCTGCTCCGGGCTCGGTCGTCCAAGTGTATGTCGCTGCTAACAACGATTTCATGCAACCCCCGGAGATAAATTCTTTGTTGCCGGTTCTGGAGATAGTTGATTCGAGCGGAACTCGCTACCAGACTTGTGTACCAGGATCTTCCTTGCCGGGTACGATTTATAACTTGCCTTGCATCAACGGTCTACCAGGAGCAACCTACATTCAGCAGCCCTACTACTCCTTCCAGGTTCCTGGAACTGGATCGACTCCAGTAACTTTTTACGTTCGCGTGTCCGATGGGCGTGGCGATGCCCGGCCGGATTTCATTTACACCTTCAACGTGTTTGGCGTGAATTGAGAATCTGTATTGGCCTTGCCGGCAAGCCAGCCCTACTCTTCCTCCATCTTCGGGACTGTGAAGTTGAGTTCCTCGGATTAATTCGCAAGGTACTGAAAGTCTTGTGGCAAACGAACGGCTCTTCATTTCAAAGGTACTGATATCGTTTACGGTAACCAGGGATGACTCCCCGTCGTGCCTCCGCCAGCATGCGGTAAAATGAGATTGCGAGTGAGTAAGGAGAATTTCCTCCGAGCGCCCTAAGATTTTCGCCTTGGCATTCGTCTTTTTGACCGCCGGGCTGTCCGCCTCCGCACAACCGCCCGATCCTGCTGGTGCCTCGCCGCAGAGCAGCGCCACTCCCGCGCCTTGCACGGCAAATTGCCCGCAAGCGCCTGCCAAACCGGCAACCGCGAATCCTGATTCACCGGCCAAGCCTTCCGCGAAGCCGCACAAGGTCTATACCAACGAGGACATCGACGCACCCCCTCATGACATCACCATCGAGGGTATGCGCGACATTCTCCAACAAGTGAATGCCTGCGACCGCACCTGCTTCGATCAAGTTGCTCAGCGCGCGGGACTGAATGGTGGCTCCGGCCCTCGCTGGAAATTAGCGCTTCTCGATGCCATTTGAGGCCGTAAAGGCCGACGCTGCCTGGCAGGGAATTCTTGGGGAGATCATCGGCGTCTAGGGTCTGGCGTGCGAGACCCACGCCAAGAAAACACAAGACATCCAGCGATTTGCCGACGCCCGCAACATCACACCGAGCGAGTTGGCCGTCGAGCGCGAGTACGAACCGAAGTTCCGCGATATTCAGAACCGTCTAAAGGCCGCGCTGGACCGCGCCAACGCGCATATCGCGAAGTCTTCGCCCGGCAATCTGCAGTCCCAATATATGCAGGCCGACAAAATCGTTCATGCCACCTGCACGATCAATGTCCCCAGACCTCCAGATGACACTGATGACCCCGCTGATCCGTGATGTCTGCCGCATCCGTTTTCCCGGGCGAATGCCGTTTGCCTCTGTGCGCGGTGCCCATTATTTTTTTACCTTCGTTCTGTTGCTGATCGCTGTCTCGTGCCTGGCCGTCGCGGCACCGCCGCGGCAATCGCAGGATCCCAGTGTGAAACCTGCACCTTTTTCTAAAGAGCAGCAGTCTTCAACAGCTGCCTTGAATCCTTCTCCTCACACCTCAACTGAGCGGACTCCCCTGCAGAAAGCCGTTCATCAAAAAAAGTAATCACCGAAGATGACCTTGCGAAGCCGGCAAAAGTCATTTCCTTGAGCGATCTCGAAGGGGAAGAAAACAATCCGACGTGCGATCTTTCCTGCGAAGCGGAGCTTCGGGCACAGTTTGGTTTCGGACCCGAACACGAGGCTGAGTTTCGCAACCAGTTGATGCTTGCGCGCTATGAGATCTCCGACGATAGAGTGTGGAGTACGACTCTGCAAGATGCGCTGCAGGAGGCGAGCGGCTATTGCGGCATCAAGCGACAGATCGAGAAGATCGTCGGCAAAGGCGTGGTGTCGGAATACATTCGAAACGACGTTCATTCACGCTTTGCCGATCGCGAAGGCAAACTGATCTCGCAATACAGAAATTCGGCGGGCCTCCTCACCCAGCGGATTCAGGCCGTTCAACGCTTCGCCCCCTTCCGTGCCACAGTCATGCAATACCAGTGGAACGAAGCCACCGCTAGAGTTTGCCCGGATTACACTCTCCCATGATCTCCGCTTCAAACTCGCGCGCTGCCGCCGTCCATTCGGCGCGCTTCCTTGTGTCCTTTTTCCTGTCCTTCCTGGCGCGCCTCAACGCGCCCTTGCGCGCACTCCGCAATCCTCCGGCGCACCGTCTGCTCAGCAACAGCCCGCTCAGGAGCCTGCAAAAAAAGATTCTGCAAGTACCGCATCCGATTCCCCCTCTTCGAAAACCAATGCTCCCAAGCCGCATCGCGTCTTCACCAACGACGACCTTTCCCCGCGCTCCGGCATTCCCATCGCTCCGGGAGCGCGCCGCCGCCTCAAGCAGCTCAATCGATGCGACCGCACTTGTTTCCGTGAAGTTCAGAAGCAAGCGATCGGCTGGGGCTACACTACCGCCTTCCCGCGATGCACCCGGCAAGAGATGGAGGACCGGCTTGCCAATGACATCGAGGAACTTCAAAACGACCCCAAGTGGCAGCGCCTTCTTCTCGAAATGATTTCCGCAGACATCGACTCTTGCTCGGCAAGGCAGAAGACTCCGCCGCCAGACGATTCCCCGCATCACACTCCCACGCGCGCCGAACTCCTCGATGCGGAAGAGCGCATGAAGAATTATCGGCCGCCCACTTCGAGCAACGTCAATGAGGCCGGATCGGCCGTTTTGTCTTACCGTTTCAGTACCAGACCCGATTCCCTCAAAGCTTCCCTGATGGTCCATCAATATATGGACGAAATGCATCTGGAATGCCCCGTCGCACAGTCCACTGCGGACTCCGATGATGCTGAAGATCCGTGATTTCCGCTCCGCACCGAAGTTTCTCGAGAAAAATACAAAATGGCCCAAAGATGAAACACGCCAAGGTTCTCCTACTCTCCGGCCTGCTGCTCGCGCTTTGTCTCTCCAGTTTTTTCGCCGTATGGCGTCGCGCCAATCGAGTCCACTCCGCAGAGGCCGCCGCTCCTCATATCCGTTGGTCCTACACTCCGGGCCCGAGCCCACTTTCCGGAATCGCGCTCTCACCCAATGGCGCCATTCATTTCGCCGCCCTTGATGGCATTTACGCGCTTTCGCCTGAAGGTCAGTTGCTCTGGAAGGCGCCGCTGCCATTCGGTCCCGTCGTAGCCGCCCCCGCACTCGCTCCCAGTGGCACGCTCTACGCCGCGAGCCAGTCCGGCAAGCTCTTCGCTCTCGACACTTCCGGGAATCTGATTTGGCAATCCGTCAGCTCACAGCACAAATTTTTCACTCCGCCCGCCCTTGGAGACGGCGACGCACTCTACGTCACCGACGACTTTTCCGATTTGTTTGCGTTTGCCCCGAGCCTGGGCGCCAACATCAATTGGAAGCATGCGACCTACAGTGCCGCGGGAGCGAGCGACGACATCTTGCTCGGTTACAACCAGTACGGGGAAGGCTGGTCGAGAACTTCACCCGTCATCGGCGCGGACGACATGATCTATCTCGCCCACCAGTCGTGGCTCTACCAACTCAATCCGCGCGGTGAAGTTCTTTGGTTCATCCAGTTGCCGGTCGTGCAACTCGATTTTCCTGCCGTCGGTGGAGATGGCACGGTCTACGTCGAAGGTCACAATCCGCCTTGGTTCTTTGCACTTGGCCGCGACGGCAAGCAGCGCTGGATGGCGCGAGCCTCTAGCCGCATTATGGGCTCGCCGGTGATTGACAACGCCGGGATCCTCTATTTCTGCGATTCCGACTTGATTAAGGCCCTCATGCCCGACAGCCGTCAAATATGGTATTTGTTTACCCCTTGCAACTCCGGTCCAGCCCTCGCCGCCGACGGCACGCTTTATCTCGGAACCAATGGTCGTCTCACCAAAAATGGCCCTCGCCAATCATTTCTTTCCGCCGTCACCCCCGATGGCAAGCTCAAATGGAAAATTGAAATCCACGGAATGGTTCGCGACGCTCCCGCCATCGCCCCCGACGGAACCATCTTCTTCACCACAGACCAGGGCTACGCCTACGCCGTTTCCGACGCCGGTTCTGCTCCCATGGACTCGCCCTGGCCGCGCTTCCAGCACGACGCACAAAATTCCGGCCGCTCCCCCTTCTACCGCTGACATTCTCCGCCCTGGCCTTTCCACCGCACGCAGACTCCGCGTTCCGCTTCACTCCAAAAACTCACGGCGAATAGCTCCATCCACCAAAACGAAGCCAACTCCAGGTACAATGCCCTGCACTTTTGCGATAAATCGCTGACGGAGCCAGGCTTAACTCGTTTCAAGAAACGTGCCGGGCGGGAGGACTGCTTTCATGAAGCCGCTGCTGACTTGCCTGTTCGCTGTGTTTGCCTTCTGCATGGTTTGGGGAACCGCGGATTCCTGGGCCGCTACTCCACCAGATCGCCAAATCGCCATCACCATTGACGATTTGCCTGCTGGCGCCGCGAATTCGATGTCCGCCGCGGCCATCACGGAAATGACCGCGAAATTGCTCGCCACCTTGCGGCAGCAGCAAATCCCGGTGGTGGGCTTCGTAAATGAAGGCAAGCTCTACAAATGGGGTGAAGTCGACGAACGCATCAAAGCCCTCAACATGTGGCTCGACGCCGGTTTCGAACTGGGAAATCACACCTTCGGCCACATCTCGCTGAACAAAGCCGGCCTCAAGGACTTCGAAGAATCCGTCGTGCGCGGAGAAACCGTCACCCGCCTCTTGCTCGCGCAACACAAGATGAAACTCCGCTACTTTCGCCACCCCTACCTGGATGTCGGCCGCGACCTGGAAACCCGCCGCGATGCCGAAGCCTTCCTGGTCGCCCGCGGCTATCGCCTCGCGCCCGTCACTATGGACGCCTGGGATTGGGCTTTCTCGCGTGTTTACGACGACGCCAAAAAACGCGCCGATACCGCGCTCCAGCAGGAAGTCGTTAGCGCTTATCTTTCTTATTCCGCCGCCATGTTTGATTATGAGGAGAAGCTCTCTTGCGACCTCATCGGTTACGAACCGAAACAAATTCTGCTGCTTCACGCCAATCCATTGGAAGCCGATCACATCGCCGAGTTGCT
The DNA here is from genome assembly GCA_003224525.1 of Acidobacteriota bacterium. Lineage (GTDB taxonomy): Bacteria > Acidobacteriota > Terriglobia > Acidiferrales > UBA7541 > Acidiferrum. The sequence continues at coordinate 42,182 of QHZB01000183.1, read as the reverse complement.
CGAGCTGCTTCGCAAGCGCGGCTATCGCTTCATCACGCTGGAGGACGCCCTGAGCGATCAAGCCTACGGTATGCCCGACACGTATGTGGGAGAAGAAGGAACTGGCTGGCTGGAGCACTGGGCCATCACGCGCGGCCGTCCTCCGCTCGGCGCGCCCGTTTTCCCACCCGCCGTCGCGCAACGCTCCAAAGCCCTCCCGCCTCCCCCGGGCGAAACACCCTCTGGTGGCACCGCCAACCCCTGAGAACGTCATCTGATCCGCACGGGTCTGGACGAACTGGTCGCGACAAGTGCCGACTCGCCACCCGATGTTCTGGTGTAAATATCTATGTTTAGTTATAGTTAGCGGGATTACCGGAAAGAGCGTTTTCTGCATTCTGGATGGGTTCGCCCATCCCTTAGTCCCAGTCTTCGGCCCGGTCCTAGTACGTCGGTACTTCTCAGAGTTGGATCGATTTTGTATCCGGAGTCCTATTGTCCCCTGGGTCCCACCCGGATACACTTTTCCTTCCATGAGGAGGACTTCTTTGACTGGTTCCGAACGCCGCACTACCCAGCGCTTTTCCATGCGCCTGCCGCTCACGGTTCGTTGGACCACGGGCGCGGCCGTTGGTGAAACCAGCACCGAGTCACGGGACGTCAGCTCCCGCGGTGTCTATTTCTTCCTTTCCAAGGATGTCAGGGAGGGCTCACCCGTTGAGATTCTTCTGACTCTTCCCAATGAGATCACTCTGGCCGGACCCGTACGCGTCCGCTGCCTCGGCCGCGTGCAACGCACCGAGCCTCGGGAAGAAGGCGCCGTCGGCGTGGTTGCCGCCATCGAGCGCTACGAATTCCTTCGCGGCGAGGAAGAAAAGTAGAAAGTTTCGGGAAGCCAAGTCCCCTGCTTCCTGGCTCACGGCCGCCCGATCTTTTGCGGCGGCAAAAAATCCGCAGGCTGAACTTCCAACGCATTTACTACCCTGCGGCAACAAGATTTCTCGAACTGCTTTCTGCTCTAGCGGCGGGAAGCATTCTTGAGCGGTTTCTTGGTCCTGCCTTAGGAAAGATTCTTGACGAGTTTCTTGCTCGCTCACTGCGGAGGCGGGCAGGATAAGCCGGGGTGCCTTGGCCCCTCAGCGAAGCTACCCCGGCACTTTTTTTGTAGCCCTTCGAATCCGGTATTTTTTCCATTTTTCCCTTTCATCCGTGAATGTTTCGCCCTAGCTGTATCCTCGGTGTTCGAATCCTCTCGCCTCGCTGGCCTCCAGTGCGCCCCCCGTTACCTCTGCGCCGCCTGTACTTGAGGGCAGGCGATTTCCACAGTGCTGGTAGGAGAGGATGGAGGCACTCCAGCAGAGGCACGGCTGTAGACGGGGAATTCGAACCGTGCTTCGAATGCGAAGAATCCGAAGCCTTGAGAAGCGCGATGGCGCGCCAGTTCGAGAGGTTGAAGTGCGCAAGGATGCCCGAGAGCGGGCGGAGAGATTAGGGGGAAATCATTCGAATGGGCCTGGAAATAGACACAATCAAAGAGATTGAAGAAATGAAGAGCGAAATCGCAACTGAGAATCCCGCCGGTGCGGAGGTTTTGAGCGGAGGGGATTCCATCGGAATCTCACTCCTCGATCTTGCCGAGATTCTGGACCAACACAAAATCTGGGTGGAATCGGGCGGGGAATCAGGCGTCAAGGCCGATCTCTGCGGCGTGAATTTAGCCAAAGCGGACCTGACGGGCGTGAATTTGCAGGGCGCACATCTGCACCGCACGAACCTTGCGGGCGCGGATCTTTCGATGGCAAATTTGCGGGGCGTAAGCCTGGTCCGTTCGAATCTGCAGAATGCGAATCTGCTGGGTACGGAACTGCGCGGTGCAAACCTGATGGGTGCCAACCTGTATGGCGCGGAAGGCCTGTGGTTTGGCCGGCTGGGGGGGACGAATCTTTTCGATGCGGTGCTTCCCGAATCGATTTCCGCGGTAGATACCTCGAAAGCTATCGGCGATGCGACGAAAATCGCGCGCTGGTTTTACTTTCTCACGGTGGGAGCGAGTCTGCTCTGCTGCCTGCTGATCGCCTTCACGACCGACGTGCGGCTGCTGTTGAATACGTCGGCGCTGCCCTTCATGCGGCTGGGCAACGTGCTCCCCATGACGGGGCTATATCTCGGTGGTCCGCTGGTTCTTCTGGCGCTTTCCCTGCGATTTCATTTTCTGCTGCTGAGGTTGTGGGGAAGCATGGCTGCGCTCCCTGCCGTCTTTCAGGATGGGCAAACGCTGGAGAAAGATGGCCCGTGGTATCTGATGGGGTTGGTGCGCAGACACTTTCGGTGGCAGGGGGAATCGCGCTCCGCGATGATCGCGTTCGAAACGGTGCTTTCGACGGTTCTGGCATACTGGATTGTTCCCGCGACGCTGTTCCTCTATTGGCTGCGGTATCTGCCGCGGCAGGACTTCCGCGGGACACTACTGCATGTGTTTCTGATGACTCTGTCGGTAGCCACGGCGACGAGTCTGCCTTTTGTTGTGTCGCGAGTGCTTCGGCCGGGCGACATCCGTTTGCCAAAGTCGAAAAACATCCTACGAATGATCCTGGGAACCACGCGCGCGGCACTGACGACGGCGTGCATCCTTTTTCTCTTTTCTCTTGGCGTGAACCGGGGATTGCCCTTCGACAGGAGCACGGCCGCGGAGGAATCGCCGGCCGATGTGAGACGCTGGGCGGCAATGGTCTTTCAATCGGTGGGCTACCGTCCCTACGCGGATTTGACGGAGGCAACGCTCTCAACGCCTCCTCGCGCCGGTCAGGTATGGACGGACGAGACGGTGGAGAAAATATCTGGCGCGCGGCTGAATCAGACGAATTTGCGGTTCGCGCGAGGGTACCGGGCTTTTCTGACCAATGCAAAACTGTGGCGCGCAAACCTTGAGGGGGCGTATCTATCCGAGGCGGACCTGCGCGGAGCGAATCTGCGCGAAGCACTGCTGCGCTCGGCAATTCTCGATCGTGCCCAACTGACGCACGCCGTATTGGTGTCCGCCAAAGCCACGGGTGCAAATCTGACGGCGTCGGATCTGCGTTTCGCCGATCTCTCTTACGGCACGTTTGAGAATGCGGTGCTTTCGAATGCGAAAGCTTCCGGGGCGTCGCTGTATGCGGTGAATTTGCGGAATGCGCAACTGCTGCGGACCGATCTTTCGCGCACGGACATGCGCGACACGAAACTCGAGCACGCCGTGCTCTCGTTCGCAAATCTAGAGCAGGCGGATCTGTCCTCCGCAAAGCTGGAGGAAACGAACTTGACCGGCGCTATTCTGAAAGGGACCATCCTGCTGGACGCAGACTTGAAGAAGGCGGATCTGCGCGGAGCTTATTTGACGGGCGCGGTTTTGCGTGGCGTGGAACTCGATGGGGCGAACCTGGCGAGCGCGGATTTGCGGGGCGCTTTAGGAATCACGGCGGTGCAGGTTTGTTCCGCTTTGCACGGACGCGCGGCATTGATGGACTCGGATTTGGCGGCGGAAGTTCTACAGCGCTGCGCATCTTCTCAGTAGCTCAAAATCAGCAAATACGAACGAGGCCAGTGGTGGCGGTGTCTGGATAAATGAAGGCGCAGAACGCGTGCACTTCAAGGAGAACGCCACCATGAAACAGACAGGATCCGTCTTTGCTTTGCTTGCCATTCTTCTCATGAGCTGTAACCCTGCGCAGGCGCAAAAGCCCGCGCTCAAGTCCACGCCGGTGACGATCGCACCGGATCTGACGAAACTAAACATCGAAAAAACATTGCAACAGGTACAGACCACCAATGTTCAGCCGAGCGCCCAAGAAACATCGCCTTTGCAGGTTGTGGCTGAATTTCTGCAACTGCGGCCCGGCCAGGTGAGCGAGCTGGAGGAATTGTTGCAGGCGCGCCAGACGACCCTTGTGCCGCTCTTTCAAACGGCACAGGCCCTGACCCAACAGCTAGCCGTTCTGCTGAATTCCGGCGGGAACCCGGCACCAGTGGGAATACTGGTGATCCAGATTCACGCGTTGCAGCAGCAGATGGCGCAAGCACAACAGGCGCTTCTCACGCGTTTCGTGGCCATCCTCGACGCTGAGCAGTTGCGAAACTCCAGGCTGTGCAGATTGCAGCTCAACTGCAACCGATTCTTCCAGCGTTTCAGCCGATTTTTCTCTTCTGATCCCAAAGGACCGCAAGAGGCCCGGCTGTGGGCGGTTCGGCCGCCCACACGGCCCGGCACAAGGATCCCGTAAGCGGCTCGAATTGTTTGCTACGCAGTGCGAGTAGGCATGTTATTTTCCTGAACAAAGGGCCGGACCGCGGTGTCTATACGATAAAGGAGCAGGATTGGCGTGATTGGGGTGTGCGTGAGTGCGCAGATTGCAAGAACTGAACCGCATAATCCCGAGGCGGGGCTTGGCGAGCGCATCGCTGAGAATCAGCGGCGCGTTTTCCAAATTGCCTACAGCGTTCTGGGAAATTCCGCCGACGCAGAAGATGCCGCACAGGAAGCGTTCCTGCGCGCCTACCAGAAGTTTGCATCACTGCGGGAAGCGGAGAAATTCCGCCCGTGGGTGAACCGGATTGTTTTTCGGCTGGCTTTGAACCGCCAAAGAGACTACCGGCGCCGGCTGGCTCGTGATACAGCTTGGCAGGTCACGGAAACACCGGTGATGGTGGACGGAGCGAAGGATGCGGAACAGCTGGTGATGCTGGACCGGCTCCGGAGAGAAATAGAACGGCTGCCGGAGAAACTCCGGAGTGTTTTGCAACTCTCGCTAGTTGAAGAGATGGACGCTTCCGATGTGGGCGCGGTGCTCGGAATTCCAGCAGGGACGGTAAGGTCGCGGTTGCACACGGCGCGAAAACTTTTGCTGGAAGTGATGAAATGAAGAATGCATGCGAGATCTGGAAAGACCAATTGCTGGAGGCCGCTCTGACCGGGAGTTTGACAGCCGGTCTTGAAGAGCATCTACGAACCTGCACGATTTGTTCGGAAGAGCTGGGCAACATTCGTGCCCGGAAGGCACGGCTGGACACATTGCTGCCGTTCGTGGCTCAGAGATCGGAGCCGTCGGCGAATTTCCGGGCGCAAGTGCTAGCTGCGGCCCGGGCCGCCCGTGAAGGGAAGCGTGCGCGGCCGTGGCGAGTGTGGAGATTAGCCGGTGCGACCGCCGTGGTTGTGGTGGTTCTGATGATGGGGCTGACCTTGCAACGGAGAACGGCGCGAATGATTCCGGAGAACGAACTTGCTGCTGCACAGAAACTGACAGAATGGCGAGCGCCCAGCGACGGTCTGCTGGTGACTCCGGGGCAGGAGATTTTGCGGACGATGCCGAGACTCGGCGAATCCTATCTGGATGTTCCGGTGAAGACGGACGAGGAGGAATGAAATGAGGGCGAGAGTTCGCTGCATTTGCGCAATGTTTCTTTTCGCCGCGGGTGCGATCCGCGCCCAGCAGTCCGATCAGGATCCGATCGGACAGAGCTTTTTTGCTCCGGAACTCGTGATTCAGCATCAAGAAGCGATCGGGCTGAGCCCCGAGCAAAAAGATTACTTCAAGACGGAAATCCGCCAGGCACAGTTGAAATTCACGGAGTTGCAGTGGAAGCTGCAGGATGAAATGGAGAAATTGATCTCCCTGGTCAAACAGCCGCACGTAGACGAGCAACAGGTTCTTGCGCAATTGGAAAAAGTGCTGGCGGCGGAACGCGAAATCAAAAGAGAGCAAGTGACACTACTCGTTCGAATCAAGAACAAATTGACAGCCGAGCAGCAGGGAAAACTACTTGAGCTGCGAAGTAAGCCGACGAGCAAATAAAAAAGAGGAACAGATCGAAGCACGGGTCAGGTGAGGCTAGTGGAGTCCCGCTTTGCATGGGCGAGTGATTTTGATGAATCCCGATCTGGCGGCGGGAGTTCAACTGCGCTGCGCCCCCTCGCAATTAGCAGGGAATCAAGAATCGCGTAAGGCAAGCGAGTTCTAATGAAGACCGGCGGCGTTTGCAAATGCCGCTTGATGTTCCTCCTGTCCTGCCGTCGATAGTTGGGCTTGACTGGGGGCAGGGGCTGTCGCGGTGGGATACGTGACGTAGAGCGCCATGCCGGTCAAAAGCGTTCCGGCAACAAGATTCCCGATGGTGACGGGGAGCAGGTTCCAGAAAAGCCACTGGCCCACGGAGATGGGCGCGCCAAGCATCATGCCGGACGGGATCAGGAACATGTTGACAACCGAGTGCTCGAAGCCGAGCGCGAAGAAAGTCATGATCGGAAGCCACATGGCGGCGATCTTGCCGACGGTAGAACGCGAGACCAAGGCCAGCACCGCCCCGATCGTCACCATCCAGTTGCAGAGAAGGCCCTTCACCAGCGCGGTGGCCCAGCCACTTGGGCCCAATGTCACGTACGCCAAGGTTTTTTTCTGCGCGGCTACTTTCATGAGATCGGCAATCGCGCCGCCATTTCCGGTGCGCCAATTGGTGATCGCCAGATAAAAAAGCGCCGCGTAGAGCACGCTGCCGATCATGTTTCCGGCATACACCCAAGCCCAGTTGCGCAGCAACCTGGTGACGCCCACCGTCCCGGCCATAACACCTGCGGGGAGCAAAGCAAAATTCCCGGTGACTAATTCCAGTCCTAGCAACGCGAGCATCACAAACCCAGCCGGGAAGAGCATCGCGCCCGCGATCGGAGGGAGACCCTGTGACGACACCATGAAGACAAGGGATGTGGCATACCCAAGAAACGCTCCGGCAAGGATTCCTCGGATAAGCATGTCACGAACGGGCAGATCGGACTTTCTCCTCGCCAATTGCACCGCCTCTTGTAGTAGTTCCTTAGGACTCACATAATCCGTCATCGCTCTTCCTCCCATACACAATTGATTGGTGTCCCTAAGTCCATCTACGGCAGCCGTTGAGTCTTGTACTGCCCCATGCCAGGCCATTCCGTCTGCATCTGTTTCAGGCCACCCCGCCCGAGGGCGCCAAGACGCGAGGCGTCCGCCATGATGCCAATCCCGCTGTTGCGGCGGCTGCGAACAGCGGGTCAGTCAAGCCCGCGTGTTCCTTTGCTTCCATTTCGAAACGATAGGAACGGATGACATTTGCTACGACGTCGGGCAAGGCTTCATCGCAGGGCACGGTCTCCAGAATCTCCTGGCCGGCAACCGCATGTGGGCCGGTCCGGCCGCCTGTGTAGATCGCCACGGCATCGACAATCTTCCCGTCAATTTTTGTTTTGAACCCGCGAAGACCGATGTCGGCAGCTTGATGATTGCCGCAGCCAGCCGGGCATCCGGACCAATGAATCGTCAGGGGATTCACGCCCGTGCCCACTCTAGAATGGAGAGCCTGGGAGAGCGCGATGGCACGGCTCTTCGTTTCGATGAGAGCGAGATTGCAGTAATCCGTGCCGACGCAGGCGACCAATCCGCGCACAAAGGGAGAGGGACGAGGTGAGAGTTGTTTGAGCAGAGGCTCTTCTAGGAGCTTGGCCACGCGATCCGCGGAAACATTGGGAATGATGGCATTCTGTCCGGTCGTGAGACGAATCTCGCCGTGACCATAGACGTCGGACAAACGCGCGAGCTCGTCCAACTGATCGGGGTTGACTCTGCCGGTGGGAATGCAGAGTCCCACAGCCATGAGACTCGCCTGCCTTTGTAAGCTCACACCGAGGTGGTCGGCCTGAGTGGAGCCGCGCATATCTCTGCCTTGAAAGGCGAGCTCATGCCCGAGGCGCGCGACAAGTTCCGCGCGTAACCGGCGAATGCCCCACTCCTCGATCAGAAAGGCAAAACGGCACTTGGAGCGGGCCTCGCGCGGGCCGTGATCGCGGTAAATCTTGATCAGTTCCACCACGACCGCAGCCGCCTGGAAGATTTCGACAAAGACATTCAGCGGCGAAGCGACGGTGAATCCTCCCGAGCCCATCTTGCCGCCCACCAGCACGTTGAACCCAAGCCGGCCGGCCTTCTTCGCGGGGACGAGTGCGATATCCTGCGACTCACTAGGCGTGCAGTTGTCCATGCAACCCGTAATCGTGATATTGAACTTGCGCGGCAAGTTGGTGAACTCCGGGTTGCCCTTGCTGCCGACGATGATGCGATCCAATTCGTGGACGACCGGAGAGGCGTCAAACAATTCGTGAGGCGTCAAGCCGGCCAAGGCGCAGCCGTTGATATTGCGAACGTTGTCGATGCCCGTCTGGAGCGTGCGCAGGTCCACGCCCCGAAGCTTTTCCCAGATTTCCGGCACGGAGTCGAGCGTGAAACCGCGCAGCTCGATCTGTTGCCGAGTGGTGATGTCCAGGACGCTATTGCCAAGCCTTCGGGAGAGCTCGGCGATGGTGCGCAATTGTCCGCTCCTTACAAAGCCGTTGGGCATGCGAATGCGCATCATGAATTTGCCGGGCGTAGGTTTGCGGAAGAACAGGCCGATCCACTTCAACAATTCTTTTTCTGCGGGTGTGAGCGCTGCCGAGCCCCGCTGGACGATCTGCGGCAACTGATCGAGGATGCGCAGGCCGTCACCGTTCATCGATGCCTTGTAGCCTTCGACGACGTTTGTGCCAACACGCGGTTGGTCGGGCTGATTCGGTTCCATCGTCCCAGCGATTTTTTCCGAACCCAGGTTCATGCGTGTCTCCGGCGTTTCGTCGGACCGTGCGAAAGGCAGCTGCGGACGGAGGAGTTCTCACTGGCGGGCTCTTCGTGGAGACAGGCGGTCTCGATGACATGGAAAGAACCACCGAACCAAGAAGGCGAAGCTTTTAAGCCACTTCCGCGAAACATACGCAAATGTTGTCATTCTCCTGGTAGCGAACGCCAACTCAAAGATTGACTCGCTTCTATCAAAAATCTGAGGAGATTGCGCATAGTCTTGATCCATTTCGCGGTCGCACGGTCGCGCGGCGAGGGTCCGATGGTGCCAGAAACGCCGACGTTAGCCGCAATTACTGTGGATTCTTATATTCACCTTGGGAATCAAGCTTGCGAGGGTACCGGGGTAGATGTTGCTCCGATGGGCAGATCGAGGACGACCGGACTGCCAAATTGGTCCGATGCGAGGGGCAGGGACCGATTCAGGATATTGGATAAATTATCTTGACCGAGCCTGGATGCTTGGCATATATGGTTCTACACCGGGAAAATTCCCACTGTCAATCCCGGTAGTTTCGGCGGCGGGGTGCACACTGGTGTCACTGGATCCAACGGCGTTGGTACCAACAGCGACCCCAAGAACAAGGGCACAGGTTTGAACCTGTTCGACGACCAAGCCGCCATCTCGGGTGATTTCCGGCCCATACTGCTGGCTTCGGACGGCCGTTCAGGCCGGTCGAATCCGTTCCGTGGCCTGAGTCACTGGAACCTGGACACTTCGTTCGGAAAAACGACGGCGATCACCGAGCGTATGCATGTCACCTTTTCCGCCGACTTCTTCAACCTGTTCAACCACGTGATTTACTGCGATCCGGGTGCCACCAACGGCAATAACGTCGGGTGCGGGGGGAGCCTATCTCTAGCCAGCGGCTTGCAGAACTTCGGCGTTATCTCCAGCCAATTTATTCCAGCGAACCGCACGAGCGGTAGCCGTTGGATCCAGCTCAGCCTCCGCTTCGAATTCTAGGGCGGACAACTTCAATCGTTTGACTTCATCGGCCCGATCCAACGGAAAGCTCAAGGCGGTCCAGCAAAGCCCGACGTGCGCCCCTGCAATCCAAACTTCGCGGTCCTTGACCTGGCCCCGCTCAAACTAGGGCGTGCTTGCGATGTTCCTAGCGCTCGTCGCCGAAGCGCTTGATGTCTTCGGGGCCTTCCATGAGCGGAGCGACGTTGCGGCCCTGGACGAGCTCGCGAATTTGCTCGACGATGTCGGGGTTCGCGAGGGTGGTGATGTCGCCGGTGTCCATGTGATTGGAGATGGCGGCGAGGACGCGGCGCATGATCTTGCCGGAGCGGGTCTTGGGCATGTCTGGAACAATGTGGATGGTCTTGGGGCGGGCGATTTTGCCGATCATGGTTTCGATGGTGGAGACGACTTTGTCCTGGATGGCTTTGGTGGTCGGAACACCGGGCTTCAGCGAGATGTAGACGACAGGGACGCGGCCTTTGACTTCGTCCACGGCCGGGACGACGGCGGCTTCGGCGACTTCGGGAATCGTGAGGCAGGCGGATTCGACTTCCTTGGTGCCGAGGCGATGCCCGGCGACGTTGATGACGTCATCGACGCGGCCGAGGATGCGATAGTAACCGTCGGCGGGGAGCACGGCGCCGTCCGCCGCATAGTAAGGCCAGTCGCGCCAGTCCTTGCTCTTCGGATTCTTGTTGTACTTTTTGTAGTACTGCGTGACGAAGCGCTGGGAGTCGCCCCAAATGGTCTGCATGATGCCCGGCCAGGGATTCCGAATGCAGATGTTGCCGGCGTTTCCCGAGCCCGCTTTGACTTCATTTCCTTCCTCGTCCCAAATAACCGGATAAATTCCGAGCACGGCGGGGCCCGCGCTGCCGGGCTTCATGAGATCGAGCGCAGGCTTGGTGCTACAGAGGAAGCCGCCGGTTTCCGTTTGCCACCAAGTGTCGACGATGACAGCTTCGCCCTTGCCAACGACTTCGTGATACCACTTCCAGACTTCCGGCTCGATCGGTTCGCCGACGGTGGTCATGTGCTTGAAGTGGTAGCTGTAATTTTTCGGCGCATCGCCGCCGGCTTTGCGAAGCATGCGGATGGCGGTGGGGGAAGTGTGGAAAATGTTGACGTCGAGGCGTTCGGCGATGCGCCAGGGACGACCGGCGTCGGGGAATTGCGGGACGCCTTCGTAGAGGACGCTGCTGGCGGCGAGAGCCATCGGGCCGTAAACGATATAAGAGTGCCCGGTAATCCAGCCGATGTCAGCCATGCACCAGTAGACGTCTTCGGGATGAATGTCCTGGTAATACTTGGCGGTGCCTGTAACGTAGGCGAGGTAGCCTCCGGTGCGGTGTTGGCAGCCCTTGGGTTTGCCGGTGGTGCCGCTGGTGTACATCAGGAAGAGCGGAGCTTCGGCGTCCTGCGAGACGGGCTCGACGATCTGGCCGCGATAGTTTTTCAAGACTTCGTCGACGAAGACGTCGCGGCCCATGATCATGGGTGTTTCCGAAGTGTATTTTCCGGGATAGCGTTTCCACACGAGGACCTTGTCAATCTCCTGGCCCTCTTTCGTCGCAGTTCGCACGGCGATGTCAGCGCTGGCTTTGTGATCCACCCACTTGCCGTTGCGGTGATATCCGTCGGCGTAGATGAGGACGCGGCTGCCGGAATCGGCGGCGCGCAGGCCGCAGGCTTCGCCGCTGAAGCCGCCGAAGACGACGGAATGCACGACGCCGAGCCGCGCGCAGGCCAGCATGGTGATCGGCAACTCCGGAATCATCGGCATGTGGATGGTGACGCGATCGCCGGTTTTGAGTCCCGCGAAATCGCGAAGCATGGCGGCAACTTCGTTTACGCGCTTGTAGAGTTCCTGGTAGGTGATGACCGTAGCGGCCTCGCCTTCAGGCTCAGGGACGAAGATCAGCGCGGCCTTGTTCTTGTGTTTGGCGAGGTGGCGGTCGACGCAGTTGTAGCAGGCATTGAGTTTGCCGCCGACGAACCATTTCCAGAAGGGAGGGTCGCTGGTGTCGAGGGTCTTGCGCCAGGGTTTGTCCCAATGGAGGAGGGAAGCGTAATGGTCGAAGCATTCCGGAAAATGCTTTTCGCTGAATTTTTTGACGAAGGCGGGATCGGCGAGATTGGCCTGAGCGATGAACTTCTTGGAAGGTCGAAAGTATTCTTCTTCTTTCCAGTGAACGGCAATTTGCGCTTCGGTGAGCTTTTGCTTGCCCTTCGATGCTTTCGTTTTCTGACGTGCTTTGGCCACGGCGGCAACTCCCCTTCGAAGAATGAGTTCGATTGTTAGGCATTAACGAGGAACGACAAAAATGATGCTACCGCGCAGGCGCGCGCGTCAATCTGTGAAGACCCGCTACTTCATGCCGCTGACCTCGTCCCAGATGAGGGTGCCGTGGGTCTCCTTGAGCAGTAAGCTCCCCACGATGAAGGTCATGCTGGCTACGATCATCGGATAGTACAGCCCGGCCAAGATATTGCCTGTGGCTGCACAGATAGAAAGTCCAATCAACGGCACCATGCCCCCGAACACACCGTTTCCTATGTGATAGGGCAGGGAAAGGGACGTATACCGTATTCTTGCCGGGAACGCCTCGACAAGGTACGCAGCGATAGGACCGTACACCATGCAAACATAAACGACCTGAATGAGTACCAGAAGTACCAGCATTGGTACGTTAGGATTCGGGGCTTCCTTTGCCGGAACGAGCGTGCCCGCGGCGTCGCGGCTCAATGGTGTTAGAGCGATGGCGCCAGTAACCTTGTTCTTCGTGGACTTGACAGTCTCCACGTTATTGCCCGCGTAGAACTCCATGGCCTTGTAAATCGGAATATAGGTAAGTACAGCAATTAAGCAACCAGCCATCATGATCTTCTTCCGCCCGATTTTGTCCGAAAGCCACCCGAACAGCGTGAACAGCGGCATCCCAATCAGAAGGGCAATGGCGATGATGATGCTGGCCGTGCGCGTATTTATCTTGAGAACTGTCTGCATGTAAAACAAAGCATAGAACTGCCCCGTGTACCAAACCACGCCCTGTCCCGCGGTGGCGCCCAGAAGTGAGATGAGTACGCGCTTGAGATTCTCCCATTTCCCAAAAGCATCCTTCAGCGGCTGCGCAGAAGTCATTCCCGCACTCTTGATGGAAGCGAAGATCGGCGATTCCTTCATCTTCAGCCGGATATACAGCGAGATACTCACCAGGATAATTGAAAGCAGGAACGGTACTCGCCAACCCCATGCCGAGAAGGCCTCCTTGCTCATCCAAGACTGGGTTACGAGGATCACGATCAGGGAAACAAACAAGCCCAATGTTGCTGTGATTTGGATGAAGCTTGTGTAGAAGCCGCGCTTGCCGTCGGGGACGTGTTCCGCAACGTACACCGCCGCACCGCCGTACTCGCCGCCCAGCGCCAGGCCTTGCAAAACCCGGATGGCAAGTAATGTGACTGGCGCGAACCAGCCCGCCGTGGCGTACGTGGGGAGGAAACCAATCAGAGCAGTGGCTCCGCCCATGATGGTTAGCGTCACAAGAAAGGCGTACTTGCGACCGACAAGATCACCAATGCGGCCGAAGAACAATGCACCGAACGGGCGTACCAGAAAGCCCACTGCGAAGGTGGACAAGTACGCGATGAGAGCTATGGTATCGTTGCCGGCAGGATAGAATTTCGGAGAAAGCACGGCCGCGAGGCTGCCGAAAATATAAAAGTCATACCACTCGATCATGGTGCCGACAGAAGAGGCTAGAATCACCCTCCAGATGCTGTATTCGGCGGTACTGCCCATCGGGATTGCGTCTGCTCGGCTGGCCATGGTTCCTCCTGTTCAACTTCAAGCTGGGTGTTGTCCCCCTGTTGACTCGCGATAACGGGTGCGAGCCAAGTCTTCAGTGGCGGAGGGCTTTCGAACGCCCCGTTCATATACGCCTCTGCCTGCGTTGTCAAGAAATGACTGAACCGGATCGAGAGGAAACAGGAATGGAATTTTTGCGAGGATTCCTTTAGGCGGGGATTTGTCCGGCTGGAGCAGGAGGTCGCAATCGTGATAAAACTCAGGCTTGAACCTTCACGACGCGATATTCCTGTTCCTTGCCGGGGCCCTCGGGGGAGGCATCAATGCCGTCGCGGGGGGAGGGAGTTTCGTTTCTTTTCCCGCCCTCCTGTTCACGGGAGTGCCGCCAGTGACGGCGAATGCGACCAACACGCTGGCGCTCTGGGTTGGCACGACGGCCAGCGGCGGCGCTTACCCGCAAAGACTGAACATCCCGAGGCGCATCATGATTCCGCTCGTGATTACGAGCGTCGTCGGCGGTTTGGCAGGAGCGTTTCTTCTCATCAACACGCCTGCCCAGACTTTTCTCCGCGTTCTGCCCTGGCTGCTCCTTGGTGCGACGCTGCTGTTCGCATTCGGCAAGCATCTTACAGGGCGGATTTCCGCAGGAATCTCTCACGACGCCACGAATGCAGCGGTAACAGGCGCTGCGATCTTCGAGCTGCTCGTGGCTGTTTACGGAGGCTACTTCGGTGGCGGGATTGGGATCATGAACTTGGCTATGCTCGCGGCTATGGGCATGACCGATATCCATGCGATGAACAAGCTCAAAGTGATCCTTGGAGGGATCATCAACGGCGTCGCGACGGTCACGTTTATCGCCACGAGAGCGATCCTCTGGCCCCAGGGAATGGTGATGACCGCAGGCGCACTCCTGGGTGGCTATTCCAGCGCGCACTACGCGCAGAAGCTGCCGCAGGCCTGGATACGCGCTTTTGTCATTTTCGTGGGGGCCGCCATGACCATCTATTTTTTCATTCGAGGCTATCGCTAGACATTGCCACACAGCCTTTCCATCACATCGATTTTTCTTTTCCCCGCAGCCTCTTTTGATATAGTCCGCGCTATATGTCCACTGCTGGCATCCATCTGGAACCGCAACTCACTAAGGCGACGCCACTCACACGAAATCAAGTCCGCGGATTCTGGGCCGCGTGGGGAGGATGGACGCTCGACGGCATGGATTCCTTCATTTACGCCCTGGTCCTGGTGCCTTCCTTACGCGAACTCCTGCCGCGATCCGGCATTGCCGCAACGAAAGGCAACATCGGCTATTACGGCGGATTGCTCTTTGCCCTGTTCCTCTGCGGATGGGGACTCGCGTTTCTCTGGGGTCCCGTCGGCGACAAGTTTGGCCGCGTTCGAACGCTCATGCTCACTATCGTTTGGTACTCGGTGTTCACTTTTCTCAGTGCGCTGGTGACGAGTGTCTGGCAGCTTGCGGTGTTGCGCTTGCTTGCAGGAATCGGCATCGGCGGGGAATGGGCGATGGGAGGCACGTTCGTCGCCGAGGAGTGGCCGGAAGACCGCCGGTGCGCCGGCGCCGGATACATGCACACGGGGTATTACGTGGGGATTTTTCTTGCCGCGCTGCTGAACTACTGGATCGGCAGCCGCTATGGATGGCGCATGATGTTTTTTGTTGGGGGATGGCCAGCGCTACTGCTGGCGTGGGTTCGTCACGGCGTAACCGAGCCGCAGCGCTGGCGGCAAAAAGAAGGAGTTGTTCGCTCCTGGCAGATATGGAAACCGCTGGCGATACTTTTTTCGAGCGGAATGCGCCGCAGAACGATTCTGAATTCCTTATACATGTTAGCTTCCATTTGCGGACTCTGGGCAGGAACGGTGTACGTTCCGGCCGCGGTGACGGTGCTTGCGGAAGCGGCTGGCCGAGCGGGGCCCCATGCGACGCAACTCGCTTCGAGCGCCACGATGCTCGTTTCTCTTGCGACGATTCTGGGCTGCCTGGCGATGCCGTGGCTTGCGGAGAAACTCGGACGGCGCGGCGCATTGGGATTTTTTTTCGCGCTGATGCTGGCCTTCATCGCGCTCACGTTTGGAAAGGTTTTCTATCTCGGGGCGGCCGCGCTGCCGTGGTTCTTTGTTTGCCTTTTCTTTCTTGGCTGTGGTGGCGCGAATTTTGCGGTTTATACGCTGTGGCTGCCGGAACAATATCCGACGGAATGCCGGGCGAGCGCTTTCGCGTTTTCCACGTCCTTTGCGCGATTTGGCGGAGCGGGGATCACCTTTCTGGTCGGCGCCGGGGTCCAGCATTTTCAATCACTGGGAATTCCTGTCGCCCTGACGTCGATCGCGTTCGCCATTGGTCTGCTCCTCATTCCCTTTGGCACGGAAACCCGCGGGCAGACCTTGCCGGCGTAGAGCTCGCGATGAACTACGATCAATATGAGCGACGTTGAAGCAAAGGCTTTTTCTATCGAGGTCTTGCGCGAATTTTGCGCTCGCGTGTTCCTGCACTTCGGAGTCCCCAAGAACGATGCGATCGAAGCAGCCGAGGTGCTCGCTTCCGCGGACTTGCGCGGCATTGATTCGCATGGCGTGGCCCGGCTGCACAGTTATTTCGACATGCTCAGCGAGGGACGGATCAATCCCAAACCTGAAATCAAAGTGGTGCGCTCGACGCTGAGTACAGCGACCGTGGATGGCGACAACGGCCTGGGTTTAGTTGTGGGCCCGCAAGCGAATCGGATTGCTATGGACATGGCGGAGAAAGCCGGCTCGGGTTGGGCCAGCGTGCGCAATACCAACCATTTCGGCATCGCCGGCTACTACGTGCTCAAAGCTCTGGAACGCGACCTGATCGGCTGGGCGATGACGAATTCGACCATGCTAGTCGCGCCGCTGTGGGGTGCGGAGCGCATGCTTGGCACCAACCCCATTGCCATCGCCTTTCCGGGCAAGGAAGAACCGCCCATCGTGCTGGACATGGCCACTAGCGCCGCCGCGTACGGAAAAATTGAAATTGCGCGCCGGCGAGGCGAGCCGATTCCCGAAGGCTGGGCCATCGACAGCGAGGGCCGCTCCACAACCAATCCGGATGACATGGTCGACGGAGGTGCGCTCTTGCCTCTTGGTTCCGATCGCGACCGGGGCGGACACAAAGGCTACGGTCTCGCCATTATGGTGGACGCCCTGTGCGGAGTTCTCAGCGGCGCGAATTGGGGGCCGTTTGCGCCGCCGTTCGCCCTTCGCCAGGAAATTCCGAAACGCAGCGTCGGCAAGGGCATCGGCCATTTCTTCGGTGCCATGCGCATCGACGGCTTTGTGGATGGTGATTCCTTCAAGCGTCAGATCGACGACTACGTCCGCGTCTTTCGTGCCACCAAACCGGCGCCTGGCACCAACGGCCCGCTGATCCCCGGCGATCCCGAACGCGAGATGGAACAAGTGCGGTGCAAGAAAGGCGTGCCCCTGATTTTGCCCGTGGTCGAGGAGTTGCGCGACATCTCCCGGAAAACCGGCATTTCCTTCGAGTAGCATTTTGCGGGATTGGATTAACTCCGCAGCGATTCGATCGACACGCCACGAATGGACGCATCCACGAGTTGAATCGTGTGCACTACAGGAGTCTTCTGGCCATGGCGCGCCAGTGCGGATTGCATTTGCAAAACGCATCCGGGATTTCCCGTTGCCACCACGTCTGCATTCAACGGAACGATGAGCCCCGCCTTGCGGTCCCCAAGATCATTCGCGGCATCGGGCTGCACGAGGTTGAAGATTCCCGCAGAGCCGCAGCAGATGGCGCCCTCGGGAATTTCCGCAAGCTCCAGCCCGGGAATACTGGAGAGCAAAGCACGGGGCTGCGAGCGAACGCCCTGTGCATGCTGCAAGTGGCACGAATCGTGGAACGCCACGCGCAGTTTGAGCCGATGGCGCGTGGCGCGCGGCTCGAGGCCGGCCAATACTTCGCTGATGTCTTTGCATTTTGCTGAGAAGATCTTGGCTCGATCGGCGTACTCGGGATCATCCCGGAGCAGGTGGCCGTACTCTTTCACGTTTGAGCCGCACCCGGCGGCATTGGTGACGACCGTCTCGACGCCCGCGCGTTCGAACGCCTCAATCGTCCTTTTCGCCAGCACCACCGCCGCGGCTTCCTCTCCGGCGTGTACCAGAAGAGCTCCGCAACACGGCTGCGTCTCCGGTGCGACGACTTCGCAGCCTTCTGCGGCGAGAACGCGCGCCGTGGCGGCATTGACTTGCGGGAAGAATTCCCTCTGCACGCAACCCAGCAGCAAACCAACCCGGCGGCGCTTCGTGCCGGCGGCCGGCGTGACTTCCGCGACCGCTTCACGCGGCCGAAGCTTGGGAAGCAGCGCTTCCATCGCCTTTACCTTCTTCGGCAAAAGCTTCAGCAGGCCCAAGCTGCGCACGACGGCCTGCAATCCGGACTTCTGATAGGCAAGCAGCGCCAAGCGCATTCGCCGCAAGCGCTCTGGCCGCGTAAAAGTTTCAAACATAAATCGCCGGTGGAGCTTTTCTACTGCCGAGCGTTCGGTCTTTCGCTCGATCTGCGCGCGCGTCGCCTCGATGAGTTTTCCGTAGTCCACCCCGGACGGGCACGCGGTCATGCAAGCCATGCAGCCGAGGCAGCTATCGAAGTGGCTCACCCAAGTCGAATTCATTTCCGCGGCGCCTTCACTCGCCATCTTCATGAGGTAGATGCGGCCGCGCGGTGAATCCATTTCCTGCCCCCACATCACATAGGTGGGACACACGGGCAAACAGAATCCGCAGTGAACGCACTTTTCGATGATCGCATTCGAAGGCGGATGGTGCGCGTCGAAGGCGCTCGCGCATTCCTGTTTTGCGGTCAAGTCTTCCATCAAACGCCACCCACAAACCGGCCAGCATTCAGAGTGTTTTTTGGATCGAGCTGCTGCTTCACCGCTTTCATCAATGGCAGCGCATCACTGGCGGTTCCCCAGGCGTCGAATGCCGGCATCTTGCTCGGACGATGGAACGCGACAAGTGAACCATCCTGGCCTTGCAATTCGCCGCGCAGCGCCTGAAGCGCCGCGCACAACGCACCCGGCTTGCCTTCCAATCGAAGCCATCCGAGGCCCGTTGCATACCATAAGGCTTTCCACCGGAGCTGCTGCGCTTTTGCCGAATGCGCCACCAGTTTCATCGTGCGCGCCATGTTTGTTGGCAAGATGCTGATTTTCGCGATGGCCGCGCTCGCTGGATCGGAAAAAGCCCAAAGCTCCTGGCGCGCCGTCCAGGATGAGTTGGAAGCCGCACAAACGCTTGCAGGCGCGGCGAGAACGCGCAGTTGAGTTTCCTGGGCCGCGAGGCCGGCCTCGGTGCCTTCAAAGAGAATGTCCGAGGCCGGAGGTTTTTCATCGGAGAAATGCGACTGAAGAAAGGCGTGAGCGAGTTTCGAATCCTGAACCGCGAGGACCAATTTCTGCGTCTCTTCCGCATTCACAGTGGAAATGCTGAAGAAATGCGAATTGAGAGGAAGCGGATGGAGGCGGAAAACGGCACGCGTGATGACGCCGAGAGTGCCAAAGGCCCCGGTGACGAGCTTGGGAAGATCGTAGCCGGCGACGTTTTTTACAACTTTGCCGCCGCTGCTTGCGAGCGTGCCGTCGGGAAGAGCAATGGTGACACCGATGATGAGGTCGCGGAGCGCGCCGAAACGAAGGCGCAATGCGCCGCTGTCGTTGGTGGAGAGCACGCCACCGACGGTGGCCTTTTCCGGCCACAGCGGATCAAGCGCCAAACGCTGGCCATGTTGCCCGAGGGTTTCCTGCAATCTTTGAATAGTGCAACCGGCTTCGACGGTTACAGTGAGATCCGCCCAGGCGTGCTCGATGATTTCCGTCATGCGCACCGTTGACAAAATCAAGTCCGCTCGCGCTGGCGAATTTCCCCACCCGAGTTTCGTTCCTCCGCCCCGCGGAATCACCGCCAGCCCCGCCTCATTCGAAAGCCGCAAAATCTCGGCAAGCTCTCTTTCCGTTCCTGGCTCAATCACCAGTTTCGGCTGCGCTCTGGCAACCGCATCCGCGGCCGTCGCCGCCCGCACATATTCATTCCCAACGAGGGCGATGAATTTGTAGCGCAGCGCCGAATGCAAGCCGCTCGCTTCGGATTTGGTTGCGGCGTCCATCGGCCGGCGTCAGTAGCGCTCCGCGATCCCCGCGGATTCAAGCGGGCGCGGCACGTATTCCCCCGGTTTTTCGCCGCAGAGGCGCGGGGTCGGAAAGATTTTCGTGGGATTCGAAAGCTGCAGTGGATCGAACGCGCAGCGAACACGCTGCATGGTCACCAAATCGGGCTCGGCAAACATTTTTGACATCATTTTCTTTTTGTCTTCGCCAACGCCGTGTTCGCCGGTGATTGAGCCGCCAGCGGCGATGCACAATTCGAGAATATTGCTTGAAAGAAGTTCGGCGGTTTCTTCTTGGCCGGCAATTCGGCGGTCGTAGAGAACCAGCGGGTGGAGATTGCCATCGCCTGCGTGAAACACATTGGCTACCCGCAGTCCTGTTTCCTGGCTCAGGCGTGCAATCTCGCTCATCACTTGGGGAAGAGCTGTGCGCGGAATGACGCCATCCTGGACAATGTAGTTCGGCGAGATGCGGCCCATCGCTGCAAAAGCGGCCTTGCGGCCCTTCCAAACGAGCGCGCGTTCCGCGTCCGACTGCGCCTTGCGAATTTCCGACGCGCCATTCGAACGGCAAATCTCATTGACGTGGGTCATCAAGGCTTCGACTTCCGCGACGGGACCATCCAGTTCGACGAGCAGCAGGCCGCCACAGTTCGGATAATTCGCGTGTACCGCGGCTTCTGCAGCCTGAATGGCGAGGTCGTCCATCATTTCGATGGCGGCAGGCAACATTCCGGCGGCGATGATATCGCTCACCGCCGCGCCTGCCTCGTTTGTGGAAGGAAAAGCGGCCAGCAACGTTTGAATGCACTCAGGCCGCTTCACAATCCGCAGAATGATTTTGGTGGCAACGCCGAGAGTGCCTTCCGAGCCCACGAAAACGCCGGCAAGGTCGTAGCCGGGGGTGTCCAGTGTTTTTCCGCCGAGATGGACGAGCGAGCCATCGGGAAGAACGACTTCCAGGCCCAGGACATGCGTTGTGGTAAAACCGTACTTCAGGCAATGCGCGCCGCCGGAATTTTCGGCCACGTTTCCGCCGATGCTGCAGATCGATTGCGAAGAAGGATCGGGGGCATAGAAATATTCGTGCGGCGCGACGCGTCCGGTTACGTCGAGATTGATGACCCCCGGTTCGACGACCACGCGCGCATTTGGAAAATCAACCTCGAGGATGCCATTCATTCGCGCCAGGCTGATGACAATCCCGTTTTCAACGGGGAGCGCCCCGCCGCTTAAGCCTGTGCCCGAGCCGCGCGCCACGAACGGGATTCGTTCACGGTGACAAAGTCGAACGACCGCCTGAACTTGTTGAGTAGAATTTGGCAGCAGGACCGCGCGAGGCATGACTCGGAAATTGGTCAGGCCGTCGCACTCGTAAGTATGAAGTTCTTCGGGCGAAGAAATCAGCCCGCGGCCGCCCACGATCGTTCGGAACTCATCAAGAATGCGCACTTCCATGGGATTCATCCACCGGAATGCAAGAAGAAGCTTGCCCCATCAGTGAATGAAGTTCAACCCATTGGGGATGAATTGTGGGAAGACGTAGGCGTATATCATGACGATGATGCCGACGATGGCTGCGAGCGCCACGGAGTGCCAGAAGACGAAGCGGAAGATGGAGCCTTCGTTGCCGACCTGGTTGGTGGCGGCGGTAGCGATGCAGATGGACTGCGCATCAATCATTTTGCCCATCACGCCGCCGGCGCTGTTTGTTGCGCACATGAGAATGGGGCTGAGGTTGAGCTGCTGGGCAGTGATTTTCTGCAAGCCGCCGAAGAGAACGTTTGAAGACGTGTCGCTGCCCGTGAGGGCTACTCCGAGCCAGCCGATGAAAGTGCCGAAGAAAGGAAAGAACCAGCCCGTTCGCGTGAATGCGAGACCTAAAACTGCGTCCATGCCAGAGTAGCGCGTAACGTAGCCCAGGCCGAGCATAGAAGTCATCGCGACAATGGCGAACCGCAATCGGACAAGTGTATGGCCAAAAAGTTTCATGAGTTTGCCCGGCCCGAGACCGAGAAGCAGGCCAGCAAGAATAGCTGACAGGAAGCACCCTGTTCCAGTGGCCGTGAGCCAATTGAAATCGAAACGCGCGGCTTCGGCGGTGGCCTTCTGCACAACGGGCGCCGTTCGAAACACTTTGCCATGCAAATACGGCCAGTCCCATCCCGCCGGGCCGGGCCGAGGTTTGCCATCCGGCATCATCACCTTGAAGGCCGGCGTCGTCGCCTTATTCATGGCCAACTTTACGCTGGGCAATCCCCACAGGAGCACGAGGACGGAGAGAATTGCGAAGGGCAGCCAAGCCTTGGCGGTCTGGCCGGCCGTGTAGTGCTTAGCCACTTCGTTGCGTTCCACCTTTGCGGCATCTTCGACGCGCTCGTCTTCAAATCGCCAGATTCGCTTCGGCTGCCACACGCGGAGGAAAACCATCGTGGCTACCAGGGAAACGACTCCGGCGGCGATGTCCACAAGGTTGCTGTCCATGTAATTCGCCCAGAACCACTGCGTGGCGGCGAAGGAGCCTCCTACGACGAGAATCGCCGGAAGGACTTCGAACGTTTCCGACCAGCTGACCATTGCGCGAACTAGCCAGAAGGGCACGATGACCGCGGTGATGGGGAGAATGCGGCCGATCATCGCGCTCAGATCGCTTTCCGGCAGCCCCGTCACGCTGGCCAGTGCATGCACGGGAGTCCCGATGGCCCCCCAGGCGACTGGCGCCGTGTTGGCGATGAGGTTGAGCGCGGCGGCCTGGAACGGCTTGAAACCGAGGCCGATCATAAACGCTCCGGCGATAGCGACGGGTGCGCCGAATCCGGCGCAGCCTTCGATGAAAGCGCCAAAGCTGAAGGCCACGAGCAGGAGCTGCAAGCGGCGATCCGGAGTGAGGGCCGCGACGGAATGCTTCATGATTTCGAATTGGCCGGTTTCAACGGAAATGTCATAGAGAAAGACGGCGGCGATAACGATCCAGACGATTTTGAGGAGACCAAAAGCCGAGCCGTAGAAAAAGCTACTAAGGGCAAGGCGAGCAGGCATTCCGAAGACGACGATTGCACAAATGACGGCTGTTGCCGCACCGGCGACGGCGCAAAGATGCGCCCGTACTTTTAACCCCGCCAGCAGGCCTAGCAGGACGATGATGGGCAGCGCCGCAACGAGCGTCGAAAGCCACCAGTGTCCCAGCGGATCATAAACTTGTGTCCAAGTCACAGCCGAACCTCCAGCACACTAATTTTCTTGAAATTTCGGCGAGCCCCATTTCCCAAACGGCCCTCGAAAAGTAAGAGTGCCTAGCTGAGCCACCGCTCTTATCCGGGAAGCCTTGCGTTTCGGTCGCTGAGATACTTCCTTACGGCGTTCTTGTCAAGCGATAACTACTCTCAGTAGTGGTAGTAGTTTCCGGCAAGCGTTTATCAGAACTTTGTCGAATAATGGCCGAGAGGGCGATGTTTCGCAGTTGATGCGCGTGAGGTACCTCCTCGTAAGTGAATAGCTCAACGATGTCACTACCGGTTTGTAAGAGCAAGCGACCGCAATTTAGATTGCTCTAATTTTCCTATCAAACCGTCGCCATTTCGTCCAGCTCGCCAAACGACAAGTACGCTGTTCCTAAACTGGTCCTCGGTACAGATGGCAGTTTGCCCTCTGTAGGGTAGCCTGCGGAAGGGGTTGTTTCTGTCACCCACGGGTTTGGAAGCCATTATGCGGACCCTGAACATCTTGACTAGGGCCTTTGCGCTTGCTGCGTTGCCGCTGGCCGCAGCCGCACAGCAAGCGACGACACTTAGCCAAGTGTTGGACAAAATTGTGGCGCAAGAGCAGGTGGAAATGCAGTCGCTTCGCCAGTACTCGCCGCTGGTGGAGACGTACATCCAGAATCTTCGCCCGGATAAGCATCTGGGCTCAGTGCCGAATGGCGACAAGTATTTTCTGGGCCGCGCCGAGCTGGCGAAGGGTGTTGAACTCGAACCGCTGACCCGCGGCAGTGGAACCAAGCACAACAAGATATTCGGCGGCTTGGGAAGCTTCTTCTCTACGGAATTTCTCCCTGAGGGCTTCCTGCAGATGATCTACCTGGACATGTATGGCTTCGATCGCCAGCACTACAATTTTGAGTACGTTCGGCGCGAGTTCCTGGGCGAAGTTCGTTGTTTGGTCTTCGACGTCGATCCAGTAAGGAAGAACGACAAAGGACGCTTCGTCGGCCGGATCTGGGTGGAGGATCAGGATTATCACATCGTCCGTTTCAACGGAGCCTATGGCGGCTCGTCAATGATCAGCAACTACTTCAATTTCGACAGTTGGCGCACAAATGCGGGAAAGAACCAATGGCTCCCGGCCTTCATCTACAGCCAAGAGGGCGATGCCCAAGACCCACAGACGAAGAAGCTGGGATTCAAGCCATTCAGGGCGCAGACGCGCCTATGGGGCTACGATCTTGGCCACGCCCGGGAAGAGCAAGAGCTGAGCAAAGTCCTGGTGGAGGGACCGGTGAAGGATGAGGCAGAAGGGGCCAACGACTACTCGCCGGTTCAAGCAGAACGCTCTTGGGACCGTCAGGCTGAAAACAACGTCATGGACAGCATGGAGCAGCTGGGCTTGATGGCGCTCTATGGTGAGGTGGATAAGGTGCTCGAAGCGGTGGTCAACAACCTGGAGGTCACCAATGGCCTGGACATTCAGCCGGAGGTCCGTTGCCGTGTGCTGATGATCTCTACGCTTGAGTCTTTCACAATAGGCCACACCATCGTCCTGAGTCGCGGCTTGGTGGACGTGCTTCCTGACGAGGCCAGCCTTGCGGCTATTCTCGCGCACGAGCTCGGTCACGTGGTGCTGGGACATCGCATGGACTCCCAATTCGCGTTCCTCAGTCGCGTGCGGTTCGACGAAAAGGAGACGTTCCGCCACTTTGGCTTTGCTCGCACACCGGAAGAGGAACAGGCAGCGAACCAGAAGGGGATCGAACTGTTGATGAAGTCGCCATACAAGGATCAGTCCGGAACCGCCCGACTGTTTCTCCAAGCGCTCAAGGAACGGTCGAAGGCGATCCCCAACCTTATCAGTCCTCACCTGGGCAACAGAGTCCAGGCAAGCTGGACCGTCCTCTCCGCAGTATTCTCCGGCCAGACGTCTGATGAAAAGCCAGCGGCCAACATCATTGCTGCGCTGCCGCTCGGCGGACGCATCAAGATCGAACCGTGGAACGATCATCTACAGATGCTCAAGTCCACGCCAGTTGGCGCGGTGGCCGAATCCGAGAAAATGCAGTTCGAGGTGACTCCATTCGTCCTCTATCTCACCCGCCAAGGAGCTCACTCATTGACAGAAGTTCCTGACGCCATATCAGCCAGGTCAGATCCAGATACGAAACCGTAGTCGACTTAAGAAGCAGTCCCCCACCAGCGGCCCCCTTATCACCAAACATCGGCCCTCGCCTCGGTGGGCTGACTGATAAATCGCGCTACCGGACCCACTGCACTGCTCCCACAGCGCCGTGATCTGCGAATGCCAGATGAATAGCCCGAAGGCAGGCAAATCCTCGGCAGCGGGGCGCATCTGAGCCGTTGTAGACTATCGTCGAATCTTTTGAAACTGCCAAAGGCGCTCGATATGTTGTCTAGAACTCCCCTCTTCACGCTCCTCGCCACAAGTCTGTTGGCTGCACCGTCCCTCGAGCCGCCCCTGCTAGGCGCTCTCAGTTCCGCCTCGGAGGAGATCCAAAACGCCGCATGGTTCGAATCGCTGCAGAATTCGAACGACGACAAATACACTCTGCAGGGAAAAGTTGTCAATTCGCTTACCGGCGAACTCATCCGCGGCGCGCTCGTGCAGATTTATTTCCTTGGACAGACTTCTATGCTCACGGGACCGGACGGAAAATTCCAATTCGATGGCCTTCCCGCCGGACAGACCGCGATTACCGTGCGAAAACCAGGCTTTTTCACACAGGAAGAAATTCAGCCTTCCGCTGGAGGACAACGGCTGGCCACCACGGGTCCGAATACTTCACAAGTAGTGCTCAAGTTGATTCCCGAAGGCGTCATCTACGGAAAGATCAGCGAGGATGACGGCGAGCCAATCGAAGGGCTTCCGATCCAACTTCTGGTGCAGCGCTTACAAAACGGCAGAAAGGTGTGGACTATTTTCTTTCCGCAGGACCGAGCCGCGTTCCCGTCACTTTTCCTTCCAAATTGTCAAAGTCGGGGGCGCAAGGTATTCCCGTCACATTTTATCCCAGCGGTTCCGATCTGGCCGCGGCTGCGCCAATCCCGATCACTCCGGGAAGGCGGTTCGAAGTGAATCTAGCACTTTCCCCACGGCCGTTCTATCGTGTCTCCGGTAGGATCGCGGGCTACGGACAGGGCCAGTATGTAAATCTCCAAGTCCTGGACTCCACCGGAAGATCCGTTGCCAACAACGCGCGTTTCGACACTGCGAGCGGTTCCTTCCAAATTCTCTGGATTCCGGCCGGGGCTTATGCACTGCGAGCGGATTCGCCGGGCCCACAAGGTCAAGCGCTCACTGCCACTGTCCCTTTGATCGTGAATTCCGATCTTTCCGGGCTTCACATTATGCTGATGCCAATGGTCAGTATCCCCATTCGAATGCGCCTCATTGCCTCTCGAACTGACTCGGAGCGATTATCGGAGCAGGAGAACTGGTCTCCCGGGTACGTACAGCTGGTTTCGCGGGATAATGGCTTAACGGAAATGCGGTACGGAGCACAACAAGTGGGAGAACGTGGCAATTCTTCGCTCCAATTGCAAAACATCGCTCCCGGAACCTATGAAGTCGAAATCAATCCGAACGGCGTGTTCTACGTGCAGTCCGCGACTTCCGGTACGACTAATCTTTTGGAATCCCGCCTCTCCGTAGCACCGGGCGGTTCCGTGCAACCGATCGAGATTGTGATGCGAGACGATGTGGCTTCGCTCAGCGGAAATGTCTCCTCGGATAGTCAGCCTCTCAACGCAACGGTGATGGCGATCCCCGAGCGCTCTTTCATGCAACCGATATTGCAGCCCGCCGATTCGAACGGCAGCTTTCAATTCGCATTTCTTCCCCCGGGCGCATACAAAATTCTAGCCGTAGACCATCCGGAGCAGCTCGAGTATTCAAATCCAGATGTGCTACGCAAATACCTTTCGAAAGCACGCGACACAACGCTGTCCGCCGATCAGGCGGCAAGAATAGATCTGGAACTCGTGAAAGTCGGAGAATAGCTCAGATGTTCTCTCTGAAATTGTTGCCGCTGCTTGTTCTGTTTGGATTCGTGCAAAAGACAGCGGTGCCACCCGCGGCACCCACAGCTTCTGCCCCGCCGTCCACCTCTCGCATAAGTGGCAGGGTCATCGATGCGGTCACCGGGCAGCCGCTCGCAAGCGCAGTGGTTGCGATTGATTCTTCCAATCCTCCCAACTCTCCCAATTCACCTGATTCTACCCGCGTGGAAGTCGCGGCCGCGGACGGGAGTTTTGTTTTCGCCGGTGTGCTTCCCGGCAAATATGTCCTCTCCGCGCGTCATCGCGGCTACATCGCTCAGACGTATCAACAGCACGAGAGTTTTACGACGGCGATCGTCGTTGGACCGGGATTCGAATCGGAGAATCTGATCTTCGGTTTGCGGCCCAGCGCTTCGATTTCGGGAGAAATCGCCGATGAATCGGATGATCCCATTCGCCATGCGGATGTGATGCTTTTCCACCAGACCTTCGCGGGCGGAATGCGCCGGACGCTTTTGATCCAGCGAACCGCGACCGACGACGAAGGTCACTACCATTTCGGCCAGCTGATCCCGGGGACTTATTTTGTTGGTGTCGCGGCCCAGCCATGGTATGCGCAGCACAACGTTCGTCACCGAGTCAAACAGGAAAGCCAGGGCATTGCAGAGGGCGGCCTTCAGCCTGTTACCGAGCAGAATCAAAACCTGGATGTTGTCTATCCCGTGTCGTTCTTCGCGAACGCCAGTGACCTTGCTGGCGCTGCTGCAATTACACTCCGCTCCGGGGACACGGGAATCGCGGATTTCAGGATGCGCCCGGTTCCGGCTCTGCATCTCCTGGTAAAAACTTCTGTTGCAGATCCTGGACAGAGCGAGCAAGTCCAAGTGATGCAGCCGCTGGCGGAGGATAGCTCGGTGCCTATTCCTGTTAGTTTCACGCAGGTGGCGCCGGGCCTCGTGGAAATCACCGGCGTGCCTCCCGGAAGTTTCCATCTCGGAGTGAATACTTCGCATGGAAACGAATGGACGCGCCGGTCGCAAAGTGTCCAGGTCTCCAGAGATGCGGAAATTGACGCGACGCAGAACGGTTCGTCAGTCGTCGTCAGCGGGATTTTGAAAATGGAGGATGCTTCGCCGCTGCCGCAACCTGCTCGCGTGCTGCTAAGAGGTTTTGCAAATGGGGAAGCGTTTAATACCACTGTTTCTGCCACCGGCGAATTTTCGTTCAAGAATAACCCGGTGGAGACGGGAAACTATGAGCTCATAATCATCGAGCCGCAAGCTCTCTTCATCAGGAATCTGGCTTCAAGCGGCGCAAAGACGTCGGGGCGTTCCTTTCAAATTGTGACGGCGCAAAACGTGAACGTGACGATTACCGCGGCAAGGGGAACCGCGAAGATCACAGGGATGGCACTCAAGAATGACAAGCCTGCGCCCGGCGCAATGATCGTTCTCGCGCCGCTTGATTTGAAAAGCAACCCGGCACTGTTCCGGCGGGACCAGGCCGATTCGGATGGAACATTTGTGCTGAACTTTGTGGTGCCAGGCCGGTACACGCTCATGGCCATCGAAGACGGCTGGGATTTGGAATGGGCCGATCCAGAGGTACTGCAAAAATACATCGCCAGTGGCGAGAGCGTGCAAATTGCGGCGAATGGAAAAATAGAAGTCAAAGTTAAAGTGAAGTAGGACGCAACCGCGGGGGTCGTTTCCAGCCGATTCGCGGAGCGCGGAAAAGTTGCGCGCCCATGGCCAGCAGAGCGGGGAAGCACACCGAGACGTAACGCGGTTCGCAGGTTTGCAGTTGTGTGAGGAATGCCGTGCGAATGAGGATGAACGCCACGATCAGCAAGATTCCTGGGTTCGTGCGCCAGGAGCACGCGGCTGCAAGAGCCATTGCAACATAGAGAACATTGAGCAGCGCGAAGCCGAGAGTAACTTCGAAGCCGGTGGGATTGCTGCGATAACTTTCTGCGAGAGGCCACAGGCGGCCCGAGTAGGGCAGCAGGGCGATCCGCGGAGTGAACCAGATAGCGGCGGCGCGCTCGATGGGGATCCATACATAAGTACGAATCGGATGACGCTTCGCGCGTTCCCGCGCCAACCCGGCGAATTCGAGGTCGAGCGACCGTGTCATGCCGTGCGCGCGGTTGTAGCGATCCAGCAGGGAAGTGGCGCGCGACAGCTCTTCGGGAGAATCCACTGCGTAAGAAGGAAGATTTTTCAAGTCGATCGGCTGCGACGGTAGTTTCCAAGTGAAAAGATACGCGTCTTGAAAACGAAACATCCAGGTCTTCGTCCAGGCGTAGAAGCCGGTCGGCAGGACATCGCCGAATGTTTCCGCGTAGCGAGGGGCAAGGAATTGCACGCGCCCAAGATGCACGGCATTGCGCGCGGCCCACGGCGCCATTGGCAGCAACAAACCAACGATCATGCACAGCGTTGCGACCGCGAGTTTTCTCCAATTCGCGGGACGGCGATAACGGAACCATAGCGCGATCAGCACGGCTCCAAGAAGCAGCGGTGTTTCCGGACGGACGAGCGTGCCGAGACCAACAACGAGCCCGCCCGCGAACCAATTTTTTGCGGCACGGAGCAGATCGCGGTTCGAGGCAATGCGGTCGAGCGCCATTCCCGCCGGAGACAGAAAAATCAGAAGCGCGAGGGTGGTGAAAAAAGTTGCCAGGACTTCCGTCTGCGGCACAGCGGTGTAGTTGGCAGTGAAGGGGCAAAGGACAGTGAGCCAGAGCGCGGCCACGGCAACGCAGCTGCGGATCTCGCCGGGAGCGCCCGCTGCCAAACGACCGGCGATGCCCGCGGCCAAGACACACGTCAGAAGATCGACGAAGGCTTGCGCGAGCATGACGGCCTTCCGGCCGGTACCGGCCAGGAAATAAATCCCCGCGAGGAATGCGGGATAGCCGGGGACGCGGGCATCCGAGGGAAGCAGCTGCCCGTGTGAGTAGAAGCCATAGACGCCGTGGTACAGCCAATTGCGGGCCAGCTCTTCGTAATAGGCGGTATCCCCGGAAGAGAAAGGGAAATGCCAGATGAAATAGAGGCGCAAGGCAAGTCCGGCCAGCAAAGCCGGTGCGAGACGTCTGACCAATGGCTTGGTGAACATGTTTGCGGTCGAAGATGAAACGGATTGCACGGGCATTGTAGCAAGGGCAGGACTGGCGGCAGAAACCACACTGACATGGCTTGACATTGAGGGTAGAATTACAGGAAATGGCTAACGCACCCGAAGTGGTCAAAGCCCCAGGAATGGTGCCCGACGAGTTGAAACAGGAGCCTCGCTCCAAGGGAATTACCTTCGCGCGCAAGAAGAAGCCGAAAGAACTTGCCGTTATCACCGAGTGCTGTACGGGTTGCGCGGGATCGCCCGCTTGCGTGGAGTACTGTCCGGTGGAAGATTGTATGTTCTGGGTTCCGGACGAGGACAATCCCCCGTTCGGGCGCATCCAGATCGATCCCATCCAGTGCATCGGATGCAAAAAGTGCCTCAGCAAGGGTCCGGACGGCTGCTTCCTGGATGGCTGCCCGTGGGATGCCATCGTCATGGTCGATATTGCCGAGGTTGAAAAAGAAGTCGGGCCCATGGCGTACTGAAGCCAGTCCTCCCCAGCTCTAAGTTCCAGACCAGGCTGCCCCGAACGCTTTCTTGCTATTGTTTCTGTGCTCACACCTTGCTGAGGCCTAGTACAATCTCCGCACCTAGAGTGTTGCAAACAAAGGACTTATGACAACCTTAAGTCTTTTAGCCGCAACACTTACAAAAAACGAGGCGGGGGCTTCCGCCTTTCCGCGATTCGACTTTCAGAATTCTACAAGGCGTGTCAGGGACGAGCGGAGGCGCGGGCGCGGATGGAGGATTCGGTGAGGAGGGCTTGCTGGCGGAGGCGGTCGGAGATTTCTGGGAGTTCGCGCTGGTAGGGACGGATGGCGGGCAGGTCATCGGGCTGGCCGACGAGATAGAGGGCGCGCAGGGCTTCCCAGACTTGTTCGTCACCGGGGTCCACGAAAGCGATCTCGCTCCCAGCCGCCACAGTCGTTCCCGTGGCCACGGAGAGGGTGCGGATGCGCCCGCTGATGGGGGAGCGCACTTCGGTCGTTTGCTGGCCGTTTTCAGAGGCGACCGCTGAGCGGTCGATTTGCAGCTTGGCAATCAGGCCGCCTTGATGAATGGGAGTTCCCACTTTGTCGGTGTCGGTCACGCGGCCAGGGCCGGGGGCGACGATTCTGGCGGGTTGCAGGAGGGCGACGATGTAGGGACGGCCGCTCGCGTCGCCAAAGCGGATCAGCGAAAGTGCGGCATTGCCGCGGACCATCGGGGAGGGATCATGGAGCATCTTGAGGAGCGTCTCGTGGAAGCCGGGGCCAGAAGTGTCCAGGCCCATGACCCAGGCGTCGGTATTGCGGACTTCCTCGACGGCATGCGCAGCCAGCCGGATCAGTTCCGGGTACAACGGCCGCACACCGCCGTCGTGGCGGCCCATGCGCTCGCCGAGTTGGACGAGGGCATGCTGGATGTGACGAGGATGCTTCTCATCGTTCAGGAATTCGCCGATCTGCTTGCCGGAGAGCTGGCGCCCAAACCAGGTGTTCCACCAGAACAGGAACGGCATGAGGACGATCAGCCAGGCGGTGAGGAAAAACAGCGCGCGATTCCGCGGGGACATTTTGTGATGCGGCGACGAAGCAGGCATCTCCGAGGAATCTTGCCGAGCAAATTCTGGTTGATCACCATTTTCTGGAGAGGATGGAGGATTGGGCATGTCTTCTCTTGGTCCCTAACTCTCTTCGGAGGGTGGCGGCGTCTTGGCGGGCTCCGCTGCCTTGCTCTTCCTCAGGAGACCGTGATCGCGAAGCTCCCAGAAAACATTCAGGAAGAAAATCCCGGAGATGCTCAGCATAATCAGGCACTCGAATAGACCATCCACGGTGGTGATGGTGCCGGTGACGATGATCCAGGCAATCCCCGCGAGTGGGATGAGGCCTAGCGAGATGGAAATCAGGAGCATCACGGGAAGCAATGGACCTCCTCGGAAAGGCAGTTGGCGGTAGTCAGTTCTAAGTTCTTAGTAAGAACAGAAACCCATGTTATCGCTTTCGATTCTCTTGATGTCCTCTCGAAATCGCCAGCTTGAAAGAGATTTCCGAAATCACCTCACGGCACCGACGCCCTCCAAGAGGGGCGCAGCATGCTGCGCCCCTACAAACAAGATTGCGGCGATCAGGGCTTGAACGTGGCATCCACCGTCTTGGTGTCTTTCGCGGCGAGCGTGACTTTCATGTCCTGTTCGCCCAGCTTTTCATGCACGAACGCGATGGTGTAATCGCCTGGCGGCAGGCCCTTGATCTCGAACTTGCCGTCCGGCCCGGTGACCGCATAGAACGGGCTCTTGGTCACGTTGACGAACATGCGCATCCAGGGGTGTTGGTTGCACTTCACGGGCAGCATGATCTCTTCGCGGGCGAAGGTTTTCTCGAGCGGGGCGGCCTGAGGAGGCTGTGACTCGTTCCACTCGCGGTTGTCCTTCGGCGTGGGGTGAATATTGTGCGTGGTTGGATCGCTATTGACGATCTTGATGGTCTGACCGACCACTACGCCCAGCACGTGGGGATGGTATTTGCAGCCGCTCTGATCGAGAGTGATGGACTCTTTGGGAATGTCGAAAGTGCGGTTGCCCAAGCCATCTTTCACGTACACAAACACGTTGGAGAGGTGGCCTCCGCTGGCCATCACATTCTCAGCCATGTTTGTGCCTTTGCAGGCAGGATCCTGGCTCATGTCAATCTTGGCGGCCTTGGGGGCCTCGCCATCCAGTTTCACCACGCCTACGATGGAGGCTGCGGTGGCGGGATCAATGGGGATGGCAGGGGCTGCCGCGGACGCTGGAGTGCTGGAAGCCGCGGGCTGCTCTTCGGCGCCTTCCTTTTTGCCGCATCCGGCGAGGAGGACGAGTCCCAACAAACCCGCCGAGCCCCAAACTGCTATGGAAGTTTTCGTTTTCATGTTTTCGCCGTACCTCTCTTGAAATTTAAAGTTCGCGCCAGTTGAAAAGCTATTCAGGCATACCATGACCAGCATTGCCGGCGGGTTTCGCGCCGGACGACGAGCTGCCGGCTGCGGCCCGCGCATGACCCGTCGCGGCACCGACGCGCCGCTGTTCTTCCGCGGTGAGCTGGAGGATGTAATCCACCAGGAGCTTGGTCTGATCCTTATCATAGCCCTGGAATGAAGGCGGCGTAGGACCAGAAAAGACCCAGTGATCGTTCTCGCGCTTGAACAGACCGGAAGGCATGGAGGTGCCCGGGCTGATGGCCTGCGGGTCAATGATCCAGCGTTCCATCCAATCGGGTTTCAGACGTCCGCGGGCTTGCAGGAAGTTGGGGGCAGTGGCGGTACGGTCGTGAGCCGGATCGCCGGTAGCGTGGCATTTCAAGCAGGGCGCGGCGGTGCTGCTGAAGAGGCTCCGCGCCATTTCGGTTTCTTTGGCGGTCAGCACGGGAACCTCTTCCGGTATATAGGGGAAGGGCTGGCGCGCCAGGGCTTGGAAAAAGCGCACCAGCTTACCCAGTTCATTTTCGGAAAAAGAGAATGTTGGCATGTGCACTTGCAGGTAGGTGCGCACGCCATTGCGATTGGTGTCTTTATCATTGAGAGAAGGATTTCTCAAGAAACGGAGCAGCCAGTCGGGATCAACCCTCGCCCCTTCGGTGAGGAGTTTCGGAGGCAACTGCTCCTGTCCGTCGGGACCCTGATAGCGCGTCATCGACATGAGCGAGGTGCGTTGACCGGGAATGAGCTGGTGGCAGCCCATGCAGTTATATTTCTTGACCACCCACCAGCCTTCCTGAATATCGCGGCGGTAATCCAACGGCCGATACTGATAGCTGGCAGGAAGCGGGTTTTCCTGGCTGCCCAACAGAAAAGTGGTGAGCGCGCGAAGCTGTTCCTTGGTCAGGTGCAGGTTCGGCATTCGCAGTTTTTCCGTTTCGGGTTTGTCCTTGCCCTTATCCCAGATGTTCGGCTCCGCGAGTTTGTGTTCGAAGAAGCCCTTTTGGTCGTACCAGGGGTGTTTGGCGGGGCCTTCGGGGAGACGCGCTTGATCGTCTGGGTCGGTGATGGGTTCGCTGCCACCGCGCTGGGCAATTTCCGTAAGGAGTGCGAAATCCAAACGCTCAATCGGTTTGCTGCCTTCAATGGTAAGTTCCGTTCCAATGCGGCCTTCGTCCTCGAGCCCGGAGATTTCATGGCATCCGGCGCAGCCGAAGTGGCGAACCCACTTCTTGCCCTCCGCCTTCAAATTCGGATCGTCCATGAACGACGCATCAGCGTATGCGGACGGCTCCTGCTTTTTCAGGGTGACCAGATAGCTGGCCACGTCTTCCGCATCCTGCGGAGAAAGCCGGAGGCTGGGCATCACGGTCATGTTCTGCACTTGCAATTCGTGACCGTCGTTCGGGCACCTGCTGTGGCCCAGGTCGAAGACGTAAGGCAGGCCCTTCTTCTTGTAATCTTCTGGACCGATGTCCCTTTTTTCATACGGGCAGTAAGGACGCGTGCGCTCGCGCGCGTTATGGACCCAACGCACCAGGTAGTCGTAGTTGTCCTTCTCACCCACGCGCGTGAGATTCGCGGCGAAGGTTCCGCCCTGCAACTCCTCGCCTTCGCCGATGGAGTGACATGCGAGGCAGCCGCGCGTTTCGAACAGTTCTTTTCCGTGAGCGGCGTTGCCCGGTTTGTGCTTGGGCAAGGGATCCGCGAGCGCCGACTGCCACACGTACGCGGAGATGGCCTTGATCTGTTCGTCGTTCAGCCGGAAATTCGGCATTTTGGTTGTGGCGCGGAAGTCGCTGGGCTTCTTCAGCCAAACCGGAATCCAGTTCTTGTTTAACTTGAGGCGTATGTCCTTAAGATTGGGGCCGACCTTTTTCATGTCTTGCAGCAGGCTCTTGGTGGAGCGGTCGAGTTGTCCGATGCGCAGCTCCAGCTTGCTGTTGGTGACCTTCAGCGCGATGGCGCGCTCGTTCAGCCGGTTGGCTTCCTCGTTGCTCTCGGCCTTGTCGGCTTGTTTCATCAGATCATCCGCTTGCTTGAAGTTGTCTTTCTTCTCTTGCTCGAGTTGCTTGACTTGCTGCGCGACGGAGAGCAGGTCTTCGGGTTCCTTGTCATAGCCTTCGTAACGATGACAGCCCACGCAGCCGCGCTGGCGGAAAAGATCTTTGCCATCGCTGAGCGTCCAGCCCACGTCGTTGCTCACCAGCACCATGTCCGCGGCATGGCAGGTCTGGCAACCGGCTTCCATATTGCCCCTGGCGAAGAGCGGCCAGAGCCAGTGCTCGTACGTGCCATGTGCTTTTTCAACGCTGGTGGTGGCGCGGCCGTTGCCCTGGTGGCAAGGCGAGCAGCCGAACTTATCCGGATCGTGAATTTTTAAGAGGTCGGGTTCCGGATGGCTGGTGAAAGCGCGCGCGTACTCGTCGGGTTTTTTGCCTTTGAAGGACATGGAAGCGGCGGTCAGCATGACGGGCTCGCGAATTCCCATGTGACAGGATTCACAGCGGTCGACGATGTTGGCCTCCGGCACATTGATCTGCAGAATCTTCGGCGTCCAGGCTTCGGTCTTGTCCTGCAATCCGGCCATCTGCGTTGGAGTGAGGCTCACCATGTGCTCGGAGACGAAGGCGTCGAGCTTTTCCTTGCGCTCGTTCACAGGCTTGATCAACTCTCCGAGCTCCGCGCTTAATTGCGTGCGCTCGTTTTTCAGATCGTTGTAGGTTTCTTCGAGGTGCTCGTAATCGAAGTCCTGCTTCTTACCATCCGGAAACTCGACGGTGGTCTTTTCTTTTTTGTATTGTTCCAAGTCTTTTTGTTTGCCCTGCTTGGAGGAAGCGCTCGTCTCGGTCTCGATGCTGTAGGTCAAGGCGTTGACATAGGCGCGCCGGTCGGTGAAAACGTTCTGCACGGCCAGAATTTTTGCGCTCAAGTCACGCAGCTTTTCGTTGATCTCCTTGATGCGCGGGGCGGCGTTCTGGCTGGCGCTCTCGTAATCTTGTTTCAGCTTCTGGTAGTCGGCGTTGCCCTCGATCTCCTTTTGCGAGTCACGCGATTGCGACCGGGCCGTCTTCAGGAAAGTCGAGTAGCGGTCTTTCCACTCGTGCTGAAAAGTTTTCCATGGCCGCTGTCCAAAATCTTCATCCCACAAAGCCCAAAAGAGCGTGGCCATGAGGATCACCATGGAGATGACGTAATGCGGGGCGAGCGACTTGCTGACGACCGGGTCGTTTTCGGGGAGCGGCTTCTCGGGCACCAATTCCTCCTAAACGTTGAACCAGGGTGTAATCCACACATACTTAATGTGGAAAAGGAGCCGCAACAGCATTTTGATCGGCAATCCGAACATGGTGAGCAGAAACGTCATCATGATCGAGTACTGCAGCAAGCTCATGCGCTTGTAATCTTTCGGATTGTTTCGCCGGAAAAATGCGTGGACCAGCATTCCGCCAATCGCGAAGAAGCCGCCGACCACGAGCGCTCCGAAGATGCCCTTGCCCCAATTTGAAGTGATACCGAAGAGATCCGGCAAGTCGCGGTTCACTTCATAAATGAGCCGGTTGTGGTCCCAGGTCTGACCGGGCCAGAACCATTGCCAGCCGGGTCCGCGGATAAACGTGCCGATGAAAATCATGGAGACCCACAGGATGATGAAGCCAAACAAAAATGTTCCAATGGCGAACTTGCGCTGCTTCCAGGTGTAGTAGCCGACGCCCAACGGGTTGGTATCTATATATGGAATCACCATCAAGCCGACGATGATCAGCGTGGGCATGACCACGCCGGCGATCCAGGGATCGAAGTAAACCAACATTTCCTGCAAGCCGAGGAAATACCACGGCGCCTTCGCCGGATTCATGGTCAGGTTGGGGTTCGCCGGTTCTTCCAGCGGCGCATTGAGAGTGATGGACCAGACCATCAAGATGATGGTGACGATGATGGCGGCCAGGAATTCCACGCGCAACAGGAACGGCCAGACGTGCACTTCTTTCGCCCACCCGGGCTTGAAGGGCCACGCTTTGCGGTGATGCGTCTTCGCCAGCGCCGCATTGCCATCGAGTTCCGCAATGAGCAGATCATTGGCGTGCGCCTGTTTCCAAGCCAGGTACATATAAAAGGCGAGCAGCGGAATCATGGCAACGATCGGCACGTTGTCCGCGGCAGAAAGGATTTCCCAGAGTTGCTTCCAGTCCATGGCTACTTCTTCGCCTCCTTTATCTCGGAGTCGAGTACCACGGCCGCGGGGCCGGAGATGCCGCCATCCTTCCGCACGCGCCAGAAGTGCAGGATCATGAAGATGGAAGCGATGATGGGAATGCCGATGCAGTGCCAGATGTAGGAGCGAAGGAGGGCATTGGCGTCCACGATGGAGCCGCCGAGCAACCCGAAGCGAACGTCGTTATACGGAGTCATGCCTAACTGCGCGCCGAAGGGACCTTCGTGTCCGAGAAGGGGCGTGGCGCGCGCCATGTTTGTGCCGACGGT
The DNA here is from genome assembly GCA_003224525.1 of Acidobacteriota bacterium. Taxonomy (GTDB): domain Bacteria; phylum Acidobacteriota; class Terriglobia; order Acidiferrales; family UBA7541; genus Acidiferrum. The sequence continues at coordinate 4,807 of QHZB01000183.1, read as the reverse complement.
CACGGCCCAGAAGCCGAGCTGATCGTCGGGCAGCAGGTAGCCGGTAAAGGAGAGCAGCAGGGTCAGCACCAGTAGGATGACGCCCACGTTCCAATTGAACTCGCGCGGCTTTTTGTAAGAGCCGGTAAGAAACACACGGAACATGTGAAGCTCGACGGCAATCACCATCAAGTGCGCTGCCCAGCGATGCATGTTGCGCAACAATTTGCCGAAGGGAACGTCGTGTTCGAGGTACAGCACATCACGGAATGCCTGCACTTTGCTGGGGTGGTAGTAAAACATCAACAGCACACCGGTAAGAGTAAGCACGATGAACAAGTAGAAGGTGATGCCGCCCATGCCCCAGGTGTAGCTGTAGCGCACCGCGTCACGATTGATCTTGGCGGGATGCAGATGCAGGAAAACGTTGGAGAGCACGCCCAAGGCGCGATTGCGCGGCGTGTCGTCGTGTTTGTGACGGAAGATCGAGGTGAAGACTTGCGTCTTTGTAGGTTTCTTGAGCAGCTCGACTTGTTCTTTCGCTTTTGCAGGCATGTCCGTCTTGAGGGACTGGAGGTCCTCCTTGACGCCCGCCTTGAGGCGATCGACCAGGCCAACCGATTTGCCATTTTTTCCGTTCGGAGTCTTCTCTTCGGGCATCGTCTGCTCTCCCGTCCTATAGCGGCTCGATCAGTTCCCCTCGGCTACCTCACGCCCGAGGGTGCTCCCAAAGCGCCATGAATTACACTTGCAAAAATGAACCCGGGTCGCTGAAGTGGCTGGGTTGTCCCTTGGGCCACTGATAGAGCCGGGAAGTATCCACGATGATCTGACCGTCTGGCGCCAGTTCCACGTGCGCGCGATCCATCGGACGCGGCGCCGGCCCCTCAAAGTTGACACCTTCACTGTCGTAGCCGCTCCCGTGGCAGGGACACTTGAACTTGTTCTCGCTGGCCTTCCAATCGGGTGTACAGCCCAAGTGAGTGCAGCGAGCGTAGATGACGAATACACGATCCGGCGTGCGGTCCACCCAGATGCGGTACTTCTGCTGCCACTTGGTATCCACGCCCAAGGCATAGTCAGAGGCGTAGCCGATCTTGAAGACGGTGGGAGGTTCGAAAAGCGTGCGGGGAAGGAAAAAACGAAGGAAGGCGATGAACCACGCGCCCAGGAATCCAGTGACAGCAACCCACACCAGGCGCCGGCGCCGTTCGTTGACTCGGCTGGCTTCCGGGCCCACGGTCGCCAGACCCGCGGAAGCTGCAGCCTTGGAAGTACCCACGGCAGGCGTACCAACATACCTGGTTGCATCTCCGCCGCCGGCAGCGGATGTTTTCGCTGCGTCTGGCTTTGGTTTGGCCGAATCAGTCTCCGGGCCCGCCATGCGATACCTCCTGGATTGCTGGTCCTCGAAAATAATGGGCGGCCCCCGAAAGCGCCGCCCGTTGCTCCTTCAGATTGCCGGCCCGTTGACCGCCCCGCGGTCGAAAATAGATTGGTCCCGAATTCCAAATCACTTCAGGAATGATTTCGATTTGTCCGAAGTTAGGGGGGGATGAATGTCCCCAGGATACCAAACGACTTTCGGATGGACCGGACAAACTACAGAGAGAGTACGCGATCACTGCGAGCGTCCGGGGCCCGTCGGATTTGAAAAGTTTGATACCAATACATCGCGAGGTCCTCAACATTTCGCTGGACCCCCCCAGAGACGAAACGGATATTACTCAAAACAAAAAATTTCGTCAATGCGTCTTTGCGGCGTTGTCCAGAAACGATTAAGAGCTCTTTCCAAAAAGAAGCTTCGTCAACAAAAAGAATTGATGCAAGAACCCGCTTGCGCTCAGAATAAGCTGTGATATATTCGCCACCGGTTTGCATATCCCACTTCTCCGATCGCAGAGCATTCGAACAGGGCCTCAGTGGGGAAGGCCGAGAATCCAACTTGGGGGTCGTGCTGCATGGGCCTCATTCTTCTCATTATCATCTGGCTGATCACCTTCGTGAGTACCTATTTTTTCGTGGCGAAGACCTGGTGGCTGCCAGTCGGAGCCTCCGTCGCGGCCGCCAGCATCGATCATCACTTCACGACAACCTTTATCCTCATGGGCGTGGTCTTCGTTGCCGCTCAGGTTGCCTTGGGATACCTCGTTTGGAGTTATCGCGATCGCGGTACCGCTACCAAAGTGGCGTATTCGCACGGCAACACTAATCTGGAAATTGTCTGGACCGTGCTGACCACCGTCCTCTTTGTGGGGATGAATCTCGCAAGTAGCTCCATCTGGGCTTCGGAGCGTTTCCGCGCCGCGGAAGAGAACGCCGTGCAAGTGGAAGTGACGGCGATGCAGTTCGCCTGGTATTTCCGCTATCCCGGGCCGGACGGCAAGTTTGGCGCAACGAAACCGGAGCTTGAGGATGCCTCGGCCGGCGGCGAAGCGGCGCTGGGTCTCGATACGAAAGACCCCGCATCCAAAGACGATGTCGTGACGGGAACGATGGTGGCGCCGGTGAACCGCGAGATCGAAGTGATTTTGCGCGCCCACGACGTCATCCACAGTTTCTTTATTCCTACGATGCGATTCAAGCAGGACGCGGTACCCGGCCTGGCGATCCACATGCATTTCACGCCCATACAAACGGGAGAATATGAAATTCTCTGTGCCGAGCTTTGCGGGCTCGGTCATTACAAAATGCACGGCATGTTAAAGGTCGTCAGTCAGGAAGAATTCGACAAATGGTTGGCGGCACGGGAGGCCGAGAAGCAATAATATGGCTACTCACGAATTCGCTGCCCAGGAATCTCACGCGCACGCGGGCCCCCAGGGGTTCATTCGAAAGTGGGTCTTCAGTCTCGATCATAAAGTCATCGGCCTTCAGTATTACTTCCTCGCGCTGGCCGCGGTGTTTGTCGGCATGTTCCTCTCGCTGCTGATGCGCATTCATCTGGTCGCGCCCACCGCAATCTTGCCGTTTCTGGGAGACATCAAGCCGGAGACTTATCTCACTTTGGTGACCATGCACGGCACCATCATGGTTTTCTTCGTGCTCACCACCGCGCCACAGGGCGGCTTCGGCAACTACTTCCTGCCCATTCAGATCGGCGCGCCGGATATGGCTTTTCCGGTCCTGAACATGCTCTCCTTCTGGACCACCTTTCTCGGTTTTATCGTGATGCTCGCGGCCTTTTTCGTGGCCGGAGGAGCACCTCTGCATGGTTGGACCGGCTACGCGCCGCTGAGCGCCATCCAATCAACTGGACCGGGCGAGGGCCTGGGCGCGGACTTGTGGATCATCAGTATCGCTATTTTCTGCATCGGTGCGCTGATGGGCGCGCTGAACTTTATCACCACAACGCTCGATATGCGCGCCAAGGGCATGACTATGATGCGCATGCCCTTGACCGTTTGGGCCTGGTTTGTGACTGCGATCCTCGGCCTGCTCGCGTTCGGCGTGCTTCTCTCTGCCGGGATTCTCCTGTTGATGGACCGCAACCTGGGAACCAGCTTTTTCGTGCCGCTGGTCACCATCAACGGCCAGCTCACGGGGCATAAAGGCGGCTCGCCGCTTTTGTGGCAGCACCTGTTCTGGTTCTTCGGCCATCCGGAGGTTTACATCGCGATCTTGCCGGCCATGGGGATGTGCTCGCAGCTGCTCTCCGTCTTCTCGCGCAAACCCATCTTCGGCTATAAGGCCATGGTGTACGCCATCCTGGCTATTGGTTTGCTGGGCTTCATGGTCTGGGGACATCACATGTTCATGAGTGGTATGAGCCCTTATACCGCCTTCGCTTTTTCCATTATGACCATGGGCATTGGGGTCCCTTCGGCCATAAAAACATTCAACTGGCTCGGTACGCTCATGCGCGGACGGATCCGTTTTACTTCACCCATGCTTTTTGCGATCGGGTTCGTCTCGCTTTTCGTTTCCGGCGGGATCAGCGGCCCCTTTCTCGCGCAGCCCGTGCTCGACATTCAATTCCACGACACTTACTTCGTGCCCGGGCACTTCCATCTCATCATGGGAGTGGCCTCCATCTTCGGCATCTTTGCGGCGACCTATTATTGGTTTCCCAAGATGTTCGGACGCATGATGAACGAATCGATGGCGCGCTGGCACTTCTGGTTCAGTTTCATCGGGACGTACGCGATCTTCATGCCCATGCATTACCTGGGTATGGCGGGGATGCCGCGCCGCTACTCGCAGATGACCGAGGTCAGCTATCTGCACGGCCTGATTCCGCTGCAGAAATTCATCACTTACGCGGCGTTTGTCACGATCGCCGGTCAATTGATCTTTCTTGTGAATCTCTTTTGGAGCATGTTCCAGGGGACGAAGGCCAGCGACAATCCGTGGGAAGCGACTACCCTCGAGTGGACCACGGCGACGCCGCCACCTCACGACAATTTTGGCGGACGCACGCCCGTCGTCCACAATGGTCCTTATGAGTACAGCGTGCCCGGCGCGCCCCGCGATTACGTGATGCAGACCGATCCGGAAATCAAGCCGGCCCACTAGTTGAATATGGTAACCTTCTCCACAACCGCGACAGTAGACGATCCCAGAATCTCGTTGGGCGGTGATGGCATCCTGCCTCCGGTGCGTGGCGGCGGTGATGATGGCTCCGGTCCGGGATTGCCGGATTACGCAACGCGTTTGCGCCGGGCGCGCCTTGGGCTGCTTGTCGCGCTGACCCCGGTCCTCATGCTGTTTGTCTCGTTCAGCAGTGCTTACGTGGTGCGTCAGGGACTTCCCACGCTCGACCCGCGCACCAATGCGCTTGTGCGCGACTGGATTCCCGTAGCACTTCCCAAGCTGCTGTTGATCAATA